>DATLLF010000168.1:0-14532 GCA_035537955.1 Vicinamibacterales bacterium | reverse complement strand
GTCCCACCTGGATCAGCGGACGGCGGAAGATGGCCGCGATGACACGCCGCCGGGTGGCGCCCAGGGCCACGCGGACGCCGATCTCCCGCGTGCGTCGCGCAACGGCGAACGACAGCACCGCGTAGATCCCGGAGAGCGAGAGCAGCAGGGCGACGGCCGTCATCACGATCGTGACTCGCATCCACAGCCCGACGAACCACAGGAAGTCGTCCAGGACCTGGTCCAGGCGCTGCCACTCCCCCAGGCGGAGCGCCGGATCGACGGCGGCGGCGATCGCGCGAATCTGTGGCACCAGCGTCATGGGATCTCCGCGACCGTGCACCATCATGAACACCCGGCCGAATCGGTCCGGGGTGGCAGGAAGGTACAACCCCGCGGCGCGTTCCTTTTCCAGGGGTGAACCCATCCCCAGCTCCTTCACGACGCCCACGATCTCGATCCAGGGATTGGTGGGCTTGCCGGCGGTATCCTGCGGATCCGGCACAAATCGCAGCTGCTGCCCGATGGGATTCCGTCCCTGCAGCACTTCCTCCACGAAGCCCTGATCCACGATCGCGACATTCGCACCCGGCGCAAGATCGGCGACAGCGAACGGCCGCCCGGCGAGAATCGGCGCTTCCACTACGTCGAAGTAGGACGGCTCGATACGCGCGACGTTCACCCATCCGCGCGGCGGCCGCGCGGCGCCCGCCGCGTCGGATTCTGCGCGAGGCGGGACCGTCACCTTATCCGCTAGCTCGATCCGCTCCCACGGGCGGTCTGGCATGCGGGGAACCCAGTCGGCGAAGGTCACCCCGGCAACCCCTGGCTCCGCCGTAAGGCGCCGGCGCAGCTCCTCGATGCTCGTCGCGAAGGCGGCGCGCTGCGCGGCGCGGTCCGACTCGCCGTTCGCTCCGCCGACAACCGGAGTCTCCATCGCCAGCGCCACGGCGAGGTACTCCTCGGCTGCAAATCCGGCGTCGAACGTCCGGATGTGGCGCAACTGCCCCTGCTCGACGTAGACGACCGCGGGAAACGCTACCGTGATCGCGACCTGCACCACGATGACGACGGTCCAGATGCCGCCGAACTGCAATCCGCCAGCCCCGGCCGTGGCCTGCTTCAGCCTCGATCCCATATGGCGCGTCACCTTGAGCGCCGGCATCACACCCGCGATCGCGGAACCGAGCACGGTGAGCGCCAGCGCGAACAGCACCGTCGTGGGCGAGAGGTTTACGTCGTACCAAAAGGGTAGGCGGCCGAGATTCATTTCGAGGAAGGGCAGTCCCCAGTTCTGCAGCGCGAGATGGGCGGCCGCGAGACCTATAACGGCGGCCACGCCGCCGAGGACGAGCGCCTCCGCGAACATCTGCGCAACGATCCGGCTGCGGCTTGCGCCCAGCGCCGTCCGGACCGTCAGCTCGGTCTCGCGCGTTGCGGCGCGCGCGAAGAGCAGCAGCGCGACGTTGCTGCAGATCAGGACGAGGAGCATCACGCAGAAGAAATAGATCGAGGCGACGATGCCGATGTCGTCTTGGCCGGGCCCGGGCCCGTCCAGCATCGCGTAAGCCGCTACCTGCGGCCGAAGCTGCGCGTGGGTCGAGGGCTGCTCGCTCGCGAGACGCTGGCCGACCGCTGTCAGCTCCGTCTGGGCTGTCTCGAGGGTCGCGCCGGGCGCGAGCAGGCCGAACACGGAGATCGCAGGCCCGGACCGCGGCGCCTGCGCGTCGTTGACGATGCGCAGAGGCGTCCACACATCGTGCGCGATCGGGAACTTGAAACCCTCGCGCATCACGCCGACGATGGTCACGTCTTCCGTCCCGAGCTGCACGCTCCGACGGAGCACAGCAGGGTCACTGCCGAACCGCGTCCGCCAGACGTCGTAGCCGATCACCGCGACCGCAGGCGCTCCGGGGCGCTCGTCGGCCTCCGTCAACACGCGCCCCATGAGCGGCGTGCCATCCGCGACGCGAAAGGCGGAAGGGGTGATCTCGGCGACCTGCACGGGACGGGCGTCTCCCTCCGTCACGATCAGGTTGCGCGTCACGTTGCGCCAGGCCCCCAGGTCCGTCACGGACCGGAGCGTGCCGCGCCAGACGTTGAAGTCGTGCAGCGCGCGTGGCTCGGCACTGTTCGCCGTGACGTCCCAGTTGCGGATCTGCACGAGGCGGTTCCCCTGGGGCAACGGCAGGGACGGGTACACGAAGATCGACATCATCTGGAAGATGACCGTCCCGACGCAGATCCCGAATGCCATCGCCAGTCCGGCGATAACCGTGAGGCCGGGATACCGCACGAGCATTCGCCCCCCGAGCTTGAAGTCGAGCGCCAGCCCGTCGAACGCGCGGAGTCCTTGAAGCGAACGTGCAGAAAACATGGCACGGCCTCGTTTGGTGCGCCGGGCGGGGAAACGTTCCGCGACGGCTCCTGACAGAACGTCCTGAAATGCGATGAGCAGCGCCAACATCAGCGGCGCTGAACCCGCGCTGCTCGCGCGGATCATCCGGCGCCGAAACAGCACTTCCATCTCGGAGCCGTACTCGACGCGGAACCGGCGCGGATAAAGGCGGATGCAGACACGAAAAAGGCTCGTGGCCGCGGCGATGATCACGTCGTGGTTCAGCGGGCTACTCATGCGCCGCCTCGCTTGAACAGCCGAACGCTCCGGGCGGCCAGGACCTGATCCGACAGTCGCGCCGCTTCGGCTGCCGCGACAGCTCTCCCGAGCGGGGAGAGGGAAAAGACCCGCCGGTTTTCGCCCTCCACGGATCGAACCGCGGACGTCAACAGCCCTTCCTGCACGAGTCGGTCGAGCGCCCGGTACAGGGTGCCGGGATTGGGGCTGATCCTGCCAGCCGAGCGTCGTTCGATTGCGATCATGACCTCGTATCCATGCCGCTCACCTTCACCGAGAGCCAGCAGGATCTCGAACGCGACCGGAGTAAGCGGGAGGAACGATTCGGGCGATGTACTCAGACGTTTGGTCATCGTGTCATCACGATATTACTTGCTTTAAGCAAATACTAGGACGGCGGAGATGTACTCAAGGTTCCAATGAAACTCACCCCACTTGTGGCCGCGGTTCAGGGCACCTCTGACGCCGTTGTCAGATCGAGAGGGCTTTCGCAGAACGTGGCACCCGTGCACCCTACCCCGCTCTCATGTGCAGCATTTCGAGGCGGAGTTCGCTGTGCAGTGTTCGCAGATAACGACGGCGTGTGCGATCGGCTGCTTCGAAGATGTCGCGCGCCAGTGTTTCAGGGTGGGCGACTATAGCGTCCGGGCCAAACCCGAGCACCCAGGCGCGCAACGCGTAGTCGTTGCAGACCTCAAGCGTGACACGCAGCCGTCCGTCCGGCAGTTCATCGAGCTGTTGCGACTTGTGCCACAGCCGCGTGCGCACGTGGATGGCGGCGTCGGGTTCGAACTCGGTGACGATCTTCTCCGGCGTGCCCGTGTTCACGCCCATTGAATCGGCGAACGGTTCGAGCGGAAGTGGTCGAGGTTGGAAGGTCTCGTCCATCAAGCCGAACGTCTCGATCCGCTCCGCGGCGAATGTCCGCATCGCATCGTATTCCGGCACCCACGCCATCACGTAGATGCCACCAGCCGCGTCTGCCATGACCGGTGGAGAGGATACCGTCGCCCGCGAGATCCTGGCGTCGGCGAGGAGCCTCCTCGATCGCGCGTCCACTGAGACGACCGGCCTGTGGCCGCGGGCGGCCGTCCTGCTCCAACGGCAGGCGCTGGAGGTGTCGCTCAAGACCTACTGGAGCGCCAAGGCGCCAGGGGTGGAGGAGTGCTCGACGCGCGCGCAGTTCCTTTGCCTGGGAACGTATCTTCGGATGTCGTCCGGATCGAAGGGTGCGGACGTGGCGCGCCGAGCGCACCAGGCCTGGGCGGCACTGAGTAGCGCAGCGCACTTCCATCCTTACGAGCTGGTGCCGACCCGGGAGGAGTTGCTGGCGTGGGACGAGGTGGTGATGGAGGTGGTGGAGGTGACGGAGAAGGAGTGGCGGTAAGAATCCCTGATCCTTAATCCCTGATCCCTGATCGATGCGGATCCCGCATCGAAAACCTGGCACCCCGAGACGGCTTGGGCGCCAAATCGGCCCGGCGGACGATGCTAAATTCCGCATGGCCTCTGCCACGAAAAGGAACGCGCGATCGATGCGATCAAGGCCTTGCCCGACAGCGCCACGATCAGTGATGCAATCGAGCGGCTCTGTTTCATTGCCAAGATAGAAGACGGATTACGACAGTCTGAGGCCGGTCAGGCCGTGAGTCCCGACGAGATGAGACAGCAATTTCCGCGGTGATTGCGGTCTCGTGGACGCGACGTCCTCAGGACGATCTCGATGGGATCCGCGATTACGTCGGGCAGGATGATGTGATTACTTGCGTCCTGTCTTCTTTGGTCCGCGACGGCGTGCCCCCTTGACGGTCCTGCGCGGAGTAACCGCCTTGCTGCGCGACAGCCTGACGAGCAAACGAAGGGCCTGGTTTACTGAGGCAGAGTCGGGAAACGCGTCGACTAGATCCGGCTCGAGAAACACCACGTTCGTGCCCGCCTCATAGGCGGCGTGGTGCACCCCGCGCTTGCCTTGGGAGAAGTCGTACTCAGAACGCATCTTGTCGATGCCCGCCGTCGGTGTCTCAGGATTCATATGCCTTGCGCTCTCGTGCCGTCGCTGGACGGGCACTGATCAACCGGGTGCGCGCGCTACGCTCAGTGTACGACACTACGAGCAGCCGCCCGGAAGACGATCTGCCAATACTGAGAAACCGCTGCTCGGCGCCGGAGTGATCGGGATCCGCGATCACGAGCTCCAGCGGATCGCCGAATACCGTCATTGCTTCGGTGAATGAGACGCCGTGCTTTGAGGCATTTTCTTTCGCCTTCGCCGGGTCCCACTCGAACTGCACGGCTCAGTGTAGCTCCGCACTGCCCTGGTTTGGGCCAGCCCTGTCACAACCGGGTCCTGTATCCGATCACTCGTGCAAGAAACAAGATCTGACCCCGCACAGCATCGTTCGAGCGATCGCTGTAACCTGCTCCTAGGGTTTCTTACGCGGCATTCGCTGGGGCCGCGCCGGCAAGCCGTGCTGCAAGAGGGCGAACCGGCTGATTACATCCTCGTGGAGCACGCACATCTGGATCCCGATCGCCTCGTGTGCGACTCTGTGCCCGAGAGCGGCGAGTGGGCGTGCAGGAGATCTCGCAAATGCCATGCCGGCGTTGCGGCGAGGACGACGCAACCATCGTCCGCTGAGCGGTGCAACCTCAGGGATCAGAGCCATCCTTCGCGCTTGAAACGGTAATACAGGAACGCGCACACGACCCCGATGGCGCCGACCACAACGAAGTACCCGTATCTCGTGGTCAGCTCCGGCATGTTGGCAAAATTCATCCCGTAAATGCCCGCAATCGCGGTTGGCACCGCGAGAATCGCGGCCCAGGCGGCAAGCTGCCGTGTAATCGTGCCGGTCCGCTGCTGTTCCAACAGCGTGCTGACCTCGAACACGGTTTTCAGAACCTCCCTCAAGCCCTCAACCAGTGCTTGAACTCGCCGCACATGATCGAGCACGTCGCTGAAGTAGGGACGAGCATCCGGATCGACACACGGCATATCGAGATGTGAGAGCTTGCGGACGACTTCACTCATAGGTCCGAGGACGCGCTGAAAACGAATCAACTCTCGACGCAGGTTGAACAGTCGCGAAACGTCCGCCCGGTCAAGGAACGCATCGAGCGTGCGCTGCTCCATCGCGAGCACTTCCTCCTCGATCGATTCGACGATCGGAAGATAGCCGTCGACGACGAAGTCCAGCATGGCGTGAAGCACATAGTCCACGCCGTGCGCCAGCAGCGCCGGCGTGGCCTCGAGCTGGTGGCGGAGATCACCATGCGCCCGCGGCGAGCCATGCCGCACCGTGATGATGTGGGTGCGACCGACAAAGATCGCGGTCTCTCCGTAGTCGATGCGGTCGCCCTCGAGATGCGCCGTGCGCGCGACCACGAACAACTGATCGCCAAAGACGTCGACCTTCGGAAGCTGATGCGCCTTCAGTGCATCTTCGACGGCCAACGGATGCAGGCCGTACTGCTGGGCAAGTGTCCGCAGCTCTCCCTCCGTCGGCTCGAGAAGCCCCATCCAGACAAACTCCGATTTCTTGTCGGTGCAAGGGGTGGGTTCGTCAATCGAGATTGGCCTTACCTGGCGGCCATCACGGTAGAGAAATGCGGCGACGACGCTCATCGTTGCCTAGAGTAATGAATTCCGTCAGTCGTGGGTCGCTCGGATTTGCGCGGACGCCGATCGCGCCGTCCCACAGTTCAATGACGCGTCGGCAAGCCGCCGATCCAGCGCGCTCATACCTGCCTGGTGATAAATGAGGTGCTGGGCCTTGAGGGCACAAACATCGGCCAGGAGGGCCACCCACTCCTCGTTCATCTCCCCGCGCACGAGAGAAGGCTCTGGGCGGATCTCGATACTGTCTTCCGAAATCGGCGGCGACGACTTGCCGACACGATTGGGACGCCCTTCACTCTTGATCACGCGCGACGACGCTACCATCGTGCGCCGACGGGCGCAATGAGTGTCTCGACGTGAGGACCCACCCTGTCACACCCTCGCCCTATACTCCTCCATGAACGGAGGACACGCTGGCTGTCGACTTCTGCCATCACTTGATTGTCACCGGCTCGGCGAAGGCGGTCGCCAGCGCGGTGCCGGATGTTCGCATCGCACTCGTGACGCATTGCCTCGACGATGGGGACTTCGGCGCTTACGCCTTTGAGAAGGGGGGCATGAAAGGAACGTGGCTCGGGGACGATTGGCGGACGCCGTTCTGGGAACGAGCAGCGCGCGAGCTCAAGATGACGTTGGACGGGCTTATGAGGACGATGGCGCCGAGATGCGTGCCGAGTCGCTGATGACTGACGAAGCGATGCGGATCGCCACAGGCGACGACCGCCGTTACGACTGGTCTGGTGGGCTCGTCTCCCGCGACTTGTGGAACGAGCGGGCGGCGATGATGCGCGATCTCGCGACCGCGATGAAGGATGCGGAAGACGACTAATGAGCTTGCATCCCACACGCCCCGGTCCGATCTCCGACTCCTACTGGCTGATCGACGGCATGTTCCTCGCCGGCGAGTACCCAGGCACCCACCGAGAAGGCGGGACGCGCGAGAAGCTGACGAAATTCCTCGACGCCGGCATCCGTACCTTCATCGACCTCACTGAAACCAACGAGCCGCTGGCGAAGTATGACGGTCTGCTGCGCGAGCTTTCCGAGGACCGCAAGATAGAAACCAGGCACCTGCGCCATAGTGTGAGGGACGGCTCCATCCCCGCGGACCGTGCGCAGATGCAGCGGATCCTTTCGACGATCCGAGAAGAAATCGATGCCGGACGACCTGTCTACGTCCACTGCTGGGGAGGCATCGGCCGGACCGGGACGGTGATCGGTTGCTGGCTGGTCGAATCCGGCCTCGCCGGCGAAGCCGCTATCGAGAAGATCGCCGAACTGCGCGCCAACACGCACGATCGCCACATGACATCACCGGAGAATGAAGACCAGCGCCGCTACATCTGTGAATGGCTGGACGGCAAATGCTGATCGACCGCTATCGAGGCGCACTCCTCGGCCTCGCAGCCGGTGACGCGCTCGGAACCACAGTGGAATTCTCCCGTCCCGGCACGTTCACGCCCGTCACCGACATCGTCGGAGGTGGTCCATTCAAGCTGGAGCCTGGGCAGTGGACGGACGACACGTCTATGGCGCTGTGCCTCGCGGAAAGCCTGCTCGAGCGGAACGGCTTCGATCCCGCCGACCAGCTGCAGCGATACGTCCGCTGGTTTCGCCAGGGACATCACAGCAGCACGGGCACGTGCTTCGATATCGGCAACACAGTCCGTGATGCACTGTCTCGTTTTGAACGAACCGGTGAGCCGTGGTGCGGCAGCACCGATTCGCACACAGCGGGCAACGGCTCGCTGATGAGGCTCGCACCGATCTCCCTCTTCTTCATTCAGGATCCGGAAACGGCGATTGCGCGCGCGGCCGACAGCTCGAAGACGACGCACGCCGCGGCTGAAGCGGTGGACGCGTGCCGCTACTACGCGGGACTGATGATCGGA
Organism: Vicinamibacterales bacterium; assembly: GCA_035537955.1. Taxonomy (GTDB): domain Bacteria; phylum Acidobacteriota; class Vicinamibacteria; order Vicinamibacterales; family 2-12-FULL-66-21; genus JACDCA01. The sequence goes on along the minus strand of DATLLF010000168.1, from coordinate 6,407 downwards.
GCACTGCAGGGTGTCGCCAAAGACGACCTGCTCAGTCCGATGTTCACACCTGTCAGCGGTTTGTGGGAGCGCGCACCGCTGGCCCCGAAGATCGAGGAAGTCGCTCATGGATCCTTCCTGCGTAAGGACCCACCTGACATTCGCGGCACCGGGTACGTCGTCCAGTCAATGGAAGCCGCGTTGTGGGCGTTTGCGAGAAGCAGTGATTTCAGAGAGGGCGCGCTGCTCGCCGTGAATCTTGGCGATGATGCGGATACGACAGGAGCGATCTACGGTCAGCTGGCAGGCGCGTTCTACGGAGTCGAGTCGATCCCCGCGGACTGGCGATCGAAGCTGACGGCGCTCGATACCCTGGAGTCCTTTGCCTCGCGCCTGGCTTATGCCGCAGGCGGCGCGCAGAGAGAGTGACCACTCCTGTCACTGCCTCGGTCTACTCTCGTGATCATGAGAGTCCTTGAAGAGAACGGCGAGGTCCAGACGATCACTCAACGAGTATCAGCACCACTTCCAGACGAGGTCCGCAGCTTCATCGAATCGACCGCGTGGACGTTCGCCAAGACCTACGCCGCCACCTGGCCGCACGAATACGTCGTCCGCAACGAGGAGAACGCGGCGATGATCCTGGCTCTCGCGCGGTACATCTTCGAGCACGGTGTCGACGGCCGATTCTACTCGCAGGTCCGCAAGTACCATCACGAAGGCGGGAAGGTCTACTGGTCTATGGCCGACGCGCCTGAGGCTGCTGGACTGATCAATCGCTGTGGCGAGGACCAGACCTACGAGGCACGCCTCGCGGCCGGCACCCTTCCGGGGCGTTCCACTCGGTGATCCGCGCCAGCAGCCACTCCAGCGCGCCGTAGTCGATGCTCTTCCACAGACCGTCGCCCTGGGTGCGCGAAACCGTTCCGTTGCCTTTGATCCCGCCGCAACCGCAGGCAATAATTGGCGGCCATGGAAGTCAAGCTGGAGTACCGCTCCGGCATCCGGGACCAAAACGCGGACATCTTCACCGCCCCGGCAATTGCGGCACTCGCTGCGCTCGCGCCGCTCAACCGTGAACGCCTCGGGATCATGGCCGCACGCATCGAGCGGCGACGCGATCGCGCCCGCCATCGGCGGCGCATCGAGTTTCTCGATCCCGACTCGCTGATTCCGCGCACCAACGTCAGGGTCGCAGACGCCCGGGCGGGCAACTTCGACGCCGCGGAGATCCCAAGGGATCTCGAGCGTCAGTGGGTCCAGGGCACCGGACCAGCGGCGAGACCGCGCGCGCCGACGACCGCCGGACTCCGCAGCGTCGCCTACGCTCTCCTCTCCGGCGCAGACGGCTGGATGTTCGACGGCGAGGATGCGCTCGGTCAGGTCGACACGATGTCGCTCGATAACCAGCGCAACCTGAGACTCGCAATCGCACGCGATCCGCAGTTCCTGACCGTGGCAGCCGAAGTCGCCACCGAGATGAACGTGTGGGCGCGAGGCTTCTTCAACCGCCAGATCATCACCGATTGGCGCGAGCAGCTCGACTTCACTACGCGCATCTTCCGTGCCCGGGGCCTGCATCTCGACGACCGTCACGTGCGTGAGGCGGACGGCACCGGCTTCGCCGCGGCGATCGTCGATGTCGTCCTTTACGTGGTTCACAACCACGAGCGGCTGCGCGCCGAGGGGCGCACGGTGGTGCTCTACCTGCCCAAGATCCAGACCGCCGAAGAGGCAGCACTGTGGAACGACCTCCTCACGGCGCTCGAAGGACATCTCGGGCTCGCGGTCGGCACGATCAAGGTCTACGTGCTCGTCGAGCAGCTCGAGGCGGCCTTCCAATTGATGGAGATTCGCGCGGCGCTCTCGGTCCACTTCGTTGGCTTCAATACGGGCCGCTGGGACTACATCAACAGCGTGTCGGACGCGATGGCGTGGGACGTCGAGTTCATCAGCCCCAATATCGACGCGATCACCATGACCTACGGCTACATGCGCGTTTACGAGGATCGCGTGCGCGTCGCGGCCAACACGCCTGATCGCAACGGCCACTTCGCGCTCTGGCAGGGCGGGATGGAACCGAATATCCCTGTCGGGTCCGAGGCGGGCGTCGCCGCAGGCATGAAGAAGGCGGTGGCGGGTGCCGAACGCGAGCAGCGCGAAGGGGCGAGCGGCAAGTGGGTCGCGCACTGGAAGATGGTTCATATCGTCCGGCCGGTCTGGGAGCGCGCCGGTCAATCGAATCAGCTCGGCCGGCTCTTTCCACCGCTGACCTACACCGCTGAAGACGCTGCCGCGTTGACCCGGCTCGAGCCGGCACCTCGCACGGTACGTGGCGCCAGGGATCTGCTTTCGGTGGCCCTGCAGTACGGCAACGCGTTCGGCCGCGGCTACCAGGCGGCGGCGCTGAAACCCGCAGACTTCTTCGATAACGACGACGTGCTCTACCTGATGGAGGACATGGCCACCGGCGAGATCCGGCTGTCGATCCTCTGGGAGTGGCTGCACAAGGGCGCGGCGTTCAGCGCCGGTGATGCGGACGCCGGTGTCCGCGCGGGTGACCGCTTCACTCGCGTGTGCCTCGATGGCCTGCTCGATGAGGAGCACGCCAAGCTGCTCGCAGCCCACGACCGCGACGTCCACGACGATTCCAAGACCAGCACGCTGCCGATCGCTCGCGCTATCGTCGAAGCATATCTGAGCGAAGACGCCAAGCCGCCGTGGTACATCGACCTGCTCAACCTGAATCTCGACATCCATGACCTCGCGATGGCTCGCCAACGCATCACCCGCTTTCTTGCGGCGTTCAAGCGGGACGGCACGCGCCTGACCGGAAACCTTGATTTCGGCGCCCAGGCGCCAGAGCACATTAGGACGCCCCCATGACCTCGTTCGATCAACAAGTCGCCGCAGTGCAGCAGTGGTTCGATAGCCCACGATTCGACCGGATCACGCGCCTCTACGGCGCGCGCCGCGTCGTCGCGCAGCGCGGCACGATCGCCACGGACTACACGGTTGCCCGCGACGCCGCCGTCGCGTTCTACGGCCGGTTGCGCGAGCACTTCGCCGAGCGCACGAGCATCACAACCTTCGGGCCCTACTCGCCAGGCCAGGCGGTGGCCATGAAGCGGCTCGGGATCGAGGGGATCTACGTGGGCGGCTGGGCGACCTCGGCGAAAGGCTCGACCAGCGAGGACCCCGGACCCGATCTCGCAAGCTATCCGCTCTCGCAGGTGCCCGACGAGGCAGCGGTCATCGTGCGTGCCCTGCTGACCGCCGATCGCAACCAGCAGTACCAGCGCTCGCGAATGAGCGGGGCGCAGCGGCAGGCCGCGCCGGCTCACGACTATCGCCCGTGGATCATCGCCGACGCCGACACCGGTCACGGTGGCGATCCGCACGTGCGCAACCTGATTCGCCGCTTCGTAGAGGCTGGCGTGCCGGGCTACCACCTCGAAGACCAGCGCCCGGGCACGAAGAAATGCGGCCACCAGGGCGGCAAGGTGCTGGTTTCGTCCGACGAGCAGATCAAGCGTTTGAACGCCGCGCGCCTGCAGCTCGACGTCATGGGCGTTCCCGGCATCATTGTGGCGCGCACAGACGCGGAAGGCGCCAACCTGATCGACGGCCGGAGCGACGAGCGCGACCAGCCGTACATCCTCGGCGCGACCAATCTTCAACTGCCGTCGTACAAAGGCTGTTTTCTCGCCCTGATGCGCCGCTTCTACGACGCCGGAGTCGAAGAGCTCAACGGGCACCTGCTCTACGCGCTGTCGGACCAGGAGTACGCCGCCGCTGACGCGTGGCTCGAGCGCACGGGACTCGCCTCGCTCGCCGTTGAGGGGGTGGCGACGCTGAACGACGCTGACGACAACCGGCTCGACGCCGTCTTTGACGGGGTCGAGTCGCGCCTGGTCGAACGCTGGGAGTCGGAGGCCGGTCTGGAGACCTATGGGGAGGCGGTTGCAAAGGTGCTCGCCTTCAGGGCCAGTGAAGGAGAAGCGCTCGACCTGTCCTGCGACGAGTGGCGGCGCTTTGCCGCCCGCGCGTCGCTTTACGACGCGCGCGAGAAGGCGCGCGCCCTCGGCGTGCAGATCGTATGGGACTGCGAGCACGCGAAGACACCCGAAGGCTACTATCAGGTGCGCGGCGGCATTCCGTACGCGATCGCCAAGTCGCTGGCGGCCGCACCGTTTGCCGACATCCTCTGGATGGAGACCAAGTCCGCGGATCTGGCCGATGCCAGGCAATTTGCCGAGGCCATCCACGCGGAGTTCCCCGACATGATGCTGGCCTACAACCTCTCACCCTCCTTCAACTGGGACTCGACCGGGATGAGTGACGACGAGATCCGGCGCTTTCCGGAGGAGCTCGGTACGATGGGGTTCGTCTTCAACTTCATTACCTACGGTGGTCACCAGATCGACGGTGTCGCGGCCGAGGAGTTCGCCACCGCCTTGAAAGAGGACGGCATGCTGGCGCTCGCACGCCTGCAGCGCAAGATCCGGCTCGTCGAATCGCCGTACCGAACGCCTCAGACGCTCGTCGGTGGGCCACGGGCCGACGCCGCGCTCGCCGCTTCTTCGGGCCGCACCGCGACCACCAAGGCGATGGGCAAGGGCTCGACGCAGCATCAGCACCTGGTCCACACGGAAGTGCCGAAGAAGCTGCTGGAAGAATGGCTGGCCCTGTGGAGCGCGCACTACGAGCGTCCGGCGAAGCTGCGCGTAGCGCTGCGGCCGCAACGCGCCGGCTCAGAGCTGCTCGAACTTGCGATCCAGGCCGATGGGGACGAGCCGCTCGCGAACGTCGTCTTCTCACCAATCCAGGACCGCCGCGGCAGGAGCATCCTCTCCGTACGCGACCAAAACACGTTCGCCGAGGAGCTGCGCCAGAAGCGACTGATGACGCTCGTGCACCTGTGGCTGGTCCACCGCTACAGGGCCGAATCGGTCCACTACGTCAGCCCGACCGAAGACAACCAGTACCAAACCGCCAAAATGAAGTCTCACGGCCTCTTCGCCACCGTGAACACCGAAGTCGGCCAGATTATCGTCGCGGACGTCGATCACGCGCGCGTGGAGCTACTACTCGCTCCCGACCGCATCGCGCTCGGCAAGCTGATTCGTAAGGAGAGCTGAGGGAAGCCGGGCGCCTCAGCGGACGCCGCTCGATTCTGGGCGAAGCAGATCAAGGGACCGCACGAACTCGATGATCATGGGAGGGCAGAGGTGAAGGTGTTCGAACTTTTGGCGAGGACGAACCATTTCAGACAGGTCGCACTGCTGGTGACCTTATCAATGACTTCGGCGTACGCGGCCGACTGGCCATCGATCTACGGGCCACGGAGAAACGGCACCTCCGACCAGAAGGGCCTCTTGCGCACGTGGCCGGCCGGGGGTCCCAAAACGGTATGGATGGTGCCCGTCGGTGCTGGATTCGGCGGGCCAGCAGTGGCCGGTGGGAAGGTCTACCTGCTCGACCGTGACGAGCGCGTTGGGGATCAGCTCCGCGTTCTCGATCTGGCAACGGGCAAGCAGCTCTGGAATTTCTCGTACGACGCGCCCGGCAACTTCATGTTCGCTGGATCGCGAACGACACCGACATTGGACGGGGAGCTGGTCTACACGACCGGTCCGCTGGGCGATCTCTACGCGATTAACACGCAGACGCAGAAACCGGTGTGGCATAAGAACATCTGGAAGAACTTCGGTGGAGGGCAGTTGCCGCAGTGGGCGATCGTGCAGAATCCGCTCATCTACGGAGACCTGCTGATCGTGGCACCGCAGACGCCGGAAACCGGTGTTGTCGCTTACGACAAGCGGACAGGCGAGCTCAAATGGAAATCACCCGCCCTGTCCGGTGCCGCAGGCTACGTGAGCCCAACGATCGTGAAGGTTGCGGGAGAGGACCAGCTGGTGATGGTCACGGCGGCGGTCGGTCGCGGACGGAACGCCAGGGACGGCAGCGTCAACGGCCTGGATCCCCGAAACGGGAAAGTGCTGTGGACCTACACGAATTGGCAATGCATCATTCCCGTTCCTCAGCCGGTTGACGCTGGCGAGGGGCGCGTGCTGATCACAGGCGGCTACGGCGCCGGCACCGCTATGGTCAAAGTCGCGAAGAAGGGCGATGGCAGCTACGGCGTCACCGAACTCTTCAAGAACCCAGACTTCGGCGCCCATACGCAGCCGCCGATTCTTCACAGCGGTCACTTCTATTCGCACTTCACGACCAACGAACGAAACGACGGCATCGTCGTCATGAGCATCGACGGCAAGGTCAGATGGAAGACCGATCAGCAGCCGGCATTCGTGCGAGGCGGCTCGATCCTGGCTGACGGTCTGTTGTTGACCACTGACGGCAATACGAAGCTGTATCTGATCCAGCCGGACCCTGAAGGGTTCAAGCCCCTCGCCAGCGCTGAA
>DATLLF010000167.1:0-19325 GCA_035537955.1 Vicinamibacterales bacterium | reverse complement strand
GCGTTTGGCCGCTCCGGTTCGGCCGCTCAGCGGCACACGATTGCGCTTTTCACCACGCGCCGAACCATTGTCATCACCTCGTCGGGCGTGGCGCTGAGCAGTCGCTCACGCAACAGCCGCAGTCGCGGGACGAAATCCGTTCCCGCCATCAGAAACTTCACCTCGATCGCATCGTCTTTGACCGCCCTGATGCGAGCGCGGTCACAGACGAGCACGTCTCCGCAAGCCATAACGGTCAGTCCGTTTGTGAGGGGCACCAGGTCTTCGATCTTCATGACATGTACCTCCGGTGGGCTGCTCGGCAAAGTCTCTGAGGCGGGCATCGCCTCGCTGTTCATCGACCCTCAGACTCCACGCTGAGGACTTCCCGGAGAGGGTTCCCGGCCCGCGAATGCCACCAGGCCAGAAGACGCTTCAGCACGATGCCATTCTACGGCCGCGCGGTTAGACTCAGCGCGCGTAGTCGAACACCATGTGGACGGTAATCCTGTCGGGAAACTCCGGCGGAAAAGGCGCAACCTGGCGAGTGACGGTAAGGGCGAGTACAGCCGGCAGATCGAGCGCCTCGCCGGCGCTCTGCTCCACTTCGATGTCGGTGATCCTGCCATCGCGGTGGATGACGAACTTCATTGTCACCGAACCCGAACCCTGACCGCGTTTCCAGTTCTCGCGGATCTTCGCCATGGCCGTCTCTAAGTACTCGCTCTGCAGCTGCTGCATGCGCTGAGCGCGCTCCCAGCTTTCCAGAGCGGCTGCCTCACCCAGGACGGTCCGGAGGAAGGTCAATCGGGGATCACGCACATCGGCCGCGGCGAGCCGCACGACGGAGCCGGAGATCAACGTCACGCTGACGTGCGACGCGCTCACTGGCGCGATCCCTTGTACCTGCAGCACGAATACGCTTGCAGGCTCGACCGGTCGCCAGGCCTGTTCCGCCATGGCTGCCCTGACCAATTCGGTTGCCGCATCGTGCACGTCGCCGGCCGTGACTGTGAGTCGCGCACCCGACGCGAGCCTGAATTCGTACGGCTTACCCGGCGCCACTTGTCGAGACGACTGGACGGCGATGATGAGCGCCTGTTCAGGCGACGGCAGGCGCGTCTGGGCAGATGCCGACAGAGCCGTCGACACAACAATCGTTGCGAGCGGAATCAATAAGTTGTGCATCAAGGCAGCCGTCCGGCAGTATAACGGCGCTCCGGACCTGACGTCGCTGCACGTGCGTCGGCCGGTCGCCGCGCCGCAATCGACTGGATGGAAAATGACAGCGGGGTAAATCGGAACGGCCGTCAAGCAATGAATGCCGCCGTACGGACGGTGCCGGAGCCGTGGACGCACAAAACGAACGCGGCCCGTCGCGCTTTGAAAACCCCACAAGAGCACGGTTTCACCGCGAACGCGAAATGCGCCGTTCAGGTAGACCCTGGAATTCCACTCGTGTCGGGTGCGCCCGCGCGATCGCCGTGATCTTCCCGTTGAGGCCGCGCCAGCTACGTCCATCGCCGCGGCCCGCGGTGGGACAGGACCTTCTGTGTCCCCCGAAACCTCGAGGGGACGCAACCCTGAAAGGAGGAGGTGCGAATCCGGGCCACTGCTGTCATCGCATGATGCTGGCGCGGCGCGGCGGAACAGTCGAGATCCGCCAGTAATCGGCACCGTCCGGCAAAGCAGTTCCGTCGCGGGACCGGCTCGCAGGTTGCACTACTACTGACGGGCGCGGAATCCGCGCGGGAGGCCAAAGTGTTTCAGCGAATTCACCAGTATCCGCTTTTCCACTTATGACGGTCGCTCCTACCGACCCCGGGCGTACGGTAAAAAAAAGAAATGAGATGAAAGCCTCTCATCGCCATGTTCGTTCTACACATCAATACGACAAGCCGCTGAACCGGCTCGCAACTGAAAACTAGAGCGGCGAAGGAAAGGAAAGAAGGTGCAATTATGGCGACAGATCTCGTGGCATATTCGATTTATCCCGACCGGGCAAGTTTCGAGGCCGCGCTGGATGCACTTCGCGCGGCGGGATTCCGCAACAGCGACATCTCCGCGATCCTGCCCGAGCGAGATCGCACTACAAAGGATCTCGCGCACGAAATCAACACCAAGGCTCCAGAGGGTGCGGCGGCTGGCGCTGGAACGGGGGCGGCCGTGGGTGGCGTACTCGGGTGGCTCGTAGGTATCGGGGCACTGGCCATTCCCGGAATCGGGCCTCTCGTCGCAGCAGGGCCCGTCGTCGCGGCGTTAGCCGGCGCCGGGGCCGGAGGCGCAACCGGTGGCCTCGTCGGCGGGCTGATTGGCGCCGGTATCCCGGAAGTCGAGGCGAAGCGATACGCCGGACGCATCCGCGAGGGTGGGTACCTGATTTCCGTCCACTGCGACGACGGCGAGTGGGCCCGGCGCGCGAAGGAGATCCTCGAAGCCACAAGCGGCCGCGACGTCGTCAGCACCTCCGAGTCGGCGCCGGACTATCGCCCCTAAACCGAGGCGGAAGGCTTCGACCGTCGGGTACGCCCCAACCCATTGTCAAGTGGACAGGTGAATTTTCATTCGCCTGTCCGCGAATTCTCGATATACGCAACCCTACCAGGCCGCTTCACGCTCAGGGACCGGTCGCAGGCGGCGGCGGGATAGGATCGGCCGGATCAGGCCAGTACACTCGCGACAGGTAATGCAGCGCGATACCGACCCCCCAGCGGTTAGGGGTCGTCCAGATCGCCAGCGCCGCCACAACAAGCAGCATCGTCACACCCAGCACGGGATGCGAGCGCACCACGCCGAAATAGATCAGCGCAATCATCACGCCAATTGGCAGCCGATCGCCGAGGATGGTGAACGCCCACGTATCACCGGGATTACGTGCGAAGACCAGGCCGCAGACTGAACAGGATTCAAAAAAGGACCACCCGGAAAACAGTTGCCCCTCGCCGCAGTGCGGGCATCGTTTGCGCAGTCCGCGCCGGAGCGCGGTGACGATCGATTTCCAGCCGGAAGTGGTCATCCACAAATGTCTGCGCAGCGTGCGGGTGGCCGCGGGATCGTAGCATTGTGCGGCGACGCTGGAGGACAGGTCGTCGAGTACGATGCGGGCATGCGTTCGATTCTCCTGTGCGTTCTCTTCCTGCTGGTCCCGGCCGCGCAGCAACCGTCCGTGGAGCCAAATGTCCGGATCGGGCTCACCCAGAACGCGGCGTCGGTCACGGTCCGGTCCACCGAACCGTTTACCGTGGAGGGCCGCATCTCGCGATCCGCGACCGTCGCCTCGGTGCTGACCATCGATCCGGCGAGGAGCGGCGCGGTTGCCGCGGCGGACATGCAGTATCGCGTTACCGTCACACTTGACGATGGCGTGATCATCGTCATGCCGGCCGGCGCGCGCGTGCGCATCGAGCCGCCGGCCGCGGCGCTCGAGATCGACACGCGCGCGTACCGCGGCGCCGTCGAGATCTTCGGCAACACCCGCCACACCCTCACCGTGGTCAACGAGCTGCCGCTCGAAGCGTACCTCCGCGGCGTCGTCCCTAACGAGCTCAACCCGACGGCGTTCGGACAGCTGGAGGCTCTCAAGGCGCAGGCGGTGGCGGCGCGCACCTACATTCAGCGCAACATGGGTCAGTACAAGAAGGAGGGCTATGACATCTGCGCGACTGACGCCTGCCAGGTGTACTTCGGCATGCTCACCGAAGACCCCCTCGCGACCCAGGCCGTCACGGAAACGCAGGGCGTGATCGCCACCTACGAGGGCAAGCCAATCAACGCGCTCTACAGCTCGACTTGTGGCGGACGCACCGAGGACGCCGAGCACATCTTCAACGAGAGAGTTCCCTACCTGGTCTCCACGATGTGCGAATACAAGCACACCCCCCTGCGCTTCGCGACATCGCGAGCGATCCGCAGCTGGAAGAACGGGGTGCTGGCCGTGGCCCGGGTCAACACGTACAGCGATGCCGCACGGTTCATGGGGCTCCCGTCGCACGGAGAGCCACGATCCGCGAGCGCGGGTGCCCTGGCCACGTTCATCCGGCAGACGTTCTATCCGTCTGTGCTGACCGTGTCGGATCTCTCGTTCGTGAGGGAACAGGGTCTCTTGAACACGGGGGAAGTGACGCCTCGCAGAGAGCTGCTCTTCCGGCTGATCGACAAGAAGTCGGCCTTCGAGTGGCAGCAGGGGGTGCTCGTATCGTTTGATGGCGCGAAGCTTCGGCTGCTCGTCAACGGGCAGTTGAAGGAATTCTCGCTTGCTCGCGACGCACTGGTCTATCAGCGCATCGGCGACAGCCGGTTGCCGCTCCTCAAGGGATCATGGATCGGCGGCGAGCTCGTGGACTTCCGCGCTGAAGGAGACACGATCCCGATGCTCGTCTACCGGGTCAACTTCGCCAACCCCGCGGCGGATCGCTATTCGCGCCTCGCGGTGTGGCAGGTGCACAAGACGAAGGCGGAGCTCGACGCCGCGTTCCGCGCCCTCGCCATCGGCGAGTTCAGCGACATGCGCATCGTTCAGCGCGGCGAGTCCGATCGGCTCGTCAGCACCGAGATCGTCGGCAGTCTCGGAAGCCGCACCGTTCCGGCACTGCGGCTCCGCACGCTGCTCGGCGTGCGCGACAGCCTCTTCTCGTACGACATAGAGCGCAACAAGGGGGGCGCCGTCGTCGGCGCGACGCTTTTCGGACGAGGCTGGGGGCATGGCGTCGGTTTGTGTCAGGTCGGCGCGTACGGAATGGCGCTGGCGGGCGCGAGATACGATGAAATCCTGAAGAAATACTATGCGGGCATCGAGCTGGAAAGGCTGTACTGAGTAGCGCGTGACGTCGGATGCAACTCGCATGCGCGAAGATCTCGTCCTCCGGCACACGCGTTGGGCGCTCACCCATTCCGCTTGCTGCGCTTTTCCAATTGCTCGCCACTCATAGGAACGGTCGCGTTCCTCTCCGCTGAATCGCCATCGAACATCGGCTCAGCCCAGCTTTATCCTGCGGTCTACACCTCGAAGTTATACAGAATTGTTGCGAACGATCTAGTGCTCGCGTTACGCGCGGCGGCTAGACTCGCATTCTTGACTCCCGAAGCGATGTACGACTGGCCGACGACACCAGGGGTAAACCTTGTGACCGATAAACAAACCACGCCCGTAAGGGAACGTGAGGCGGACGTGTGCGAGATCCGTTTACTGACTCGAATCCGTGAACTCGAAGCCGAGAATGCGGCGCTGAGGAACGCTGCCGGCACATTTGCAGAACTTGCCGACCGGTTGAACGAGCGGCTTCGTTCTCGGCAGCAGAGTGCTTCCGAACATCCAGCCGCGGACGATTAGCCGCGGTCGGCGAACATCAATAGGTTCGCGAAGAAGAACCGCTCTTGCGGACCATGACTCGCAGGCGTCGGCCGCGAGCCGCTAATGCTTCGCTGTCCGGTGGCTTCGAACTCTCGTCCAACGCGCGCGCGCCGCTTGCTGCGCGATCGCCTTCCTGCGTTCGGCGGAGAGGTTTTCGGCACGCTTGCGTCCGCCCTTGGAGCCACCCAGAAGACCGAGCGCAACGGCCATCGGGTTCTTCATCCTGACGGGCGTCGGGAACGCGAGAACCCGCGTTTCCGACGATAACCGCTCTGTGCTTAGGCGTCTAGGCACGGTTTAGTATTCCTGAAAATGAGGTTCGCGCGGAGCGCGAACGATTCCAATTCATGCAACCGTCGAGCGTCTTCAGATCAACGGAGACACTGCCCGGCACGGGCGAAAGTCTACCCTAAATGATTCGAGACGTCGTCTTTGCCGAGCTCATCGGAAAGTACGCGCAAGTGACTGACGTGGCGATGACAATCTCCGCACCTGGTTCCTCTCCCGGTGTCTCACCAAAGTCGGGCGGACGGCCCGCGCGCTGTCGAAACCGTAATCAGGCGTGCATTCTGTATCCTGAACGTCACAGTTGAATCGGGGGTGACACGGAGCCGTGCCGGCGACTGTTCCCTCGTCCGGTCTCGCGGCGTAATCTCGCCACATCTCCTGTGAGCTTAGAAGTGAGGCCATCCGATCCGCTGCATCTCGTGTGTCCGGCGTGCGGGCGCACCCCAGTGAAGGGGCTCGTACCATCGGACCGCGGCGCATACTGCGTGTGTGACTTCTGCGGTCACAAATGGCAGCAGGAAGGCCTCTACATTTCCTGGCGCGGCGCACCCGCGGAGCATCCTGCGCGTCGGAAGAGCGATAGCCATGGGGCGGCCGCACCAGCGGATCCGACGCCATGTTCGCACTGTGGCAGCATCGACGAGGCGCACGAGCGCAGGATCCGCGAGCTCACCGATCGGATGATCGAACTCGAAGCCGAGAACGCGATCCTTCGCCATTCAGCCCGCAGCTTCGGCGATCTCGCCGATCGCCTCAACCAGCAATTGCGCGAGTTGCCGCGCCGACCCAAGACTCGCCCACGCCGCGGACCATCGCGCAATCGCTGAACGCCTCGAGCGCTTCAGCGAATTCCCTTCGGAGGTAGGCTGCTTACGGCGGTAGTGTGGACGGATGCGAACAGAACGTCAGAAGATGCTGGCGGGCGAACTATACGACCCGCTCGACGCCGTGCTCGTCACCGGTCGCGAACGTGCGCGAGATCTCTGTCAGGCGCTCAACACGACCCGCGAGTCGCAGCAGGAGGAGCGACGGAGCATCGTGCGCGAGCTCTTTGCGGCCGGAGGAGACTCTGTCTGGATGCAGCCGCCGTTCTTCTGTGACTATGGATCGAACATCGAGCTCGGTGAGCGCGTGTTTTTCAACTTCAACTGCGTCGTGCTCGATGTCTGCTCCGTACGGATCGGGAGCTACACGCTGATCGGTCCTTCCGTGCAGATCTACACGCCGATGCACCCGATGAATGCGGAACTGCGGCGCGCGCGCGAGTTCGGCAAGCCCGTAGAGATCGGATCCGACGTCTGGATCGGCGGCGCCGCGATCATCCTGCCCGGGGTGCGAATCGGCTCGCGATCCGTGATCGGCGCCGGCAGTGTCGTGACGCGCGACGTTCCCGATGCGGTGTTCGCCGCCGGCAATCCGTGTCGCGTGATCCGCAGCATTACCGAGTGAACGTCGCCTGTTCGACTGTGACGATGCCCGTGGAGGCAACCCGCCGCTGGATTGTCCCTCGGTTCACTCGCCTTCATCCACGAACCGGTAACCGACCCACGGCTCGGTCAGCACATACCGCGGGCGCGCGGGATCCGGTTCGATCTTCTTGCGCAGTTGTCCGACCAGCACCCGGAGGTGCTCCGGTTGATCGGCGCTGTGAGGGCCCCAGATCGCCTTCAGGATCGAACGGTGCGTCAGCACGCGACCGGCATGACTCGCGAGAAGCGTCAGCAGGTCGAACTCCTTCGGCGTGAGGCGCAGTTCGCTGTCAGCCATCGTGACGCGGCGCCGATCGAAATCGATCATCAGATCGCCGCGGCTGAGGAGTCCGCGCAGCGGCGCCTGGCGGCCCAGCGACCGGCGAAGTGCCGCCCGCACGCGTGCCATGAGCTCCTCGGTGCCAAACGGCTTCGTGATGTAGTCGTCGCCACCCTCGTCGAGTGCGGCGACCTTGTCTTTCTCGCTGCCGCGAGCCGAGAGCACGAGGATCGGCGTCTCGCCTCGATCGCGGACGTACCGGCACACGTCAGTCCCGTGCATGTCGGGTAGCCCGAGATCGAGGATCACGAGATCGGGCCGCTCGCGTTCGAATGCGGCGATCGCGTCGCGCCCGGTCGCGGCGAGCGTCACGGCGTAGCCGCGCGACCGCAGCATCGGCGCCATCGCCCGCTGAATGGCGACCTCGTCGTCGACCAGGAGGATGTGCGCCGCGCGCGTCACGAGATCGCCTCCTCGGCAGCCGTGGACCGTGTGACCGACGGCACGGCGATGACAAAAACCGCGCCACCCTCCGGGTCGTTCTCCGCCCACGCCCGGCCCCCCTGCGCGCTGAGCAGCCCGCGCGTAATCGCGAGCCCCATGCCCGAACCGAAGCGATGCTGCCGGCCCTCGGTGCCGCGGTAGAAACGCTCGAACAGCCGGGCGAGATCAGCGGTGGCGATGCCGGGGCCGCGATCACGCACGCGGATCTGAAGCTCCTGACCGGCGAGCACAACGTCGATCGTGATGCGGCTGCCCGGGGGCGAGTACTGGCCTGCGTTCTCGAGAAGGTGCGCCAGTGCCGACGACATCAAGCGCGGATCGAGACGAACGAGCACGGGCTCGGGGGGCGTGTTGACCTCGATCTCGTGATTGGCGAGGGCGGTCTGCACCTGCTGCGCCGCCGCTTCGATGAGCTCGGCAGGTTGCACCCACTCCGGTTCCGCGTCGACCGCGTGCGTCTCTATGCGCGCCATCTCGGTGATGTGCTCGAAGAGCCGATTCAGCTTCCGCAGTTCCGTCCGCACGATCTCCGCCTGCTCGCGGCGTCCTTCCTCGTCGAGCCATTCGGCCGTCAGGTTATCGGCGGCGACAGTCACGGCGGTCAAGGGGGTCTTCAGATCGTGGCCGAGCGCGGCGAAGAGCGCGGATTTCAGTGCTGCGCCGCGCCGTTCCAGCTCTGCTTCCTGCCCTCGTGCCGTGGCTTCCGCGGCGCGCCTCCGGGCTTCGGCCGAGAGGTGGCTGGCGACGATGCCGACGGTGAGAAGGGAAAAAAGCGCGACCAGCTGGGTAGACTCCTCGATCCTGAGGGTGCCGACCGGCGGGAGGAAGAAGAAGTTGAAACAGAAAAACGCTGCGAGCGACGTCGAGATCGCGACCCATCGTTGAGACACCGACGCGACGACGAGAACGACGAGCAGCAGCGAGAGCGCAATGGTGGTCGGGTTCGTGATGCCGACCCAGAAATAGAACAGCGTCAGCGCCGCCGTTGCCGCGAGAGACAGGAGGAGGTGCACCACGGTGTCGTCCATGGTGCTCCCGGCCGGGCTCGAAGATCAACCGCGGGGGTGCGCCTCAGCCCATCGACACCAGGCGAGCGCTGCCGCGGCGGCGACGAGGAACCCCGCCGGCGCCGGCGCCCATCCGATGAACGTCAGAACGATGGCGGCGGAAGGGAGCCCGGCGAGCGCGATCCAGGAACGAGGGATCTCGGTCACCTTTCCACCATACGGGGCGGCGACATAAGGAATGCCTCAAATTTCCGCAACGAAATCGTAAGCGGTTTTTACGGTTTCCTTATGGCCGGCCGTTGTATCAAGAAGGTGTTGTCCGTTGCCTCGATCGAACCTCGAACGGTTGCGAGTCCCCACAGTTTCAGGCGGTGGTTCTTCGAAGGGGCCCGCGACACCGCAGGAACCCACGCCCATCCCGTGCACCAGGACGTCTGGTGGCGGGTGATGTGCCTCACCGGCGTCGATTACTTTTCCACTTTGGGTTATCAGCCAGGCATTGCCTTCCTGGCTGCAGGCGCACTCTCACCGATCGCCACCATCGTTCTCGTGCTCCTGACGCTGCTCGGCGCGCTGCCTGTGTACAGCCGGGTCGCGGCGGCGAGTCCGCACGGCCAGGGAAGCATTTCGATGCTGGAGGACCTGCTTCCCCGATGGCGCGGCAAGGCCTTCGTGCTCGTGCTCCTCGGCTTCGCGGCGACCGATTTCGTGATCACGATCACGCTGTCGGCCGCAGACGCGGCCGAGCATCTGATCCACAACCCGTTCGTGCCCGCGTCCCTGAATCGCCCGATCACGTTGACGTTCGCGCTGCTCGCCGCGCTCGGCGCCGTTTTTCTCAAGGGCTTTCGTGAGGCTATCGGACTCGCGGTGGCCATCGTCGCACTCTACCTGGGGCTGAACGTCGTGATCATCGCGTGGGGGCTCGCGCACGTCGCCAGCCATCCACAGTACTTCGCCAAGTGGACGGACGCTCTCACAGCGCAGCATGGCAATCCAGTGATGCTGGTCGCGTTCGCGCTGCTTCTCTTCCCCAAGCTTGCGCTCGGCCTGTCGGGATTCGAGACGGGCGTGGCGGTCATGCCCCTCGTCAAAGGGGACCCGCAGGACGATCCTGCGCACCCCGAGGGCCGGATCCGCAACACGCGGCGCATGCTGGGGACGGCGGCGCTGATCATGAGCGTCCTCCTCATCGGCAGTGCGCTGATCACCACGCTGCTGATTCCTGCGGAGGCGTTCGCCCAGGGTGGCGCAGCATCCGGCCGTGCCCTCGCCTACCTGGCGCACCAACATTTCGGTGAGATCTTCGGGACGCTCTACGACTTCAGCACCATTGCCATCCTCTGGTTCGCCGGAGCGTCAGCGATGGCCGGATTGCTGAACCTCGTTCCGAGATATCTGCCTCGGTACGGGATGGCGCCCGAGTGGACGCGCGCGACGCGGCCGCTCGTGCTGCTCTTCACGGCGATCACGTTTCTGATCACGTGGCTGTTCGCGGCGAACGTGGAGGCGCAGGGCGGCGCGTACGCGACTGGAGTGCTTGTTCTCATGACCTCCGCTGCGGTGGCCGTCACGCTGAACGCACGGGCACGCGGCAGCCGTGACTTCGCGGCGTTCCTCTGCATCACCGTTGTGTTCGCTTACACGACGGTCACCAACGTCGTCGAACGCCCCGACGGTGTGAAGATCGCGGCGTGGTTCATCGCCACGATCATCGTCACGTCGCTCGTGTCGCGAGTCGCGCGGTCAACCGAGCTGCGCGTGCGTGCCGTGGAGACCGACGATGTGGCGGAGGCGTTTCTTCGGCAGTCGGCGGCTGCGCCGGTGCGGATCATTGCGAACCGGCCCGACACCGGGCGCCCTGAGGAATACGCACGCAAGCTGCGCGAGGCGCGCGAGTCGCATCACCTGCCGGAGGGCGCGAACGTCCTCTTCGTGGAGATTCGTCCGTCCGACGCATCTGAGTTCAGCGGTGTGCTCTCGGTTCAGGGCGTGAACGTCGGTGGTTTCAGAGTCCTGCGCTGTGTCAGCCCGGCAATTCCCAACGCCATCGCCGCTCTGCTGCTCTACATTCGCGACCGCACCAGCCAGTTGCCACACGCGTATTTCGGGTGGACGGAAGGCAATCCCATCGCTTACCTGCTCAAGTTCCTGGCCTTTGGCGAAGGGGACACGGCGCCGGTGACGCGTGAAGTGCTGCGACAGGCCGAACGCGATCCGCAGCGGCGTCCCCGCATCCACGTGGGGTGAGTTCCCCGCCTCGCTACGTGGAAGAGCGCGGCCCCTGCCCGCCCTTCGAAATCGTTCCCGCTGAAGGGATGTGGGTCATGAGCACCCGCACGGCCTCCTCGACATCCATCCTTCCCGTATCGATGACGACGTGGTCACGGTCCCACGGGTGATAATCGCGTGCGAGCACTTCCTGCCACGTCGGCAGGCGGTGACCGTCGATGTCCGGCACACGCGATTCGATTCGGCGCCGATGTTCGTCGACATCGGAACAGATCACTTCTACGTCCAGGCTCGGGGCGTCGATCTCCTCGGCCGCTGACCGCCACGCCGCCCGCGTGAGCGGCCATGGATTGACCGAATCGGCGATCACGACGTGGCCCAGGCGGAGGTTGTCTGCCGCAAGCGCTCGACCCACGGCATAGCCCTCTCCCCTGACTTCCCACCCTGCCTGTCGCATCGCCTGCTCGATCGAGTCGATTCTCACGTGCACCGCCAGAACGGCCATGGCGAGTTCGCGCGCGATCGTGGTCTTCCCGGTCCCGGGCAGTCCGCTGAGGATGATCAGCACGATGCCAGTGTAAATGACCCGCCGTTCGTCCCATTCCCATCGATTTGGCATGAATCTCCGTCAAAGTAGTTACTCGACGACTGGGGGACGAATGGCGTGGTGGAACAGGAATCGTCAGCCCTCGCGATCGGCCGTGGCCGAGAGCGCGCCACCGGCTGACGTGGTCATGCGGCTGGAAGATGTCACGAGAGTCTTCAAGGGGGACGCTGACGAGAACACGTACGCCCTGCGGGATGTCACCGTCGACATCCGGCGCGGTGAATATGTGTGCGTTTGCGGACCGTCGGGCTGCGGCAAGTCTTCGCTGCTCAATGTGCTGGCGCTGCTGGATACGCCGAACGCCGGGCGCTATTGGCTCAACGGACGCGCAACCGATCGGATGACCCCCGCCGAACGCGCGCGCGCCCGCAGTCTCGACATCGGGCTGATCTTCCAGAGCTTCAATCTGATTGGAGACCTGACCGTCTATGAAAACGTGGAATACCCGCTGACGCTCCGGAATGTGAGCCCCGTCGAGCGCAGAGCGACCGTCGAAGGTGCGCTGACCCGCGTGGGGATGCACAACCGCGCCAAGCAGCGTCCAGGCTCCTTATCGGGCGGGCATCAGCAACTCGTCGCCATTGCGCGCGCTATTGCCGGACGTCCGGCCGTCCTCCTCGCGGACGAACCAACCGGGAACCTCGACTCGCAGAGCGGTGAATCGCTCATGCAGATGCTCCGGGAGCTCAACGCTGACGGCGCAACCCTCTGTGTCGCCACGCACGATCCGCGCTGGATCGAGCAGGCGCCGCGTCATATTTACCTGTTCGACGGCGCGATCGTCGACTCCCCCGCCCAGGGCACGCCCTGAGGCCCTTTCGGCGGCCAAAACTCCACATTCCAGATTCCAAGCTCAATCTCGCAGCCGCCGAGCGCGGAAGCCCAATTCCCGAATCCCGAATCCCCGAGCTTAGGATGCGTTAAAGTTTCGCCCGCGGGAGCTGCAGCGCTTTCAGGACGGAAAAGGGTCCCGAGCGCCCCGCACACCCCAGAGGGCTCATGGCTGATGATCTGATTCCGCACGACACCTACCGGCTACTCGTGGAGGAGTCGCTGGTTGGCGTGTACATGATCCAGGACGAACGGCTGCTGTATGCGAACCGGAGGCTTGGCGAGCTGTTCGGCTACACGCGCGATGAAATGCTGGCGCTGCCCTCCGTGCTCGACGTGATCGCCAGGTCGCACAAGGACACGGTCCGCGAAACGATGCGCAAACGTCTGGAGGGAGAGATCAAGGAAATCGAATACACGGTCCGGGGTGTCCGCAAGGACGGCCGTCTGATCCACCTCGACGTTCGCAGCGTCCGCGCCGAACACGAAGGACGTCCGGCGGTGATCGGGACGATGGTCGATATCACCTCACGCAAGCAGTTCGAGGACGCGCTTCGCACGCTGGCGCTGGTCGACGAGCTCACCAGCCTCTACAATCGCCGCGGGTTCGTGACCCTGGCCGAACGCCAACTGAGCCTCGCGCGCCGCAAGAAGCTGCCGCTCGTGCTCATCGCGGCGGATGTCGACGACCTCAAAGGCATCAACGATCGCTTCGGTCACGCCGTCGGCGACCAGGCCCTCGTGGCAGCCGCCAACATCCTCAAGCAGACCTACCGTGAGGCAGACATCGTCGCGCGCATTGGCGGCGACGAATTCACGGTGTTCCCGATCGAGGCGTCCAGCGCGAGCGTGGATATGCTCGTCGAGCGTCTCGATGGAAATCTGCGCCGCTACAACGAGGGTCATCAGCGCGAGTTCACCCTGTCGATGAGTACAGGTGTCGCGCTGTTCGAAGGAGAACTCTCGAAGGACGTTCGGCAGCTGCTGTCAGAAGCCGACAGCCAGTTGTACCAGCAGAAGCGTGAACGCGGCCGGTTGCAACGAGGCGCGTCGGTGACGATTCCGTTCTGGGCGCCCGTGCAGGAGTAGAGCGGTTTGAGAGGCGATCCATTGATGCGCGCCGTGTTTCTCGACAGGGACGGCACGTTGATCGAAGAGGCCGGCTATCTCGAACGGCTCGATCGGCTGATCTTCTTTCCTTTTGCGGTTGACGCCGTTCGCCAGCTGAATCGGGCAGGCTTTCTGATCGTGGTGAACACGAACCAGTCAGGTGTCGCGCGCGGGATCGTCAGCGAGGAGTTTGTTTCCATCGCACACCAGCACATCTCCCGGCGCTTGCAGTCTGGTGGCGCGCGTGTGGACGCCTACTACCACTGCCCGCATCATCCTGAGGGAATCGTCGCATCGTTGCGTACGGCCTGTGAGTGCCGAAAGCCCCAGCCGGGCATGCTCCGGCGGGCAGCGGCCGACCTCCACATCGACCTTCGCCGGTCATTCAGCGTCGGCGACCGCTGGCACGATGTGGATGCCGGGCAGGCGGCGGGCACGCGAACGGTGCTGGTCCGCACCGGCCATGGCGCCTCCGTCGAGCGAACGAGGCGGGACGGTCCTGCTCCGGACGTGATCGTCGACAACGTCGCGGCCGCGGCGGCGTGGATCCTTACGAACCCGTAATTCTCCGTATTACTACCGGCGACCGTAGTGCGCGGAATGGTTTAGGATAAACACGGGCCGCGCCGACATGCGTTATTACCTGCTACTCGTCCTGATTCCGGCGGCGACCTTCGCCTTTGCGAGCCTCGCGGCCGCCGCGATTGCCGCGTCGGTATGGCCGCTGATCGATCGCCGCACGCGACGGTCGGGCGCCAGCGTCCGCGCGCGCGCGATCGCCGCCCTGCGCCTTGCTCCCGTTGTTCTTGCCGCACTGTCGGCACTGGTGCTTGCCGGCGCCTTCGTTCGGTTCGAGCCAGCCCACACCATGGAAATGCCCGGGCTGCTCCTTTGCGCCGGCGGCGGCCTCCTGCTCGCCTCGTGCCTGTCCGCATCGGTACGAATCGCGCGTGCGGCGCGGGCCTCTGCGACCTGTTCGCGGCTGCTCCGCCTTGGCGGCCAGGCGATCTTACGCCGCGATGGCACGCGTATCTGGGTCCTCGACAGCCCGTACCCCGTCGCCGCGGTGATCGGCATCTTCCGGACACGCCTGCTGCTCTCCACGCGCCTCACGCGCGAATGCACGGAGACGGAGCTCGACGCGATCGTGAAACACGAGCGCGCGCACGTGCGCCGCCGCGACAATGTCGTTCGCGCCGCCATGCTGTATCTGCCCGATCCACTGCCCGCGTTTGCTGCCGCCCGACAGATGGAAACGGCGTGGGCCGCGGCGGCCGAAGAGGCTGCCGACGATGCCGCGGCTGGCGATGCGTATGAGCCGCGCACGGTGCTCGCTTCCGCGCTGGTGCGCGTCGCGAAGATGGCAACGGCTCCGATGCCCGACTGGGTCAGCGGCCTCGCCTTCTATGAAGGGCAGAACCTCGAGAATCGCGTGAGGCGGCTGCTCGAGGGTGGCGGCGCCTCGACATCCCGAGGACGCGCCACGACGGCGTCGATTGCGTGTGTTCTCATCGGCTGTGCATTGTTGATGACCGCGCCAGTCGGGCAGCAACTGCACGCGTGGATGGAAGCTGCCCTGCGAGTCCTTCCGTAGCAGCGCGCAATTCACGCTCTCCTTTCCACTACGCGTGCCGATCGACGATCCACACGACATCGTGATCGTCGGCGCCGGGGCCGCTGGTCTGGCGACTGCGATCTTTGCCGGCCGGCTCACGCGCCGCCGCGTGCTCCTCGTGGATGGCGCCGCACGTCCGGGCGCGAAGATCCTGATCAGCGGCGGCTCGCGCTGTAACGTCACCAACGCGGTCGTCACGGAACGTGACTACTGGGGCGGACGCCGGACCATCATCAGCCGCGTCCTCGCGAAACTGACGGTTGCACAGACGATCGATTTCTTCGCGGAGATTGGCGTCGCATTGAAGGAAGAGCCGGGGATGAAGCTGTTTCCACGCTCTGACCGTTCGCGCGATGTGCTCGACGCCCTACTCTCCGCCGCACGCGCGGCGAACGTGACGCTCGCGACAGCCACACGCGTCTACGACGTGGTTGCGCAGGAGGCGAACGGCTTTCTACTCGAGAGTTCGGCAGGCCCGCTGCGCGCGCGGACGCTCGTGATGGCGACGGGAGGGCTGTCGCTGCCAAAAACGGGAAGTGATGGCGCGGGGTTGCGCATCGCCCGCGCACTTGGACACTCCATCGTGGCGACCACGCCCGCGCTGGCGCCGCTGGTTGTGACGCAGGGATTCAACGAAAGCGTGTCGGGAGTCGCCCACGAAGTCGAACTCTCGCTTCGCGTCGACGGCCGCATAACCGAGCGCATCCGACGCTCGATGCTGTGGACGCACTTCGGCGTCAGCGGTCCGGCGGCGCTCGACGTATCTCGACATCTTCTCAGGGCGAGGCTCGAAGCCCGATCGACTGCGTTGACGGTGTCGCTTCTTCCCAGCGCTACGTTCGAATCGCTCGAGGAGCGATGGACGCATCTCGCGTCGGCGCGGCCTCGCTCGACGCTCAATGGCGCGCTCTCGGAGATGCTTCCGGGGTCGGTCGCCTCGGCACTGCTGAATCACATGCAGATCGATCCCGAGGTCAAGCTGGCATCACTGACACGCTCGACCCGTCGCACGGTGTCTCACGCCTTGACCGGGCTGCCACTGAACGTCGCGGATAGCCGCGGGTACAACTACGCTGAAGCCACTGCCGGCGGCGTGGCCCTGGACGAGATAAACGCCGGCTCGATGGAATCGCGTCGATGCAGCGGGTTGTACTTCGTTGGCGAGATGCTCGACGTGGACGGCCGGCTGGGAGGCTTCAATTTTCAGTGGGCGTGGTCGAGCGGCCGTGCGGCAGCAGAGGGTCTCGCGCGACGGATTGGAACGCTCTGACGTCGCGCCGATTCAGCGGCGATCCGCTTTCTTCAGCTCGCGGCGCTTGTCGCGAACCAGCGCTTCGAGGGTTTCGAGGAGCTCCGCTCCTCCAGCCTGGGTGCTGACCGATTCGACGAGATTCGAGAGAACGGGAACGGCGGCCTCGTCGCGCCCTTGCAGCATGCCCGCGAGAACGCGGCCGGCGATCCGCGCCTGGAGCTCCGGGCGCGTCAGCGCTGTCGAATATCGGAACGCACGCCCGGACGCGCGTCGAACGAGCACGCCCTTCTTGTAAAGACGATCCAGCGTCGTCATCACCGTCGTGTAGGCGACCTGACGAGCCAGTCGCGCCTGAACGTCGCGGACGGGAAGATCCGCCGTCGTCCACAGCACGTTCATCACATCACGTTCGAGCACGCCGAACGCGGTTTCTATGGGATCGCCGGCGCCGCCGTTGCCACGGCCACCGAGCAGCTTGCGAAGCACAAGGGAAGTATCCGGAGTCGAGCCGCCGATTGTCAAACGGCGGTGCGTGTCGCAGCCGACGACGAGCCGTCCTCGCCGACATCCTCGCGGGGTTCTACTCGCCCTTCTCCGCGCTCGTCCCAGACGTCTGCTTCGACAATGGCGCGGACCTGCGGCTTGTTGCGCGCCTCTTTCACCAGCTCGGATCGCGGATCGGAGAAGCCCCACTCACGAACGTCGATGGTGAAGCTGAAACGGGAGATCATCGGCCCGCGCGTGAGATCCACGTCTTCTTCCTCGCGCTCGAATTCCGCGCGGGCATTCTGGAGCAGGCGCTCAGGAACCCATTTCGGAATGTTCGCTTTGTGCCCCGGGTACACGTAGGCAAACATCAGCACCTGCGACAGGAGAAGGGGCCAGTTCTCCCCCACGCGATCGACCAGGCGATTCCAGTCCAGCGTGTCTCCCAGGCAGAGGATCAAGTGCACGATGTCGGACATGTCGTGGCGGTGCCGTTCGCTGATGAAGAGGCGATGCCAGATGAGCTCTTCGGCGGGCGCGATCCTGACCGGCGTTGCGGCGAGGATGCCCGGGTGACTGTGCGTGGTCCACCCTTCGTCGATCAAGGCGATGCCGTTGCCCATGCCGTAGATCAAGTCCACGAAGTGGTCGCCGAGAGTCGCCTTGGCGAGCCAGTGCTCGTCCTCCAGTCGCGTGACGAAGCCGGCGTCGCGCAGAGCGCGCGCGGCATTTACGACCGAGGCAGGCTCGAAGAAGAGGTCGAGGTCCTTGGTCTTGCGGTAAATCCCCGTGTGTTCGTAAATCGCGTACGCGCCGGCAACGACGTACTTCACCTCTGCCGCGTTCAAAGCTTCGAGCGCGCGTCTGTACACCCCGCGCTCTTCGTCGGGGATCCAGAAATCTCCGTGGGTCAGCGATTTTCGCTCTTCGGGCGTCAGTCGGCGCGGGCGTCGCGCTTTCGCGTGCGGCACATCAACCTCGTCAGGTAGTACGCAGCAACACCCGCGCCAGCCCGGCTACATGCCGCAATCGCCGCCCGTCGCCCGAATGCTCTTCACGTCCATCTTCTGAAACAACAGCTGCGTGCCCGTCTGGACCGTCGGTGCTCCCGGTTTACCGGCCGTGCCTGTCGCGTTATCTGGCGGCGTAGGGGCTTCGCGCGTCGCGATCTGCGACTGTGCTTCGACCACGCCACTCACCTCCACGCGCTTGCCGACGTGATTCTCGAGATTGACGTTCCCTCCGCCGGTGAGTTGATAGGTGGACGATGTGCCGCCGGTCGTCGTCGCGGCTGTCGTCAGAACGTACGTATTGGACGCCTCGCCGGCGCGAAGACACCCGGTGACTGTCGTGGCCGTGTTCGGTTGACGGGACGACTGAGACTGTGTCGTAGCGGGCGGCACCTGGGGCTCTTCCCGTTTGCACCCGGCGGAAATCGCGCAGATCAGGGTCAGTCCGGTCAGGCTGAATCGTGTAGTAAACCGCATGGGCCTCCTCTTGCACCGTTCGGATTGCAGGATGCAGGCCATGGCTGGACGTCGCGCGCCGGGACGAGTCGCCGTTCCGCACTACAGGGCGCAACTCGCGCGGCTCGTCAAAGCGCCACCTGAAGGAAACGAGTGGCTCCACGAGATGAAGTACGACGGCTACCGGATAGGCTGTCGCGTGGTAGACGGCGCGATCAGCCTCATCAGTCGGAATGGCAACGATTGGACGCCGGAGTTTCCCGAGATCGCGGATGCCGTGCGCCGGACAGGCGTGCGCGATGCGCTACTCGACGGTGAAGTGGCGATTCTGACGTCAGACGGACGTACGAGTTTTCAGGCGCTGCAGAACGCCTTCAAAGGAGGCCCGCGCCGGTCGCTCGTTTATTTCGTCTTCGACCTGTTGCACCTCGGCGGCAGGACGCTGTCGCGGCGACCGCTGATCGAGCGGAAGGCTGAACTGCAGAAACTTCTCGGCAAGCCGTCGGCGCGCGCCCGTATCCGTTATTCCGACCATGTGATGGGCCGCGGACCCGAGATCTTCGACCGTGCGTGCCGGCTTGGTCTCGAGGGGATCGTCTCGAAGCGCGCGGATGCCCGCTACGAGGCCGGCCGCAACGATCTGTGGCTGAAGACCAAGTGCATCCTCCGGCAGGAGTTCGTCATCGGAGGCTTTACGGATCCGGAAGGAGCCCGCCAGGGCATTGGCGCGCTGCTGGTCGGCCATTACGTTGAGGGTCATTTGACGTTCGCGGGCAAGGTCGGCACGGGATTCACTACAGCGGTCGCGAGAGATCTTCGCCGGCGCCTTGAAGCCATCGAGGTCAAGGC
>DATLLF010000166.1:0-13593 GCA_035537955.1 Vicinamibacterales bacterium | reverse complement strand
ATCAATGTGTCCGCTGGCTCGCAAGCCCGCGATCTTTCTGCTCGTCAAAGCCGATCTGCGCCGCCCGCAGATGTACGCACTGATCGTCGCATCTTTGTTGGCGTTTCGACGCACCCCGGACGACCGGCAGATCGGCGCTCGCTGCGCGATTGCGGTGAAAACCTGTGAGCCACGAGCGCCGCCAGCGAGCCGCTGGTGGAACTGGCTGGTCGACGGGTGGGCCTGCCGTTGTCAGCTCGCCGGCGCGGCCTGGACGGCAGCCGCGCCCAAGCCGCGCGGAGGCACGCGGTCGCGTCGCGATGGGAGGTCCGGGCACAGCACCAGCTTGCCCTCGAGACCGCCCGCCTCGATACGGCGGTGTGCGTCTGCGACCTCGTCGAAGGAAATCCGCTCGGCGACGCGTGGGCGTATGGCGTGAGTTGCCAACAGGCCGAGGAGCCGCTCCAAGTCCTTTTGGAACCAGGCGGGATGTCGCGCGCGCATCGCGTTGATGGAGTAGAAGCGCGTGTGCCTGCCGCCAGGTAGAAACCTCCAGAGATACATGCGCGCGATTGACATCAGGATGGTTCGCATTCGTTGGTGCGCCTGAACACCGGCCGAGTAGCCGATCGCGAGGAGCAGGCCGCCCGGCTTGAGTGCTGCGAACGAGCGCCGATAACCGTCCTCGCCGACTCCGTCGAAGTCGACCTGATCGATTTCTCCAACCACGTCATACCCCATCACGAACGGGGGCCGGCAGCGAGTCGTCTGTGGGTAGAGATGGCGGCGGATCAACACGTCGGTGTACTGCAGGCTCGAGGCAAGCACGCGGACCCGGACTTCGCCGCGAGCGGCCGTCGGTACGATAGCGTCGACCACCTCCAGTCCGTCGGGATCCCCGTAACACCTCACTTGAACGACCCGGTTCTGCGGCTCTGTCATGGAGGCCTCCCCCGATGATCCAGCATGTTGTGGTTCTCATGCTGTTGTGGCCTGGCTAACTGTGACGCTCAATCACGCCATTCGCCTCTGGAGCGATCGCCGGGAGAGCTGTCCGCTCTCCGCCAATGCGACGGCTGCAATGACCACACACAACGCGGCGACCCATACCAGGTCAAAGGTAAAGAGCGGCAGCCCAACGGTCCCAGGAGGCATGAGGATCCGGGCACTGGCTGTGAGACTCCCGTGCATCAACATCGCCACCAGCAGGCTCCCAGTGCGGTCGTACACCCAGACCATCAGCACTCTGAAGAGCGTCAGGAAAAGAAAAGCATCGAGCAGGTAGCCAGCGAGAGAGAGCGCCCCGGAAACTGTGCCGCTCGTCCAGACATAAACAAGCAAGTGCCACGCTCCCCACAGCACGCCCGCTATGAGGCCTGTACTGAGCACACCGTGATGCTGCCTCAGTCTGGGGATCGCGAATCCCGTCCAGCCCAGTTCCTCGAAGAAGCCCGCCGCCAAGGCGGTCGCTATGCCGACTACCAGAAGGGTCGCCTTGTCGTCTGATGTGAATATGGCGGGGATGAATTCAGGGGAAAACAGCGAGAGCGCAAGGAGTACCGCCGTCATCAAGAGCGGGGCGGTCAGAAGGGCCATCGCGTACCACCAACCGGCCACCTGCCACTTCAGCAACCGGGATACGAACTCGCGAAGGCCCGCCATTCCATAGAGGAAGCCGGTCAACGAAGGGCCTGCCAACGCCGGGCCTGCGGCGAACGCCAGGATCGCATACGGCATCAGCCTTTCGATTTCCTCAGGAGTGCCCGGGAATCCGCTCGGACCGACCACGATGAGGAGGCCGCCCCAAGATACGGCGAACACGAGGGCGTAGTACGTCAGTGCCGGGTGTCTCGTCGTGAAAGCCTTGATGGTCATGATGCGATCCGTTCTGGCGCCAACTGCTTACGCGGACCAGACTCGAGAGCTGTGTACAGAGCCTCCCTGAGCGCGACGTCGCGCGGATCGCCAGTGAATGCGGTGCCCATACGGCTGGTCACATACCCGTATCCGATGCCGGCGTCTGGATCGGCAAAGCCCAGTGCGCCGCCCGTGCCCGGCGAACCAAAGGAGCGCGCGCCGCCGAAGCGCCAATTCACGCTCGGCTTCATGAAGCCAAGGGAGAACTGGACCTCACCCTTCAGGCATTCGTCATAGAACCCGCGCGCAGGAGGAATCGCTGGCGCGGCCAGCAGGTCCAGCGTCTCTTTTCGGAGTCCCAGTTCGTGTCCGCCAGCGGCGAAGGCGCCGTACGCGTGTGCTATCGCCCGCGCCGTGCCCACACCGCCGCCCGCCGGTACCTCCAGATTGCGCGCGTACACGCGCGACTCATCGCCATAGACCGACGTCCCGGGGTTCACGGTGAGCGCGCGCGAAATATTGGAGCGGGGATTCAGTCCCTCGAACAGAAGGCGCATCGGGCGGAACCCGATCAGCATCTTCAGGATGCCGGGAGGTGAAAGGGTGGCGAGTCGTGCGTTCGGGATCTCTTCGGGCAACCGGATGTAGAAGTCCTCTCCAAGAGGCGTTGCAATCTCGTCCTGAAAGAACTGCCCAAGGGTGCGATGCCGGGGATCAACGCGCCGCAGCAGCTCGCCTTCATAGAACCCGAGGGTCAGCCCGTGATAGGCCTGTCGCGTGCCGGGTTCCCACGCCGGTTTGTGGCGGGCCATCACCGCCGCCAATTGGTCCAGGTTGGCGACGACGGCTCGGTCGACGGGTTCATCGAACGCGAACAGGCCGGCCTGGTGCGCGAGAAGCTGGCGTACGGTGATCTTCTCCTTTCCGTGCTGCGCGAACTCGGGCCAGTACGTCGCGACGCACTCCTCGTAGTCCAGCCAACCGCGCGAGTGGGCGATCGCCAGGGTCATTGCCGCCAAGCCCTTAGTCGCCGAGTGCACGACAACCATCGTGTTGCGCTCCCAGGGCTCGCCCGTCACCCTGTTGCGAACACCGCCCCAGAGATCGACGACCGTTTCCCCGCGGTGGTAGACAGAGCAAGCGCCACCCAACTCGTGGCGGAGCGCGAAGTTCTCCTCGAACGCGTCACGCACGGCCTAGAAGCCACGACTGACGGGTCCCTCAATGGCCTGCGAAGCGACAGCAGACATGGTGCCTCCTTGTCGCGAGGAGCCGGATGCGCCTCGCCTCGTGGCGCTGGAATAGGTGAAGGGCGAATCACGGCGCTCCTCGCCCGATCTCACTCAGACGCAGGAACCTTGCCGGGCCTGAGCCGGCTCCAGGCGCAGTGTGACGCCGACTTCCGGCGGGACCACTGGGGAGATTTCCGAATGTGCGCCGAATTTTCGGCGTTCCGCGGCCGGGTCAGCCCTCCGTTCAACAACTTGTGGCTGAATACACTCTGCGGCGTTGGCATCCGGCCTGCTCTCTTTGCGGCGGACGTGAAGTTCCAGACGGCCATGCAGCTGCCATTCACGAAAGAGCAGTTCTTCGATCTCTTTGTTGCGTATAACGCGGCCCTCTGGCCCGCCGTTGTCGCGCTGTGGATTGCCTCAGCGGTAATCGTTGCGCTGCGACTCCCAGAGCGCCGACCGCACGATCGGTGGATCAGCGCCCTTCTGGTCGCGCACTGGGCGTGGTCTGCACTGGCTTATTTCGTGGCGTTCTTCACGCGCATCAATCCGGCCGCGTGGCTCTTCGCGGCGCTCTTTCTCGGCCAGGCCGTCCTCTTGTTCCGCGCAGGTATCGTGCAGCGGCGTTTGTCGTTCGCTCCGTGGGATAACCGGTGGGCTCCATTGGCGTGGGTGCTGATCGGGTACTCGCTGGCCTATCCAGCCATCAACGCGATCGACCATCTCAGTCTGGTGAGAATCCCGACGTTCGGACTACCGTGCCCGACGACGATCTTTACAGCTGGCGTGTTGATGCTGGCGACGCCGCGGTCCTGGCGCCTCGCCACGGTTCCAGTGATCTGGTCGGCAATCGGTGGATCCGCAGCGTTTCTGCTCGGCGTCAACGCCGACCTGGCGCTACCGATTGCAGGCATGGCACTGGCGATCTTTTCGGTGCGGACAACGACTCTGAGCAGCCAGCCGGTCGAGTCGTTCCAGGATATCGGCGTCAAGGAACTCGCGGCTGCAGGCACGAAACGAAGGCGTACGAGCTCGAGGAAGCGTACTTCTTTGATTTATTGCTTGATTGAGCTAACGTCCCGCGTTCGATCCGATGGACTTCTTGCAGAACTGGATCGCGCGATCGAGCCATCCATCTGCGTCGTGCCCGGGATTGGCACGATCCACGGCTTCTGCGCCGTATTGACGCCGCCGCGACAGTTGCCGCTGCTCCGATGAAGCCGCGACGGCCCACGTGTGACGTGTTCGCTCCGTTTTTCCCGCGTCTCCACTTCCGCATGGCTACCTCCCAACCATCTTCTGCAGGTGCTCGGGATACCGAGCCCCCTGAATTTCGATCTGTGACACGGCGCGCTCGATCTCTCGCAGGTCGCCATCCGTGAGTTGAACCTGCGCCGCGCCGAGGTTCGACTCGAGTCGATGGTGCTTCGTCGTGCCCGGGATCGGTACGATCCAGGGCTTAATCTCGGCACCACATTGCGGAAGTCGGCCGCGTGGAACGTCGTCTTGTTATCGATCTGGCCCGTCAGGAACCCTTCCCCAGCGGACTGAACGGCACGAACCCGATGCCGAGTTCCTCGAGCCAGCTCATCCGTCGTCTCGCTCCGGCGTTGGGCGAGGTTCCCGTCGGTGGGAGTTCGAGAAGGGCGATGAGGCCTGTGCATAAGCGCACAGACAGCCCGCTGTAGAAATGCAACGATCGCCATACGCCGAGAAAGGACCCGGTAACGGGAGAACCCTATGCTGCTCATCGCCGGCCTAGTCATCGTCTCGGTCGCCGTCGTCATCATCCCCGGAATGCGGCTGGCAAGTGGTGCGAACGCCGCCCCTCTCGGCTGGATGAGCGAGCAATGGCTTACCGAACATCGCGCCTCGCACTCACCGTAAGAGGGTGGTCGAGATGATCTCTCGAGGATTTTGTTCAGGGAGCAGGAGGTTGGAGATGGCGCTTATGTTCCACGGTAGGCTCGCGATACCACTGTGCGCGGCTGCGTTCTTCGCGGTTGCTCTCGCAGCGCCGCCGCCAGCTACCGTTCTGCTGATCCCGCCCACCACGCTATTCGTCACAGCGCTCGCTGGGATCGCTGTGCTCGTCTTCGCAATGCCGGGTGCGTTTCCCTGGCTGCGTACGTCTCGCTCACTCGCTCGCGTCAGATCTTCCAGACGCAAGGATGAGGCGACCGCGGGATCCGTAATGGGCGGAGGGGTCTGCGTGCGGACGCCAGGCGAACTCAATTGGCATACGGCGGCGGACGCGCTCGATCTTGGTCGCATGGACGATGACGGAGGCTGGCAAGTCGCGCGACCGCCCGTTTAGTCACAACGCGTTCGTTCAAGGTGGCGCGTTCTGGTTCTTAGCTGACCTAGACCCTGTTCCGAGGATACCTTCGATGATTCAAAATCTTTCCCGACCGCACGCCGCAGTAGCGCTGCTCGACGACGAACCGGACGAGTTCAGTCCTGTGACGTGTCCCATGTGTCACACCCGCGCGTCCCTGACGCAGAGCGCGCTCGATGCCGGCGGCACCTGGCGGTGCGGCCGGTGCGGGCAGCAGTGGAATGCCGCGCGACTAACGACGGTCGCCGCCTATGCCGCATGGGTCGCCGATCGCGACGGCGCGGACAGACGGAGCACGGAACGCAGTCGGGAGGCGGCGCAGTACCGGGATCCGCCAACCGAACGCGTGGACGGCACGCCGTGACGTTCACCACGAATCGGCCCCTCGCAGCAACCCTCACGAGGTCACCCTTTGCGACCGCGGTCGATCAGGCCCGGCCGCTCATCGTTCCCGGCTTAGTCCCTCGCGCCGCTCTAGTCATCGGCGACCTCCTTGCGGCGGTTGGCATCGCGCTCTGCATCCCATTCGTGATCCTGGCTATCGGCATACCGATCGCGGTGTCCGTGCGATTCCTGCTGTGGATCGCCGGGATGCTCTGAGGAATGGGAATGTTGCCGCGAATGTCCCCCGCGATACAGCCGCCATGCTGGGCGCCGTTCAGCAGCTCTGTGTGACACGTCTGGAATCGAGTTCATGAAGGCGAAAGCAACCAATGGCAAAGCAAATCGTGTACGGCGAGGCGTCGCGGCAGGGAATCCTTCGCGGGGTCAACAGCATGGCCAATGCGGTCAAGGTCACACTCGGGCCGCGAGGGCGTAACGTCATTCTCGACCGGAAGTTCGGGGCGCCGACCATCACCAAGGATGGTGTGACCGTGGCGAAGGAAATCGAGCTGAAGGATGCGCTCGAGAACATGGGCGCGCAAATGGTCAAGGAAGTCGCCAGCAAGACGTCGGATGTCGCCGGCGATGGCACGACCACCGCCACGGTGCTGGCGCAGGCGATCTATCGAGAAGGGGCCAGGAACGTCACGGCCGGCGCGAGCCCCATGGCTGTGAAGCGCGGCATCGACAAAGCGGTCGACGCGATCACGACGGAGCTCAAGAGGATGTCCAGGCCGGTGAGCGGGTCGATGATCGCCCAGGTCGGAACGATCTCCGCGAACCATGACGAGGCGATCGGACGGATCATCGCCGACGCGATGGAGCGGGTAGGCAAAGACGGCGTCATCACCGTTGAAGAAGCCAAGAGCATGGACACGTCACTCGACGTCGTCGAAGGGATGCAGTTCGACCGCGGCTACCTGTCGCCGTACTTCGTCACCGACCCCGAACGAATGGAGGTGGTGCTGGAGAATCCCGTCATCCTGATCCACGAAAAGCGGATCAGCGCGATGAAGGATCTGCTGCCTTTACTGGAGCTGGTTGCGGGTGCCAGTCGCCCATTGCTGATCATCGCAGACGACATCGATGGCGAGGCGCTGGCGACCCTCGTCGTCAACAAACTCCGCGGTACGTTACAAGCCGCGGCAGTGAAGGCGCCGGGGTACGGCGATCGCCGAAAGGCGATGCTCGAGGATATGGCTGTTCTGACGGGTGGCAAGGCGCTTACCGAGGACCTCGGTCTAAAGCTCGAGAACGTGACGATCGACGACCTCGGTCAAGCCAAGCGAGTCACCATCGACAAGGACACGACGACGATCATCGAAGGCGCCGGCGCCACAGCGGCGATCGCAGGCCGCGTCAAGCAGTTACGGACGCAAGTCGAGGACACGACGTCCGACTACGACCGCGAGAAGCTGCAGGAACGCCTCGCGAAGCTGGTCGGTGGTGTGGCGATCATCAAAGTCGGGGCGGCGACCGAGACCGAGCTGAAGGAGAAGAAGGCGCGTGTCGAGGACGCGATGCACGCGACGAAGGCCGCCGTGGAAGAGGGCATTGTGCCAGGCGGCGGTGTCGCGTTGTTGCGCGCGGCGAAGGTACTCGAGCACTTGACGGTTGTGGGCGACGAGCAGACTGGCGTCAACGTCATCCGCCGAGCCGTCGAAGAGCCCATGCGGTGGATCGCGACCAACGCCGGTCACGAGGGCTCGATAGTGTTGCAGCGGACCCGGGAGATGAGCGACGAGGAGGGTTTCAATGCCCAAACGGAGCGCTACGAGAATCTGGTCCAGGCCGGCGTGATTGATCCGGCCAAGGTGGTCCGGTCGGCTCTCCAGAACGCCGCATCCATTGCCTCGCTCCTGCTCACGACCGAAGCGGTCATCTCGATGATTCCTGAACCGGCGCAACACGGGGCCGCGGAGATGGGCGGGATGGGCAGTGGCATGTACTGATGCCGATAGCTCTGTCGCTGGTGACAGAACCGTTGAAGACTGAGGAGTCACCCCAGACTGAGGGTTCGGTGCTCCCGAGGGGCGGTTTGCGACGATCCGGTATTCGTGTCAGGCTGACATGAGGACACGGCTCTTGTTTTGTCGTAACCCTAGGAATGGCGAGGCGCCCTGGGAAGGGTGAACACCGATGACCAGGTCGAAGCACGCAACACTCACCACACCCCCGGCCGTGATCGATTGGGGTGGGATCCAAGTGCAGCGCGTCGAGTACGAGCCGGGCGCAACGATTTTCACTCAGGGGGACGCCGCGAGCAGCGTGATGTACGTCGCGAGCGGCACGGTGCGGCTGTCAGTGTTGTCTCATGCCGGAAAAGAGGCGGTCGTTGCGGTACTGAACGACGACTACTTTTTCGGCGAGGGCTGTCTCGCCGGACAACCGTACCGCATGGCGACGGCGTCGGCCATGTCTGCCTGCACGATCGTGATCGTCGAGAAGCCGGAAATGGCGCGTCATCTCCACGCGCAGCCGGCGTTCGCCGATCGATTCCTCACGCACATGCTGACCCGGAACATCCGCATCGAAGAAGATCTGATCGACCAGCTCTTCAACTCCAGTGAGAAACGGCTCGCGCGGACACTCCTGCTCCTGGCGCGTTTTGGGGAACCCGAGGTGTCTCATCGCGCCTTGCCGAGAGTGTCACAGGAAACGCTGGCCGAGATGGTGGGGACGACGCGCTCGCGCGTGAACTTCTTCATGAACAAGTTTCGGAAACTGGGCTTCATCGAGTACAACGGCGGCTTGAAGATTAACAACTCTCTCCTCAGCGTGGTGCTGCGCGATTGATTCGCTGACACGACTCAAGACCCCGCCACGATCGACCAGCTCGTGGGGCGCGCCCTACAGTATGCGGTCCGGAACGGTCTGGAACAGTTGCCGCCCTCGATACCCGATACGCCACTCCGTCACGCGCTCCCAGCACGGCAGTTGCCGGCGAGGGCGCCTGTGCCGTTTTGCACACGGCTGAACCGTTCAGCTCCGATATAGTCCGCCGGACGAGTATTCGCGCGCACGCAGACCGTCTGGAACCAGTTCTACAGCCTGCGCTGGATCTGGAGCCGATCGCGGTGCACATCGACGCTTCGCGCGCGCCTCGCGTTCGTTTTGATTTCAACGCTGTACCGACAGATGTACGCGAACACTGGCATCGCGACCGACAGTGCGCGTGTGAGCCGCGCCAACCGGTGGGCTCGACTGATTGCCAAGCCGTGCCGCCGACTATTCATGGCTGCTCCGCTGCCTGCGCCGAGCGATCCCGTTCGTCTGCGTTGAGCGGTAGTTTGAGCGGCCATCGGTAGTAGCCGCCGGAGGGTTTATGCTGTACGAATTCATCACGGTGCATCGCGACGACATCGTGGCCCGCACGAGGGACCGCGTTCGAAGTCGGCCGTGGCCGTCGGTGTCGAGCCGTGAGCTCGAGTACGGGGTGCCCCTCTTTCTGACGCAGCTGTCCGAAACTCTGCGGCTCGAAGCGACGGCGACGCCTTTCTCGAGCGACGCGATCGGGTCCACGGCGACGCGGCACGGCGCGGAGATGTCAGCCGCGGGATTCAGCGTGTCGCAGGTGGTCCACGATTACGGTGACATTTGCCAGGCCATCACCGAGATCGCGTTCGAACAGCACGCGCCGATCACCGTCGAAGAGTTTCATACGTTGAACCGTTGCCTCGACACGGCGATCGCTGAAGCGGTTACGGAGCACGCCCGCCTCATCGCACAAAAGCGGTCGGAAGAGGAAGTTCAACGTCTCGGGCAGTCGGCTCACGAGCTTCGGGACCTCCTCAATGCGGGACTTTTGGCCTTTCACGCGCTGAAGCGCGGGCCGGTTTCCATCAACGGCAGCACCGGAGCGGTGCTGGGCCGCAGCTTGACCAGTCTGGTCGCCCTCGTGGACCGCTCGCTCTCTGAGGTTCGGCTGGCCGCGTCGCAGCAGCGGCGCGAGTCCATCAGCGTGACCACGTTCGTCGACGAGATCGCCGCGACCGGTATGCTCCACGCGGAGTATCGCGGCATCCGATTCACCGTCACGCCGGTCGATCCCGCGTTGGCCGTTGAGGCCGACCCGCAACTGCTCGCGTCCGCGGCCATGAACCTGTTGCACAATGCATTCAAGAACACACGGCCCGCCGGCAACGTCATCCTCCGCGCGCATGCGGAGGGCCAACGCCTTGTCGTCGAGATTGAAGACGAGTGCGGTGGCATTCCCGAAAGCAAAGCGGAGCTGTTCCAAGCTTTCGGCGATCGTCGCGGGACCGATCGCTCGGGGCTCGGTCTCGGTCTTTTCATTGCGCGGCAGGTCGTGCGCGCACACGGCGGAGACATCACCATCCGGAATATGCCAGGCCGGGGCTGTATCTTCGCGATTGACGTGCCTCTGGCTGCCGGAGTCGTGAGCGTCTCGCAACCGCATAGGGTTTTCGCGACTCCCTGACTGAGGTCATCAGGAACTCGATCGCGCCCGGCGCGCGGCGTTCACCGGCTCGCTCCGCAGGCATGCGATGCACCAGACGGCGAGCGCTGCGTGCAGAGCAACCGCCGGCCACGTCAGAACGCCGACGAGCCTCGCGCCGGTAGCAGCGTTTGCGAGAACCGCGACCGCAACGCTGTTGTACAACAGCATCGCCGCGACCATCCCGCGCACGGCACGGCTCGGGCCGTCATTGCGCGCCAGCCAGCAGGCGCAGCCCACCGAGAGCAAGGCAGCGCCGGCAATTCGCGCCACGACGAGCGCCGCGGGCGCATCGAGCGATGCGCCGAGCAAGAACGCGACGACAAGCGTCGGTGACACCAGCAGCATCAAGCCGGTCGCCGTCTCGGCTAAGGCAGTCACGATCAGCAGCTTTTTGGCGACCATTAGCGGGACCGCCCCTCGCTGAGGCTCATGTGGATCTGTTTTCTTAGCCCGATGTAGCTGCGGCGCGCCCCATGCGCGGCCAGATGATGATCTGGTACACCACAGTTCGAGACTCACCGATCAACGCGACCGGCTGCGCCCGTGGTCAGAACGCGGCGATTCGTTCGACCAGCCAAAAGCTCGCGAGCGCACCGATCGCATACGGCGCGATGCGCCAGCTCCAGGCGGATTGCGCCAATCGAGGCCGGTGTCCCGCGCGCCAGCCGGCTGCGATGACTGTCAACACAGCTCCGACAAACACCAACTGGCCAATCTCGACGCCGACATTGAAGAACAGC
The DNA here is from genome assembly GCA_035537955.1 of Vicinamibacterales bacterium. Taxonomy (GTDB): domain Bacteria; phylum Acidobacteriota; class Vicinamibacteria; order Vicinamibacterales; family 2-12-FULL-66-21; genus JACDCA01. Next base: position 2,601 of record DATLLF010000166.1, on the reverse strand, counting down.
AAGGCGATTGGAATCGACGACTGCGGCAGGCCGACCTCCGCCAGCGCTCCGGCAAAGCCGAATCCGTGCAGCAATCCGAACGTGAAAGCCACGACCCACGGGTAGTGCTGCGTCACACTGTAGCGGCCTTGCCGCATGTGGACGATTCCCGACGCGACGAAAACGATGCTCAGCGCAATGGACGCTTCAACGGGAGGCCCAGGGACGTGCACCCAGCCGAGCGTTGCCCCGGCAAGTGTCAGACTGTGCGCGACTGTGAACGCCGTGATGGTGAAAAGCAGTCGCCGTGTGCCCTGCACCAGCAGCACCAAAGCGAGCACGAACAGGAGATGATCGAACCCGGACAGGATGTGTTCAATCCCGAGGATCGTATAGGTCCTGACAACTTCCAGCCGACCAGGGCTGGGCCTGCCGACGAAGCTCGGGTGCACCGGCAGGATGCGCTCGAGCTGCACGGTCCCGTCCAGGCGCACGAGCCGCGCGAGCACGTCGATCCGGGTTTCCGACAGCTGCGAGAAGCGAATGGCCTTCCCGTCGAGCCCGTCCGGCACACGGATGCGCCAGCGCTGCACCGTCACACCGCGCGAGAACGTGCTGCGCACCTCCGTGAGTGCCTCGGTCCCTTCGGGGAACAGCGGCTTCGCTTTGAGGGTGGTCGACTCGTCGATCGCCGGGACCTTCCAGAGGACGTCGTACGTCTCCCGGTCCAGCTGCGTGAGCTGCAGGTATCCCGGCTTGAACTCGTCCGCGCGACTTGGAGCCATCGCGGCGAGGAGCAGCGCCACGACGACAAGCGGGAGAAAGAGAGTTCTCATCGCCGTTGCGTCGCGAGCTCCGTCTCGATGCTGACCTGATATTCGCCGCGCATCTTCGCGTAGGCGTCGTTGCGCGCGCGCTGGCGGCGTTCGTGCTCCCATTCGCGCACGACATGGTCGCGCACGGCCGCGAGTTGCGGTGCTGCGGCCGGCGTGCGATCCGAGACGCGCACGTAGTGCGCCCCGAAGCTCGAGTCGATCGGCCCCACCCATTCGCCGACCGGCACTTTCTCGAGAGCAGCGGCAAAGGAGGCGCCAAAGTCGCGCGCCACCAGATCGGCAGGAGTCAGAGTCAGCCGATACGGCAGCAACGTCGGCTTGCCGAGTTTCTCGGGGTCAGTACCCCTTCGAAGTCCCTCACGCGTGACCGCCACGGCGCGCACCACTCCGGGACCGGACGTGGGTTGTCCAAGAAAAACCTGCTCGAAGGTGAGGATGGCCGGTTGAACGAAGCGCGCCTGGTTCGCCGTCAGGTACGCGGACAGCTCCGCGTCGGTCGGCGCCCGTGTCGAGGCGCCCTCCTCCGCCATCATCTCGATCTTCTGGCGTACTCGACGCTTCACGACGATGTCGTCACGTTCGAGCCCGAGTCTCACACCTTCCCGGTACAAGATCTCATCGCGTGCGTACGACTCAATCAGGTGGTTCAACTCGGTGGTGGACGGTTCGCGGCCCCTCGCCGCCACGTGCTGTGTGACAAGGTCGTCTACTACTCCCTGAGTGATGACGATGCGGCGCCCGCCGGAATCGCCGGGCGACACCCATCGATAGGCGCCGAAGAGCGCGATGCCGATCAGCAGGAAGTGCAGCAGCGGCTCGCCGAGAAGTTTTCGAATGCGCATGGCCTCTACTTCGGCGAATACCAGATGGGCGATGTGAACGCCCGCTCCTGCGTCGTCATCGGCACAATCGGGTCCGTGATCGTGATCTTGAAGTACGCCGCGTCGTAGGCGGTCCAGCGCGGCGTCGGGATCTCGAGGACGCGCGCGTAGTAGACCGCGCGGACCGACGGATCGAAGTCCGGGTCCTTCCACACGGTGACGAGTTCCGGATCGCCGATGGTGTTGGTCCACGTTGCGGTCGCGACGTCTACGGTGTTCCCCACCGGTGTCAACTTGCCGTTCACGATCGTGCGCCGGTCCTTGTCGCCCCAGACGACGTCGTAGATTTTTTCCTGCGGCGTGCCGTCCTTGCCCAGCCATCCCTTGATGATCTGGATGCGATCGAGGTTGCCGCTGGCCCTGTCTTTGAGCGCGGCGACGAGGAACGTCGGCGCCTTGCCGGCCGGCGCAGCGGGAAGATCGCCGCCCATCGGCACACCCTTCGCGTAGCCGGCCACCGCCGGCGTGCGCGTGGCGTCGGCCGGCGTGAAGTCGTAGCCACCGAAAAACCGGACGATCATGCGGGGACCGCTCGTCGCGTAGGTCTCGCGGCGCATCATCGCGTCCCACAGCTCCGCCCGCGTATTGCCGGTCGCCCATACTGCGGTGTATCCGGCCGCCGTCATCTCCCAGCCTTTCACGATGCGGTTGGGGCCGAAGTTCAACGCGTCCTCGTCCCAGCGATCCGCCCTGGGCTCGGCACTCGGGAATTTGGCGAAGAAGTTGTCCTCTTCGGCGGCCACGAGACCGTTATGGGTGTCGGTTCCGCCCGCCATCCCGAACTTGAAGGGGTTGGTCCCCAGATCCTGTTCCACCTTCAGGCCGTTCTTGAGCGCTTCGCGCGCGTATTCGCCCGCGATCATGCCGGGCTTCTTCGGCGTCTGCGTCAGATTGCCGCGGTCCCA
>DATLLF010000165.1:0-28154 GCA_035537955.1 Vicinamibacterales bacterium | reverse complement strand
GTTCATCTTCTAAGCGCCGTCCGCTCGGGGTAATCTTCCCCGCGGGCTTCGGCCCGCGGGGTTTTTCTTTTCAGCCGACTTGGAGGATCTCATGCGCACGCGGGTGGCGGTCGCCATCTTTTTGCTCGTCAGTTGCGGAATCGTGTCGGCGCAACCGTCAAGCGAACGGGAGCGCGCGCGTCCGCATTACCGCGCCGGCTGGGACTTCATGCGCGTCGAAGCCTGGCCAGATGCCGTGCAGGCGTTCGAGAAGGCGATCGACATCGATCCGCGGTTCGAGGACGCGTACTACAGCCTCGGACGCGCGCAGATGCAACTGAAGAAATTCGCGCAGGCCGTCGGCTCCTACACCAAGTGCCGCGACCTGTATCAGGAGCAGGCCGGTCGCCAGTTTGCGACCCGGCAAGACGCTCAGCGCTTCCGGCAGGATCGGATCACGGAGATCGACGAGTCCATCCGTCAGCTCCAGCAGGGTCCGCAGACGCCGACCGCGCAGGACCGGCTGCGCCAGCTGCACGAGCAGCGGCGGGAAGCAGCGGAAGACCTTTCCCGCGGGCATAACGTCAGCGTCCAGAACACCGTACCCGCGTTCGTCTCGCTGGCGCTTGGGAGCGCCTACTTCCGAATGGGCAATTTGGCCGCCGCCGAAACGGAGTACCTGGCGGCCATCGCAGCGGACGGCAAGTCCGGCGAGGCGCTCAGCAATCTCGCCGTGGTGTACATGGAGACAGGACGGCTAAACGACGCCGAGAAGTCGCTGAGGGCGGCGGAAAAAACCGGATTCAAGGTGAGCCCGGCGCTCAAGGACGAGATCGCGAAAAGGAAGAAGACCTAATAACAGGACCTGAAAATCCGTCCTGCATCATCTTCCATTTCCCCTCAGGCCGGCATTTTTTAGCGGCCCGCAATCGTCAAGGTACCGCGGTCTTCAACGTCAGATCTGCTCCACGTCGATCTGCGCGCGCTGGAGCTTGCCGCTGAAGTCGATGTAGCAGGACTTCCATTCGGAGAACACTTCGAGCGCGGCGACGCCAGCCTCGCGATGGCCGTTGCCGGTATTCTTCGTTCCACCGAACGGCAGGTGCACCTCGGCGCCGATCGTCGGCGCGTTGATGTAGAAGATTCCGGTATAGAGATCCCGCATCGCGACGAACGCGCGGTTGATGTCCTGGGTGTAGATCGCGGCCGACAGTCCGTATTCGACGCCGTTGGCGATCCCGATCGCCTCTTCGAGCGAGCGGCACTTCATCACCGACACGACGGGACCGAAGATCTCTTCCTGCGCGATCCGCATCTGCGGATCGACGTCGGTGAAGACCGTTGGCTCGTGGAAGAAGCCGTTCGCGTGCGGACCGCTGCTGAGACGATTCCCTCCGCAGGCAACCGTGGCCCCTTCCTTCCTGCCGATGTCCACGTAGCGCATCACCGTCTTCAGCTGGCTCTCGCTGTTGGACGGTCCCATCTGGACTTTCTCGTCGAGGCCGTCGCCGATCACGAGTGACTTCGCGCGCGCGACGAAGGCGTCCACGAACCGGTCGTGCACCTTCTCGTGGACGACAACGCGACTTGCCGCCGTGCAGCGCTGCCCGGTCGTGCCGAAGCCGCCCCACAGGCAGCCGTCCACCGCCAGCTCGAGATCGGCGTCATCCATGATCATGATGACGTTCTTGCCTCCCATTTCGAGGTGGACCTTCTTGAAGCTCGGCGCCGCCGCCTGGTTGACGATGCGTCCGACCTTGGTCGAGCCCGTGAACGACACCACACGCACCATCTCGCTCGTCGTCAGCGGCGTCCCGACCTCGTCCCCGTCGCCGGTCACCATGTTGACGACCCCTTTCGGGATGCCAGCCTCTTCGAGCACCTTCACGAAGTTCACCGCCGAGAGCGGAGTCGGAGAGGCGGGCTTGAAGACGACGGTGTTGCCGCAGACGAGAGCCGGAATGATCTTCCACGAGGGGATCGCCATCGGGAAGTTCCAGGGCGTGATGATCGAGCAGACGCCGAGCGGCTGGCGGACCGACATCGCGAACTTGTTGCGCAGCTCGGAGGGAACCGTCTGGCCGAACATGCGGCGGCCCTCGCCGGCGATGTAGAAGGTCATGTCGATGGCCTCCTGCACGTCGCCGCGCGTTTCGTTGAGGACCTTCCCCATCTCGCGCGTCATGTCGCGCGCGAACTCTTCTTTCCGCGCGGCGATGAGCTGCGCGACTTTGAACAGCATCTCGGCGCGGATCGGCGCCGGCACGAGCCGCCAGGATTCATAGGCCCGCTGGGCCGCATCGAGCGCCGCCTCGACGTCCTTGCGGTTGGAGTTCTGAAAAATGCCGATCAGATCTTCTGTGTTTGCGGGATTGCGATTCTCGAAGGTCTTGCCGGAAGCGGACGGCTTCCACTCGCCATCGATGAAGTTGCCATAGGTGGTCACGCGTGCCGGAGTGCTGGTAGTCATAGCCCCTGATTATATCGGGGTGCGGGGTGCGGGATGCGGGTTGCTGGCCCGCAACGTGCGCGGGATGCGCGACGCGCTTATTCGGCGATCTCGCCATCGATCACGCGCGGCACGGGCGCGTTGTGGAGGGCAAGGAACTCGCGGATGGTGTTCGCGACATGCGGGGCGGGATCCACGAACTCGACGTTGCAGCAATAGACGACGGTGCCGTTGCGCAGCTCGCCGATCTCGCAGCGGTCGACCCGTCCTTTGACTATGACCGAGCGCGGAGGGAGCACGAGGCGGAATTCATGCAGCGAATCGTTCTGGAGCGCGAACGACGCCTCCATGCGCATGCTGCCCTCGCCGATGTCGAGGATGGCGATGGGCTCGTAGACCATCACCTCGCCGGCGATCCTTTCAGTCATTTCTCGCGGCCATCACATAAGCACTGATGGTGCTCTCGTGCCCCCCGGCGCCCACTGCGGCGACGCCGAAGACGTGATCGTCGATATTCTTGTTGGGCAGCACGAACTCAGTGACGTTGCCGACGTAGAGCTCGTGCTCCCAGTCTGGCGCCCAGGCATTTCGCCAGAAGATGCGATATCCGGCGGCGCCCGGCGATGCCGTCCACCGCAGCCGCGCGTCGTAGCCAGACGGTTGACGGCCCAGCATGTTCGCGCGCACTTCCGGAGCGGGAGGGGCCAGCGCGAGCACGGCCATGCCGGCCGCATTCACACGCGCGTTCTGCGCGAGATACGGAAACGACACGCCGTCGATCGTGTCATTCGCACTGTGCTGCTTCGAGTAGTTTTCCTTCGACTCGCGGAACCCGACGGCCGCAAACCCTTCGGCGTTGAAGCCGCTGTGATCGCCGCCGCGGCTGAAGCGATCGCGCCGCGCCATGAGCCGCACCTGGTGCGAGGGGACGTACTGCTCGCCGATGCGCTTGACGAAGTTCGCGAGCGATCGAGAAGGCGAATCCTCCGGTCCCTCTGAATACAGCCGGACGCTCGCGCCGTCGATGATGCCGTTGCCGCCGTGGCTGTTCCCGACGATGTCGTTGTTGAAGAGTGCCTGGACAGGGACCTTCTGTTCCTTCATGCGCTTGGCGTGCTGGCGCGAGCCGATCAGCCCCTGCTCCTCGCCGGCGACGGTCATGAAAACGAGCGTCGCGTCGAACTCGATGCCGCTCTCGGCAAAGACACGAGCCAGCTCCATCGAGAGCACGGTACCGCTGCCGTCATCGTTCGCGCCCGGCGCCTTGAGGTTCGGATCGGACCGCCCGCCGCCTCCACGTCCGCGCCCCGTCGCCTGCGGATCCTCGGGATCGCCGGCGCCACGGCCGCCAGGTGGATTGCCGCGGGCAGTCTGAGCCCCGGTCGCCGAGCCGCGAGCCCCCGTATTGAGGCCCTGCTGACCGCGCTCACCGAGGTTCAGCGAGTCGTAATGCCCGCTGACGTAGATGCGACGCGGCGATTTTCCAGGCAGCACGGCGATCACGTTGCGCAATTCCACGTCGTTGGTGATGCGGCCGCCGGCGGGGATCATGTGCGTGTCGAAGCTGACCTGCAGCTTCGGGCTCGACTTCTTCAATTCGTCCAGGATCCACTGGCGCGCCTCACCAAGACCGTTCGGCATGTTCGGATCTGACAGCGTGTTGCGCGTCTGAAAGCTCGAGAGCCTGGTGAGCAGCTGCTGCATCCTCTCTTCGGAGATGGACGCGATCAGTTTCTGAATGCGCGGGTCCAGACCACCGGCGGCGTGCGCCTCCGATTGCGCCGCAACGGGCGACACCATTGCGAAGAACGCCGCCGCAATCGTGGCAGCGAAAGCACGCCTCATCTTCATAGCTCCTCTATCTGACCTTCGTGTGTTCCAGGTAATCGCCCGACGGGATTCTGGATGCCCGTCCGAGCGGTGCATTGTAGAAGTACACCCACGCCTGCTCCACGCTGCCGTCGGGCATGGTGACCGCCGTCTTGGCGCGGGAATACAGGCTCTTGTCAGGATCGTCCGCGCGATAACCCTCGATGTCGTCGAGCGCTGCGATGACCGTGTCCGGTTCGGCCATCTCGTACACCTCGCCCCAGACCCGCCCTTCGGGCGCGGGTACCGCGGCTGGATAAATGCCGAGATCGAAGAGCGCCGCCGTGATTGATCCACGACCGCGGTAGGTCAGCTTGGCGTCGATCCCCGCACGGCGGCGACGATCGAATCCCGCCATCAGCGTGCCGTAGAAGAAAACGAAATCCACCGGTGGGAGGACAGGGTACAACGGGCTGACGGCAAAAGGAAAGGGTCGGGCGTGAAGACGCCGGACCCTAAAAGAAAAAGGCCGGCGTGAACGCCGGCCCTTGGAGGCAACGCTGTATGGGCCTTGGTGTTATTACTGCTTCTCGATCTGCTGCGGGATCATCGCGAGCAGCTCGGCGGGCACCGTGAACGAGATCGCGACCGTCTTGCCGCTGCCGGAGAGCTGCAGCGAGCTGATCATCGCGGCCACCTTTGGATCCGACTTTCCGATCATCTCACCGAAGGCCAATGCGCCGCTCACCTGCCGGCGCAGGAGCTCGGCCGATTCGTCGTCGTTCGCCTCGGCACGCAGCACGCCGGAGATTCCGCCGTTCACGTGACCGGACGCGGCAAACCACTTGATGGGCGGCATCTTCGAGGCGATTTCGGTCGGCAGGCTCGCCTGCTGGGCGATCGTGTCGAACCGGCCCACGGCCCACGCGTTGCTCGCATTGCCGATCTCGCCAACGAGGTCCATCATCTCCGAGTTGCTGGTGATCGAGTGCGAGCTCAACTGCGCATCGATGGCGCGCTGCACGGTGGCTTTGGTGCCGATCGCCACGAGACCGGCCTCGAGGAACGCGAGCGACATCTGATGCCCTTCGTTCTCCGGTGAGTTGACCAGGCGCTTGCCCTTGTAGTCTTCCACCTGGCCGCCGTGCTCGAGAGCGAGCGCTTCGAGCTGCGTGTCGTTGAACCGGCCGCGCGCGACCACCAGACCGTCAGGGTTCTGGCCCACGCCCGATGCGGCGGCAACGATGTAGTCGATGTCTTTCTCGATGTCGATGCCCGTGTGCGCTTTGAACTCCGCCTGCCCTTGCTCCTGCATCGGCATGGCGGCCTTCAGCCGCTGCCGCAGGTCGGAATCCATGATCGACCGGACGTCCGCGTACGCGACCACCGCGGCGTCAGCCGGGACGTAACGCAACTCGTTTGCAACGGGGGCTGCCGATACCGGCTGGAAACCGCCCGCGAAATAGGCGACCAGACCGGTTGAAAGGCCTGCGGCCAGCACTGCGGCGGATCCTGCCATGAAGTAACGGGTTCTCTTTGTCATTCGCGTGGCCCTCTGAGGGGATTATACAGATCTGGCGGGTAAAAAGTTCCGTAAGTGTTCGGATTCGAACGGCTTGCGGCTTCCGACCCGCTTTCGGCTCCGGCTTTCGACTTGCGGCTTCGGCAGCTTACGGCTTCGTCACTGCTCGAGCACATACTCTTTCCGCTCCACTACCCACGAGGCGATCCACAGGGACACCCCCCAGATAAGGAAGAGGCCGAGGAGGCTGGTCAGGAGCCCTGGGGTCTGACGGAACATGCCCTGAAGCATGCTCAGTGCGGAATCGTTCGGCATGGCGTGCGGAACGAGTGCCTGCACGTAGAACGCCACGGTGTAGTACTTGAGGTAGCCGGGGAATACGAGTGCAGCCTGTTCCCAGCCGAAAATGAAGATCAGCCCGATGAGCAGGGGACGCTTGAACTTCCCGCCGATGAAGGCGAACACCGCCCCGTACACCGCCAGGCCCAGCGCGAGCAGGACGAGGTCCTTCAGCAGGTCCAGGAACGATCCTCCCAGCGAGCCCTGCATGGGCACGATGAGCAGATACACGAGCACGACCGACGGCAGCACCACGAACACCGTGCAGACCAGGTAGGCCAGATACTTGCCGAGGAGCACGGATCCTTTTGAGATCGGGCGCGTGAACAGATACGTGATCGTCTTGTCTTCGATTTCGTCGGCGATGAGCGAGGTGCCGTAGAAGACGCCGAGGACCGGCACGATGAACCGCAGATAAAAGATCCAGATCATCATCCCGAAGATTGCCGGTCCGGTCATCCGCGTCTGTTCGAAGAGCGGCGCGCCCAGCCCGACGAGCGCCCGGATGATCAGCGAGATCAGCACCGGCGCACTCACGATGAGCGCCATGAACACGGTGCGGCGCGACCACAGCATCTCGCCGATCGACAGGTCCATGACGCGGAGCGCCGACGTGAAGACGCTGGGTGCCGGTGGCAGGGGGCGTGAAGTCATCTCAATTCCGAATGGCGAATGCCGAAGGCGCGAAGATCATTTACTTCACCAGATACTGGAACACGGCCTGGAGGTTGTCGTCGGGGGACGTGACTTCTTCGATGGTACCGTAGTCGCCGCTCGCCGCCAGCTCGGTCACCCGCGTGTAGAACGCGTCGGGCTGGCCAGTCTCGACGATGACGGCGCCTTCCTCGAAGCGCATGCTGCGGACGTCGACGCGGTCGATGAAATCGCGGGCGAGGCCGCGCGGGTTCTCCGCACGCACGTACACCGTGTGCGGATGCTCGTCGATGAGATCGCGGATCGCGTGCACGTCTCCTTCGGCGAGGATCCTGCCGTTGTTGATCAGGAGGATGTTGCCGGTCATCGACTCGATTTCGTGCAGGATGTGGCTCGAGACAATGATGCTCTTGCCGCCCCGGGCCCACTCGCGAATCATCCGGATGGTCTTGCGGCGCGCGATCGGATCCATCCCCGCCAGAGGCTCATCGAGGATCAGCAGCTGAGGATCGTGAACGATCGCCTGCGCCAGTTTCACGCGCTGCCGCATCCCCTTGCTGTAGGCGCCGATCTTCTTGTTCGCCGCCTCCATGAGATCGACCATGGTCAGCGCGCTCGTTGCCGCTTCCGTCGATTCCTTCTCGCTGAGACCGTTCAGCCGCACGAGCGCGGTGACCCATTCGAGTCCGGTCATCCGTTCGTAGAACGCGTCCTGCTCGGGGCAGAAACCGATCTGGAAATACAGGTGCGGGTTCCGCCAGATCGGCTCACCGAGCACCGTGATCGTGCCCTTGTTCGGCGCGAGCTGGCCGGTGATCAGCTTCATGAACGTGGACTTGCCGGCGCCGTTGGGGCCAAGAAGTCCGGTGATGCCGGGCGGAACCGACACGCTCACGTCGTTCAGGCCGATGACCTGCCCGTACCACTTCGACACGTGGTCCGCCGCGACAATCGGTGCGGTGGTGGCCGTCATGTCACGATCTCCACGCCGCGAACCCGCCGCTCGAGCACCGAAACCGACAACGCGATCAGTCCAAGCACGACGATGAGCGACACCTGCCATGGCGTGGTGTATCGGGGCGGTTGCCTGAAGATCACGTCGACGACCTGGCTCAGGTTCGATCCGACCGAGAGCCAGGACACGCTCGTGCTGCCGGTGATCAGATACATCGCACCGTAGATCGCCCCGGTGAAGAAAAGGATCCCGGCGTAGAGGATTCCAACGTAGCGACTGCTCTTCGACAGCGAAGACAAGGCGAGCATCGTGAACGTGGCGAGCAGCGCCTGCAGGACAGAGGCGACCGTTATTGCCGGGAAGAGGAACAGGTTGTTCTTCATGAATTCGAAACTGCCCTTGAACAGCACCTGCAGAATGAGCAGCAGAATCCCCGGTACCCAGGTGACGAGCATGAGAAACGTGAAGAGGACGGCCGCCTTGCCGACGATGTACTCCGAGCGCAGGAGCGGCTTCGACAGGTAGATCTGCAGGGCGTTGGCGCGCCGATCGTTGGCAATCAGCCCCGCCCCGACATAGATCGTCATCACGAAGACGAAGAAGTCCTGCTGCTCGAGGAAGCTGCGGAACATCTTCGCGTCAGGGGCGAGGAGTGCGGCCGTCTGCGGGTAGTTCGACGCGACGTAGATCTGCACGGCGCGGACGACGAACGGCATCCAGCCGAAGAGCAGCAGGCCGATGAACATCCGCTTGCGCAGCATGTTCATCACGCCGGCTTTCGCGATCACCGTCCAGGAGCGCCCCAGCGGAGCACGAAGGCCGGCGTAGCGGCGATAGCTTTGATCATGGATGGGCATGGTTACGTGCCACGTGCGACGGGCTCACGAGCAAGCGGCGAAGCGCGATGTGCGACGTGCATCACTCCTCCCCCACCGCTTTCGCGAACACGTCCTCGAGAGTCGGAATGCTCGGACGCAGGTGCCTGATCTGCGCGCGGCGCTCGGTGGCAAGCCTGAAGATCTCGCGCTGATCGCGTCCCGCCGGCACGAACACGCGCATCACGTCTTCGTCGGTTGAATGACACTCCATGCCGTTGGCGCGCAGGATCTCGATGAACTCAGGAAGATTTCCCTTGATCCGGAGTTCGAAGACGCGGCCGGCCGGCCCTTTCAACTGCTCGATCGGGCCCTGCGCTACGACCTGCCCCTTGTCCATCACGACCACGTGATCGCAGGTGTACTCGACATCCGGCAGCAGATGCGACGAAAGAATGAGATTGACGTTCTTGTTGTGGCCGAGATCGCGAATGAGCTCGAGCATCTCGTCGCGCCCTTTCGGGTCCATTCCGTTGGTCGGCTCATCGAGGAACAGCAGATCCGGATCGTGGACGAGCGCCTGCGCCAGCTTGATCCGCTGCTTCATGCCTGTCGAGTACGTCTCAACGTTGCGGTAGCGGGCTTCGCCGAGGCCGACGTAGTAGAGGACCTCGTGTGCCCGCTGCATGGCGTCGACGGGAGGCAGGCCCGCGAGTTGCCCGCAGTAGCCAACGAACGACACCGCATTCATGCCGGGAATGTGTGCGTCGCTTTCCGGCATGTAGCCGATGCGCGCGCGGATCTCGAGCGGACGGTCCGCAACATTCAGCCCGAGCACCGTCATTCGCCCCTCGGCCGGCTTGACGAAGCCAAGCAACGCTTTGAGCATCGTACTCTTGCCGGCGCCGTTCGGACCGAGCAGACCGACGGCGCCCTGCGCGAATCTCGCGCTCACGTTCCGCAGTGCTCGATTGTTTCCGTAGATGACGGTTACGGCATCGAGATGTACGACAGTGTCGGTCTGGGCAGGGCCGGGGCCTGCGGCAGTCTCGGCCATAAATGAGGTTGTCTGCACGCGTTAGCTTATACGGGATTGAGAGTGTTCGGGTTCGGACAGGCGCGAAACTCCAAACTACAACTCCACACTTCGAAAAGAACGAAACTCAGAACGACGAAAGGAAGCGGGATGCGCGAACGGATCGGCGCTCTTTCGTCCTTTTTGAAGTTTGTAGTCTGCAGTTCGTCGTTGAAGGTGTTGCGCCTCACAACGATCCCTTCAGCCCGAGCACATCGGCGCGTTCCCTCATGAACGCGATGACGTTGGCAACGTGCTGATCGAGGGGGAAACCGATCTCCTCCGCACCGCGGCGGAGATCGTCGCGACTGACCGCTCGGGCGAACGCCTTGTCTTTCATCCGCTTGATCACCGACGAGGCCTCCAGATCCATGACGCTCTTCGATGGGCGCACGAGCGCCGCGGCGGTGACGAATCCAGACATTTCGTCGCAGGCATACAGCGCGTGCTCGAGGCGTGATGCACGCGCCACGCCGGAGTAATCGGCGTGCGACAGGATCGCGCGCGTCACCCAGTCGGGATACCCCTTTTCTTTGAGGACCTCGACGCCGCGAAATGGATGATCCTTCGCGTCGGGGTAGCGCTCGTAGTCGAAGTCGTGGAGCAGCGCGACCACCGCCCAGTCCTCCTCCGGTTCTCCCCACAGGCGCGCGTAGCCGCGCACCGACGCTTCCACCGCGAGCATGTGCTTTCGCAGGCTCTCGCTCGCCGTCCATTCCGTCATCAAGCCGTACGCGTTGTCTCTCGATAGCTCCACGTCAGTGCACCCCGATCCTACTCACCCATGACCTTCACGACAACGCGCTTGCGCCGTTGCCCGTCGAACTCGGCATAGAAGACCTGCTCCCAGGGGCCGAGATCCAGCGCGCCAGCCGTAATAGGAATAACGACCTGATGCCCCATGATCGTCCGCTTCAGGTGCGCGTCCGCGTTGTCTTCGCCGGTCTGATGATGCTTGTAGGGAAGGCCGGCGGGAGCAAGCTTCTCGAGCCACACCTGGAAGTCCGAGATCAGCCCGTCCTCCCAATCATTTACATACACGCCCGCGGTGATGTGCATCGCGGACACGAGCACCATGCCTTCCTGAACGCCGCTCTTTTTCACGATGCCCGTGACTTCATCGGTGATGCGGATGAACTCCTGGCGTTTCTTCGTGTTGAACCAGAGATAGTCGGTGAAGGTGGCCATAATTTTCGGCTTCCGGCTGCCGGCTTCCGCGGCTTTCGGTTTCGGCGGCTGCCGGCTTCCGCCGCTTCCGGACCGGCAGCCAGCGGCAGCCGGAGGCCTGAAGCCGGAAGCCGAACTACAGCGGCAGGGATGCCTCTGCGTTGAAGTCCCACGCACCAGTGTGCCCGGCTCTGAACCGCCGCAAACCGGCGGCCCCGATCATGGCGGCGTTGTCGGTCGACAGCGACAGCGGCGGCACGAACACGGGGATGCCGTACCGCTTTCCACGCTCTTCGGCTTCCGCGCGCAGGCGGCTGTTAGCCGAGACGCCCCCGGCGATCCCGATGCTGTGCACGTTCAGCCAGCGTGCGGCTTCGAAGGTGCGATCGAGCAGCGCATCGACGACGACACGCTGAAAGCTCGCGGCGATGTCGGCCACGAGCGTCTCCGGAAGTGCGACGCCATGCGCCCGCGCGTCCTTCACGTACCTCAGAACCGCCGTCTTCAGGCCGCTGAAACTGAAGTCGACGCGCCGTGCCACATCTGGGGGAAGGAGACCGACCGCGGTATCCGAGGGCGCGTTCCTGTCGGCGTGCGTCAAACGCGTCATCGGAAAATCGATCGCGCGATCGTTGCCCTGCTTCGCGAGCCGATCGATGATCGGTCCGCCGGGATATCCCAGGCCCAGGAGTTTCGCGACCTTGTCGTAGGCCTCACCCGCCGCATCGTCGCGCGTCCGCCCGATCAGACGGTACTCGCCTGGCGAGGAGACGAGATACAGGCTCGTGTGACCGCCCGACACGACGAGGACGGCGGCCGGTAACGGCAGTTCGCCGTGCGCGAGCGTCAGCGATTCGATGTGCCCGCCGAGATGGTGGACGGGAACGACCGGAATACCGCGCGACCAGGCGAGCGCCTTGGCGAACGAAACCCCTACCAGCAGTGACCCGACGAGACCGGGCCCCTGCGTGACCGCGATCGCACCGATATCGTCCAGGGTCACGTTCGCATCGGTCAGCGCCTGTTCGACAACCCCGCAAATGTCGCGCACGTGCTGGCGTGAAGCGAGCTCCGGAACGACTCCTCCCCACTCGCGATGGATCGCTGACTGGGAGGCGACGATATTCGCGGCTATCGTCCAGGGACGTGCGGCATCGCCCGTTTCGGTCAGGACGGCGGCCGCGGTCTCGTCGCACGACGTCTCGATTGCCAGCAGTCGCACCGCCGCTCAACCCACTCGAACGGCGCGGTCCTCGAAGGCCTTCTTCAGCGACTCGCTGTACGGCGGCCGGAACACTCCGCGCTCGGTGATGATCCCGGTGATGTAGCGCTGCGGCGTGACGTCGAACGCAGGGTTGCGGAACTTCGCTCCTTCGGGGGCGAGGCGCGACGACCCGAGATGCGAGACTTCGCGCTGATCCCGCTCCTCGATCGGGATGTGATCGCCGTCAGGTGTGGCGAGGTCGATCGTGGAGAGCGGCGCGGCGACATAGAACGGGATCTTGTGCTCGTGCGCGAGCACGGCCACCGTGTAGGTCCCGATCTTGTTGGCGGTATCGCCGTTCGCCGCGATACGATCGGCACCGACGACCACGATGTCGATCTCGCCCGCCCGCATCAGCGGACCGGCCATGCTTTCCGTGATCACCGTCGTGCTGATGCCTTCACGGACCAGCTCCCACGCCGTCAGCCGGGACCCCTGAAGGAAGGGACGTGTTTCGTCGGCGAACACGGCGACCTTCTTCCCCTGCTCGACGGCTGCGCGGATCACTCCCAGCGCGGAGCCATAGCCGGCTGTGGCAAGCGCTCCGGCATTGCAATGCGTGAGCACTCGCGCGCCATCCGCAACCAGCGAGGCACCAAACGCGCCCATCGCACGACAGTTCGTCACGTCTTCGTCGTGAATGGCGCGGGCTTCGCGTTCGAGCCGGGGGGCGAGCTCCCCGGGAGACTCTCCGGCCTGCGCCCCTTCACTGAACGCACGCTTCATCCGCTCGATCGCCCAGAACAAGTTGACGGCCGTCGGCCTCGTCGCCGCCATCATGTCGCAGGTCTTCTGGAACTCGACGGCAAACTGCTTCGTGCCTTTGGCGGTGCTGCGCTGCATGCCGAGCGCGATGCCCATCCCGGCGGCGACGCCAATCGCGGGTGCGCCGCGGATCACCATCGTCCGGATCGCTTTCGCGACTTCCTGCGAGGTCCGGCAGCGCACGTAGATCTCCTGGCCGGGCAGCTTGCGTTGATCGACCATGACGACGGTGTCGCCCTGCCATTCAATAGTGGGAAGCATTGCCTTATTTTAGCAGCCGGCTGTCGAACGGCAGCGGCAGCAAATCGGCGAGGCGATGGCGGCCGGCGGGGCCTTTCAGGTTCGCGAGGATCACGTCGATGTCGCCGCAGTACTCCCACAGCAACTGACGGCAGGGGCCGCACGGCGGAGTCGGTGTGTCGGTATCCGCAACCACCGCGATACGCGTGAATGCCAAGTGTCCGTCCGAAAGCGCTTTCACCAGCGCGACCCGCTCGGCGCACAGGGTGAGCCCGTACGACGCGTTTTCGATGTTGCAACCGGTCACCAGCGCGCCGCCGCGGACCTCGAGTGCCGCGCCAACCTTGAATCCGGAATACAGCGCTTGCGCGTTGAGCCGCGCCTGAGTCGCGACCTCGATCAGCGGCATGTCGTCGATCGGGTCATGGAGCGACAGGGGTTGCCACCCCGACTCGCTGCGACGATCGGGGCCGGAGCGGCGTTCGTGCTTGCGACGGCGTTCGATCTGCGGCCAGCGCTGGCTTTCAGAGTCGCTCAACGATCCCCTCCAATAACGCCGAGAACTCCCCTTTCACGCGTCGCGCGACTTCCATCACCTCGTCGTGGCGGAGGGGTTCTGGCAGCACGCCGGCAGCCGGATTCGTGATGCAGGAGATGCCGAGCACCTCCATATCCATGTGCCGTGCGACGAGAGCTTCTGGCACTGTGGACATTCCGACCGCGTCGGCACCGATCGTCCGCAGGAAGCGGATCTCTGCAGGCGTCTCATAGCTGGGTCCATGCAAGGCCACGTACACTCCGTGCGCGATCGCAACGCTCTTCGCCCGTGCCGCGTCGTCGGCGATCCCACGCAGCCGGCGCGAGTACACCTCGGTCATATCGGGGAAGCGCTGGCCGAAGCGGTCCTCGTTGGGCCCGATCAGCGGACTGCTGCCGAGCAGGTTGATGTGATCGTCGATCACCATCAAGGTTCCCGGCTTGAACGCGATGTTGATGCCGCCTGCGGCGTTGGTGAGGATCAGCCGCTTCACACCGATGAGGCCGAGCACCCGCGTAGCGAACGTCACCGTGCGCAGGTCGTGCCCCTCGTAGAAGTGCGCACGTCCCGAGAGCGCCGCAACCTTCTTCCCCGAGAGCGCGCCGACCACGAGCTTGCCAGCGTGACCGATCACGGCCGACGCCGGCCAGTTCGGGATCTCCGCATATGCCGTGGTCATCGCATCGGTCAGGCCCCCGGCGAAGTCACCGAGGCCCGAACCGAGCACGATCGCCACGTCTGGCGCGGTTCCAATTCGCGGACGCAAGAGATCCGCCGCC
Organism: Vicinamibacterales bacterium; assembly: GCA_035537955.1. Classification (GTDB taxonomy): domain Bacteria; phylum Acidobacteriota; class Vicinamibacteria; order Vicinamibacterales; family 2-12-FULL-66-21; genus JACDCA01. Next base: position 13,804 of record DATLLF010000165.1, on the reverse strand, counting down.
TGGTCGACCCGCTGATAGTAGTCGCCGCTCGTGCCGCTCACAGCAGGAACCCCGCGATGGTAGCCGTGATGAAATTCGCCAGCGTGCCCGCGAGCATCGCGCGGAAGCCAAGGCGTGCCAGGTCGTGGCGCCGGGTCGGCGCGAGCGCACCGATGCCGCCGATCTGGATGCCGATCGAGCTGAAATTCGCGAAGCCGCACAGGGCGAACGTCGCGATGGTGAACGACTTGGGATCCAGCACGGGTTTGAGCGTTCCAAGCTGCGAGTACGCAACGAACTCGTTGAGCGCCATGCGCGTGCCGAGCAGATTGCCAACGGTCGTGGCGTCTCGCCAGGGGACGCCCATGCTCCATGCGACCGGAGCGAACACCCATCCAAAAATCTCCTGAAGGCTCAACCCGACCAGCCCGAGGAGCGCGTTCACGAGCGCGATGAGCGCGAGAAACGAAATCAGCATCGCGCCGACATTCAATGCGAGCATCAGACCCTCGCTGGTGCCTCGTCCGGCGGCGTCGACCACGTTCACATCTGTCCGCTCCACGCGCAGCTTTACCGTCCCCATCGTTTCCGGCGACTGCGTTTCCGGCACGAAGATCTTGGCCATCATCAGCGTGCCGGGAGCGGTCATGATCACGGCCGTGAGCAGGTGCTGCGCCTCGATGCCGAAGAGGATGTACGCCGCCATGATGCCGCCGGAGATGTGCGCCATGCCCGCGGTCATCACCGTCATCAGTTCTGACTCGGTCATGCGCGGGAGGAAGGGGCGGATGGTCAGCGGCGCTTCGGTCTGACCCATGAAGATGCTGGCTGCGACGTTCAGGGATTCCGCACCGGACGCCTTCATGAACCGGCGCATGACGACGGCGAAGATGCGGACGATGACCTGCATCACGCCGAAGTAGTAAAGGATCGCGAACAGCGCCGCGATGAAGATGATCGTCGGCAGTACCTGGAAGGCGAAGACGACGCCGTAGCGCACCCCTTCTTCGCCGAGGACGTTCGTCATGACGCGCGGCCAGACTTCCTTGCTGCCGAGCGGGCCGAACACGAAGCTGGATCCGACGAACGCGAAATCGAGCAGCTTGTTGATGGCTCCGCCAAGGGTCTGGAAGAGGCGCTGCCCTGCCGTGGTCTTCAGCACGAGCAGGGCGAAGACGACCTGCAGCACGAGGCCCCACGCGACAGTGCGCCGATCGATCGCGCGGCGGTTCGTCGAAAGCGCGTAGGCGATGCTGAGGATGACGATCAGCCCGACGAGCGGCTGAAGCCTGGCGGCGCCGGCGAAGCGGGCGGCGAGCGCCACGACGGCGGCCGCGGCAAGCGCGCCGCCGAGCACTGCGAAATCACGCGCGTCATACGGTGCCCGCGGAGGCGCGGGCGGATGCTCGTCTTCCGTGACGACTGTCATCGTTCCTCCATGATGCGGTCGACGATCAGCGGACGCAGCGGGGGCGCGTCCTCGTCGATGCGCACGGCATCCCTCAACAGCGTCATCGCTTCCTTCAGTCCGTGGCCCCCGCGGTGGTAGATGACGAGAACAGGCTCGCCTGGCGATACCGGCGCACCGACATGCACGGCGACGCGAATCCCCACACCGGGATCGATCACATCGTCCATGCGCGCGCGTCCCGCGCCGAGGGCCACGGCCGCGCGGCCGATCGCCTCAGCCTGCAGTGCGCCGACGTAACCGCCATGAGACGCGGGCACAGCGGCTTCGTCGGGTGCCGACGGGAGCCTCGAATAATCGTGCAGCACTCGGGGATCCCCACCCTGGTGCTCGATGATGCGGCCGAATGCTTCCAGTGCCGCTCCCGAGCCGATCGTCGTGCGCGCGCGCGCGATGGCGCCCGCTTCGCTGGCATCGATGCCGGCGAGGACGAGCATCCGCGCCGCCAGGACCACCGAGAGGTCCTCGAGGTCCTTCGGCCCTTTCCCCTTCAGCACGTCGATCGACTCGATGACTTCGAGCGCATTGCCGACCATGTGTCCGAGCGGCGCGTCCATCGCCGTGATCAGCGCCTCCGTTCTGACGCCGGAGGCGTTGCCGATGCCGACGAGTGACTTGGCGAGCGCGCGCGAGTCGTCCAGTGTCTTCATGAACGCGCCTTCACCGGTCTTCACGTCGAGGACGAGCCCGCCGACACCTTCCGCGATCTTCTTGCTCATGATCGAGGCCGAGATCAGCGGAATGCTCTCAACAGTCCCGGTGACGTCACGCAGTGCGTACAGCCGCTTGTCGGCGGGCGCGATCTCGGCAGTCTGGCCGATCATCGCGCCGCCCACGGCCCTGACGGCTCGCCGTAATTCCTGCAGCGAGAGACCCGTACGGAATCCGGGGATGGATTCCAGCTTGTCGAGCGTGCCACCTGTGTGTCCCAGCCCGCGTCCCGACATCATCGGCACGACCGCACCGCACGCCACGGCGATCGGCGCCAGGATCAGCGACGTCTTGTCGCCGACACCTCCGGTGCTGTGTTTGTCCACGGGGACGCCGTCCACGTCGGGATACTCGACGCGGACACCAGACCGGACCATGGCGTCGGTCAGCCATGCGGTTTCCTGCGTCGTCATTCCGCGCAGCACGATCGCCATCAGCAGCGCGGAGGCCTGGTAATCGGGCAGCGAGCCGTCGGTGATGCCCTTGACGAAGAACTCGATCTGCTCCGAATCGAGCGCACCGCCGTCCCGCTTCCGGCGAATGAGGTCCACGACGCGCATGTATGGACGGATCATAGATTAGAATCTTGTCGGATCGCGCCAGCCCCTCGAACCGATGCCCGAAGTAACGCCGGTCTCGTCAGAGCGTTCGCGAAGCGTGTCCGCGCTCGCGCGTCCTGTGATCTGCCGCTGATAATGTCGGACGCACCGAAACCACCAGTTCTTTCCCCCGAGGGCGCCGCGCAGCTCGCTGACTTCGCGCGGGCGTGCAAAGCCGCCGCGCGCGCGGTCTCCCTCTACCCCGCGCAGCACCCGGCCATCGTCACCACACTGGATCGTCTTGCAGACGTGACGGCTCGCCTCACGGCGGTCGGACCGGCGCGGCTCCAGGTGAGCCAGCACACGCTGCTCGTCGGGGATGCCACGCTCGCCAAGCCGGACCAGACGGTCACCGAGCTGGCCGCCCTGCTGCACCGCCATTTGATCGGCGCAGTGACGGTGAACGCAGGAGCGGACGCGAGCTCGTGGCGGACGCTGCTGCTGTTGCTGGCGCGGTCCCCGGAGGACGTGCGCGCTGACGGCGGCATCGCGCACCTGTGGGCTACGGCAGGTGGACCGAGCATCGAGGTCCGCGAAGTGAACTACGCGGAGGTCCTGCGCGAACGCCGCGGCACAGGCGCTTCGCTCGACGACATCATCGCTGCCGCCCTCGAAGGCGCGGTCCTCGACGACGAACACCTGGATGCGCTGCTCGCCATTCTCGGAGATCCGGCGCGATTCGACGAGTTGCTGTCGCGTCTCGAACTGCTCTCCGGGGAACGAGGCAGTGATGCGAGGACCGCAGTCGTCCTCAAGCTGCTGCAGAGTCTCGCGGCGAAGGCAGGCCAGCTCGATCCTCGCACGCTGGAGACCACACTGCAGCAGTTCGGCCAGGTCGCCGCGCGGCTGAGCGCCGATGAGATGGTCCAGCTGCTCGCGCACCGGCAGCCCGAGGGCGATACGCCCGATATCGTCGGTGCCATGGCGGAACAGATGCGCGACGACGACGTCGCGCAGTTCGTCGCCGCGTCGGTGATCGCGGAGCACGGCGCCACGGCGCGTCTGGCGCACGCCTTTCAGGCGCTCGTGCCCGATACGGACCGGCAACGCCGATTGCTGGCGCTCGCGGAGGACCAGGTGGCCGCATCACCGCTCGGCGAGGAAACCTCGTTCGCGGAACTGTGGGGCAAGGTCGAGTCGATGGTGACGTCGTACTCCGATGCCTCGTACGTCTCCGAAGAATACGGACGCGAGCTGTCGAACGCACAGGCGAAACCGGTCGATGTCGAGCGTACCAACGATGATCCGCCCGAACGGATCACCGCGTGGCTGACGACGGTGAACGACAGCGCGCTGCGCGGGCTCGATCACCAGCTCCTGCAGGACCTGCTCTCGATCGAAGAGGATCCTGCTCGATGGCGCGACGTTGCCGAGACGACGGCCGCGCACGCCGAGGACCTCGTCCGTGTCGGCCACTTCGACCAGGCCTGGAAGCTTGCGGACGCCATCATCATCGAAGCCGCTACGCGCGCCGAGCGCGGCGCGTTCCTGTCGCAGATTCTCGAGCGGTTCGGCCGCGGCTCGTTCATGAAGCACGTCGCCGCGCATCTGCGACACGCCGATGACAAGGCCTTCGCACGGTTCGAGCGGCTGTGCCGGGCCATCGGGACCCCGGTGATCGCGCCGCTCGCGGAGACGCTGTCAACCGAGCAGGACGCGCGATCGCGACGGCGGCTGCGGGATGTGCTCGTGGGCTTCGGCGCGCAGGGCCGCGACGTCGTGCAGCAGCTGATGAACGCCCCGAACTGGGAGGTGCGCCGAACAGCAGCGTTCCTGCTGCGCGAGTTCGGCGGATCGGAAGGCCTCCGAGAGCTGATTCCGCTGCTGACCGACAACGAACCACTGGTGCAGCGGGAGGCGGTGCAGGCGCTGGTGCTCAACGGCAGCGACGAGGCGGCAGCGATTCTGGTCAAGACGCTCGACACCGTGAGCGGGCGCGCGCGCGAGACGCTGGTAGCCGAACTGACGCAGGTGCGTGATCAGCGCGCCGCGCCCCTGCTCTGTTACCTCGTACGCAATTTGAATCGATCGACGCACGCGCAGGTCTATCTGTCCGCGCTGGAAGCGCTCGGAACGTTCCCCGATCCTGCCGCGGTGGACGTGCTCAAGGACGCGCTGCACCGGGGCGATCTCTGGGCGCCGATGCGCACGCGAAGAGCCCGCGCCGCCGCCGCCGCCACGCTGCGACGGATCGGCACCCCGCAGGCGATCGATACGCTGCAAAGCGCCGCGCGGACCGGCAGCCGCGGGACGCGCGCCGCCGCACGCGCACACCTCACGGGACTCGCATGACCGAACGCACCGACTCCACGCCGAAGGTCCCTCAGCACGAAGAGGTACTGCGGCGGTTCGCCGCCGGCGTCCGCGCCTGCCAGCTGTATGCACGGGAGCACCCGCTGGTCGCGCGCAACGTCGAGGGATTGCTCGCCGCGCTGAAACCATCCCTCGCCGCATCTCCGACCCTCACCATCGGGATCGTCGGCGGCGAGCTCGTCGTCGCGGATACGCCGCTGCCGAAGGCGAGCGCGTCGATGGGTGACCTGATCAAACGGCTCAGCGACCAGCACATCGAGCGCATCACGTTCGATCGCGGCATCACCGGGGACGAAGTGCTCGGCTTCATGCTGGCGGTCGCGGCACTGACTGGCAAGGGGGACGCAGACGCGCAGCTCACGTCTCCACACATCCGCGTCGGACGCATCTCGGCTGAAGAACGGCACGACGACGGCCTCGCAAACGATATGGCAGCGATCCGACGGCTGTATTCGAACGCCGTCCAGATCGCAGAGTCGGTGTGGGATGCCGCCGCTACGGAGGGGCAGCCCGATCTTCCCGGTGCGCTTCAGGCAATCGACGGTCTTGCCGATGCCGTGGCCGAGAACCGCGCGGCCGTGATGGCGCTCACCGCGATGCGCGCCTACGACAACTACACGTTCACGCACATGGTGAACGTCTCGATCCTCACCATGGGCCAGGCGCGTGCGCTCGGCATCGATGGCAAGCTGCTGCGCGAGTTCGGCCTGTCGGCGCTGATGCACGACATCGGGAAGGTGCGTACGCCGAAGGACATTCTCAACAAGCCCGATAAGCTCACCGATGACGAGTTGTCGATCATGCGACGTCACACGGTCGACGGAGCCGAGATCCTGAGGCGCACTCCGGAGATGCCGGTGCTCGCGCCGGTCGTCGCATTCGAACACCATCTGCGACTCGACGGGACCGGATACCCGGTCGGGGTGCGCCGTCCCGCGCTCAATCTCGGCACCATGCTGTGCAGCATCGCGGACGTCTACGATGCGATGCGCTCGCTGCGTGCGTACCAGCGGGCGTTTCCGACGGAGCGCATCCTCGCGGTGCTCACGCGCACCGACGGAGTCCAGTTCGATCAGCACCTCGTCCGCCGCTTCGTCCAGTTGCTCGGGATCTATCCGCCAGGCAACCTCGTGAAACTGAGCACCGGAGAGACAGCCGTGGTGCTCGAGACACACGCGCCGGATCCGCACCGGCCGCGCGTGCGCATCATCTTTCACTCCGACGGCACGCGGCTCGATACACCGCAGGATCGCAATCTTTTCGATACGTCGGGAGACGCTGCACAGAGCATCGTCACGCCGCTCGATCCCGCCGACTTCGGCATCGATCCGCTGACGCTGCTCTCGTGAACCGGGAACGGCCGAAGCTCCATCTATAATCGCGAGACGCATGTCCGAAGCCATCCGTACGCTTCTCTTAGCCGCGCTGGCTTTGGGGGCAGGGTTTTCATTTCAGTCACTGAAGACCGCCGCAATCCCGATTTCTTCGCCCGAACGACTCGTGGCGGAGCTGCGCCTCGCGCAGATCGCCGCTCTGCTGATCACGCTCGTCGCCGGGGCGTACGTCGGACTTGCCGCCGCCAACGAGGGACGGACGGGCGTCGGACTCGACGTCGCTCTGTGCGTCGGGTTCTTCGTCCTGGCCGCCTATACCCTGACGTGTGATCCGCGACAGGCGCTCACGCTGCTGGCACTTGGCTTCGCCGCTCACGCGGTCGTCGATATCGCCCATCGTCCGGGGGCGCTGCCTGACGGGATTGCGCCGCGCTGGTATACGGTGGGCTGCGCGTCGTACGATGTGCTCATCGGCGCGCTCTGCTATTTCCCCATTCTTCGCCGTCCATGACACGAACCTCGGGTCTCTTGCGCAGGCCGGCTGCAGCCCTGCCGATCGCTCTTCTGCTGGTCCTCTGGCAGGCGTGCGCGTCTGTGCCGAGGCGCGAAACCGCGTCGCGCCGTTCACCACTCGTGGTCGTGCTCGTCGTCGACCAGATGCGCGCGCAGTACCTCGACGACTACGGCGACAGATTCACCGGCGGCCTCAAGCGGTTGATGAACGAGGGGGCGTGGTTCCGGCGTGCGGCGTATCCATACCTGAACACGATCACCTGCGCCGGCCACTCGACGATCGGGACGGGAGCGTTGCCGTATCGCCACGGCATGATCCTCAACGCCTGGTGGGACAGGGCGACGGCACGCGTGGTCAGCTGCACCGCGGATCCCTCAGCGAAGGCGATCGGCTATATGGGAAGGCCGACGGGCGGGGACAGTGCCGCGTCACTGCTCGTGCCAACGCTCGCGCAACAACTGCGGGAGAAGACCGGCGGGCGATCCGTTGCCATTTCACTGAAGGCGCGGTCCGCGATCACGCTGGTCGGCAACAACACGAACGCCGCCACGTGGTTCGACGATCGCGCTGGCTGGACGACGTCTTCAGCGGTCACGGACCATCCCGTCGAGTGGGTCCGGCAATTCATTGCGGCGAATCCCGTGGAGGCCGACCGCGGCAAGACGTGGGAACGGGTGCAGCCGCTCGCTGCCTACCGCGGGGAGGACGACGGCAAGGGCGAGCGGGCCCCGACGGGCTGGACGAAAACATTCCCCCACGTCGTCGGCGAGCCCGCCGCGCAATTCCTCGCACAGTGGCAGCGATCGCCGTTCGCGGACGATTATCTTGGCCGCTTCGCCGCGCAAGCCATCGATACGCTCGACCTCGGGCGAGGCGAAGGCACGGACTTCATCAGCGTCGGCTTCTCGAGCCTCGATCTGCTCGGCCATCAGTACGGGCCCAGAAGTCATGAGGTACAGGACCTCCTGTTTCGCCTCGATCGCACAATCGGCACGCTGCTCGACCATCTGGACGCGCGCCTCGGCCGCGACGGCTACGTGCTCGCGATCAGCGCCGACCACGGCGTAGCCGATGTGCCCGAGCAGACCGGCGCCGGACGTGAGCCGGCGGCTGACATCCTGGCCGCCATCGACAAAGCGCTTCTGCCGTTCTTCGGGCCGGGGAAGTACGCGGTTCATGCAGCGTACACGGACATCTACCTGGGGCCCGGCATCTTCGAGAGATTACAGCGGTCCCCGAACGCGTCGGCGGCGGTTCTCGACGCGATTCGTGCGCTGCCAGGTATCGCGCACGCGTTTCGGCGAGACGAGATCGACAGCGAGGCCGTACGAAACGGCGCCGACCCGGTGAAGCGCGCGGCGGCGCTCAGCTACTACGGACCGCGCAGCGGTGATCTGATCGTCATCCCTCAGCGCAACTGGCTGCTGTCGACCGCGGCAACGACGCACGGCACACTGTATCCATATGATCAGCGCGTGCCCGTGATCTTCTTCGGCGCGGGCGTCACACCGGGCGTGCACGACACGCCTGCCACTCCCGCAGACATCGCACCAACGCTTGCGGGGCTGGCGGGTGCATCGTTCAGTTCCACCGACGGGACGGCGCTCCTGCGACGTTAGGGCAAATGCATTTGCGATCACTCATCGCAGTGACGGTGTGCGCGGCGCTCGCGTCCGTGCTGGTGTGGATACCGCTGCGGGCACAGGCACGGCGCGTCAGCCCGAGAATCAATCCGTCCTCTGTAACCGAGCTTCGCGCAGAGGACGGCCGCGTGACGCAGATGCTGCGTCAGGGAGCGCTTCGCGTTCGCGACTCGCGCCCCGACAAGCTCGTGCCGGGTCGACGGATCGAGCGCGTGGATCAGTATCACCGAGGAGTCCGGGTGTTCGGCGCAGATGTCGCCAGGCAGCTCTCTGGCGGGCAGGTGATCTCGATGCTTGGAACGATGTACGACGACATCGCCATCAGCACGGATCCGGCGCTGGGGGAAGCGGACGCGCACCGCGTGGTGGAGGCGCGCACGGGGGTGACCCTTGGCGCCGCGCGCACGGGTGAGCTCGTCGTATTTCCGCGAGCGCCCGGCGACTACGTGCTGACCTGGAGGATCCGCGCCAGCGCCGCCGGCGATCTCCGCGAGTACTTCGTGGATGCACGCTCGGGTGCGATGGTCTTCGAGTACAGCGACCTGCAGGCGCAGAGCGCCGTGGGCCGCGCCACCGGCGTGCTCGGTGATTCGAAGAAGATTTCCGTGACGCGTTTCGGCGGGGCGTTCACGCTAGCGGACGCGCTGCGTCCACCCTCGATACGCACGTACGACATGAAGGGCGATCCCTTCAGGACGCGCGATGTCATCAACGGCCGCGTGGCTCTCGCGCAGAGCGACATGGGCGCCGACGTCGACAACAACTGGGAGGATGCCGCGCTCGGCGACGCTCACATCTATTCCGGCTACACCTACGATTACTATTACAAACGATTCAATCGCCGCGGACTCGACGATGCGAACCGGCGGATGCAGACGCTGGTGCATCCGGTGAAGCGCTCGGATTTTTCACTTTGGTTCCCCACCTTTCCCGAGTTCTTCACCAACGCCGTGTATTACGGCGACGGGCTGATGTTGTACGGCGAAGGGTTGCCGGCGGGTCTCACGGCGGGCGGGCAGACCTGGGACTTCACCGCCGGTGCTCTCGACATCGTGGCGCACGAGATCACGCACGGCGTGACGGAGTTCACCTCCGACCTGATCTACATGAACGAATCGGGTGCGCTGAACGAGTCCTTTTCAGACATCATCGGCTCCTCTGTCGAAGCCTTCTTCCAGCCGGCCGGCAATGGAACGCAGCGGTCGGACTATCTGATTGCAGAGGATGTGGTGCGGGGCAGCCGCAACGGTATCCGCTCGATGGCCGATCCGAGGGCGTACGGCGACGCGGATCATTACTCGGTCCGGTTCACGGGAACGGAGGACGGTGGCGGCGTCCACACCAACTCGGGGATTCCGAATCACGTTTTCTACCTGGCCGTCGAAGGGGGCACGAACCGCGTGTCTGGCCTCGCTGTCCAGGGAGTCGGCGGCGCGAACCGCGTGCAGATCGAAACCGTGTTCTACCGCGCCGTGACCCAGCTGCTTCCGTCGAACGCGACGTTCGCGATGGCGCGGGCCGCGACGATTCAGGCAGCGCGCGATCTTTACGGTGCGGGCAGCGCAGCGGAGCGCGCGATGATCGCGGCCTGGACTGCCGTGGGTGTGAACTAGTGGTCGTCCTCGACGAAAAAGAACCGCCTCGCGGGCGGGCCGTCCCGCCTCGTTTCGTTGCTCGTCGCTCACTCATGTCCAATAAGCTCGTTCTTCGCGCCTCGCCAGCCGGGCGCCCCGCTCCGCGATCTGGTCCCTTTTCATCGAGGACAGACCACTAGGTGCGCACGACGATGGTGGTCGCAACTCTGATGATGAGTGGCATCGTGGCGCATGGAGAAGCGCAGACTCCGCCGTCGCGGCCGCAGGCTCGTCCGTCACGACCGTTCGTGGAGCGTGGATTCGTCACAATCGACGCGGGGATCCAGGCGGCCGCCGAAGAGCTCTCCGAACACGCGCAATTCCAGACCAACGCGGAGACCGGCACGCTCGATGCGACATATCCTGGAAACTCCGGCGTGCTGTTCGATGGAGGCGCGGGGTTCAGGATCCACAAAGCGTTCGGTGTCGCGGTCGCCGTATCGCGCGCGTCGAGCTCCGTAAACGCGGACGTATCGGCGGCAATCCCGCATCCTTTCTTCGACAACCGCGACCGCACCGTGACGGGTCGGGCACCCGATCTCACGCGCACGGAAACGGCGGTCCACGCGCAGCTGTATTACGACCTCACTCCGCGAGGGCGATGGCGAGCGAAGCTGTTCGCTGGGCCAAGCTACTTCAACGTCGAGCAGGAGCTCGTCAATGAAGTGCAGGCCGTCGAAACCTTTCCCTTCGACACCGCTGAATTCGGGAGCGCGACCACGCAGCGAGCGAAGGGGCGGGGCATCGGGTTCCACGGGGGCGTCGACGCGGCACGGATGTTGACGCGCCGTCTCGGACTCGGCGCGCTGGTCCGTTACGCCCGGGCGTCGGTGGATCTCAACGGTCCTGGCGCGAGCGGCGTCTCAACAACTGGCGGCGGTTTTCAGGCAGCCGCCAGTGTGCGAGTGTTGTGGTGAGCGGTCCCCGCTGAAATGCCAATGGCACACGCTGAATTGGCGGCGAGTTTCCGTTCGAAAGTCCTGTCGGTCGTGCGCCGCATCCCGACAGGGCGCGTCGCCACCTATGGCGACGTCGCCGCAGCGGCCGGGAGCCCGCGCGCGGCACGCGCTGTCGGCAACATCATGCGGGAGTGCCGCTCGCTCGGCGTCCCCTGTCACCGCGTGATCGCCGCGGGCGGACGCCTCGGCGGGTTCGGAGGCAACACACAGCTCAAGCGGGAGCTGTTGCGCGCTGAAGGGATCCTCGTAAGCGGTAGTCGCGTAAAGGAGTTCACGGCGCGCCGGTGGCCCGCCGCGCCGAAGCAGAGCCTGCCCTCGCCGAAGCGCCGCAGGCGCGAAGGCGGGGGCAACGTGAGACCCTGATGACCTCGTCTAAAGTTACAGCGCTGCGTCCGGCCGACGGAATCAGCGCCGCCCGCGCGGCGGAGGCCGCGCTGGTCGAGCGGTGCCGCCGCGGAGAACTGGGCGCATTCGAGGAGATTTACCGCGTCCACTCCCCCCGGCTATTCGGGCTGATCCACCGCATGGTGGGCAATCCGGCTGACGCGGAGGACCTGCTGCAGGAGGTTTTCCTGGCGGCGCACAGAAAACTGGACGGCTTCCGCGGGGAGTCGGCGCTGGGCACGTGGCTCTATCGCCTGGCGACGAACCATTCCCTCGATTACCTGCGCAGCCGCGCGGCAAAGAGCGGGCAGGTTACCGACCCCATGGACGACGAACCGATGCTGCCGGATGCGGGCAGCCGCGCGATCGCAGAATCGACGGTGGCGAAGATGGATCTGGAGCGGGCGGTCGCGCAACTGCCCGACGGCTGTCGCGCGGCGTTCCTGCTGCACGACGTGGAAGGACTGGAACACCGCGAAGTGGCCGAGGCGCTCGGCATCGCCGAGGGCACGTCGAAGTCGCAGGTCCACAAAGCGCGGCTCCGGCTGCGCGCGCTGCTCGGGGGAAGGTAGAAAAGAGCAACGACAAACTGCAAACGCCAAAGTTCAAAAGGAGGAAAAGACAAAAGGGACGAAACAACAGCACGAAAAACAGAAGACGAACGAGAGGTCAAACACGATTGAGAGCAGGAGCCTTTCGAGTGTTGTTCTTGGACCTTTTGCGGTTTGGAGTTTTTGGAGTTTGGAGTTTGGAGTTTGTCGTTGACGGAATCAGGCAAAGATGCACTGCAAGCAATACAACGACGCGATTCAGGAGCTCGCTGACGGCACGCTGGGGCCCGTCCGCCGCGCGGAGCTGCAGACGCACCTCGATCAGTGCGATGACTGTCGCGCGGTCGCAGCGGACCTGCAGAAAATCCGCGCCGCCGCGTCGTCACTCGAGGCGATGACGCCGCCTCCGCGCATCTGGGCGTCGATCGCGAGCGAACTGCGGAAGGAAGGGCGCGCCACGGCGCCCCGGCGCAAGGCGACCACGGCCATGCTCGCCATCGCGGCAGCCCTCGTGCTCGTCGTCGGTGGGTCGCTGTACGTAGGGCGATCGTCGCGCGATGTTCGTCCGTCGCAACAGGCCGCGTCCGGCGCGCCGGCGCCCGGCGTTCCCGCCGGCAACGCCGCGCCCGGCGATCCCGTCCAAAGCATCAACGAGGATTTGACGGCTGCGGTTCGGCATTACGAATCTGCCATCGCCAAACTCGAACAGGCGGTGAAGAGCGACGACGCCGCGATCGATCCGCAAACCGCGGCGGTGCTGACGAGGAACCTCCCGGTGATCGATCAGGCGATCGCGGAAACGAAATCCGCTCTGCAGTCGGAGCCCGAGAACGCACCGGCGCGCGAGAGCCTCTTCGATGCGCTCCGCAAGAAGGTGAGCCTGCTGCAGGACACGATCGCGCTGATGAACGAAATGCGCAAAGGGAATTCGGCCGGCGCCGCTCAACTCGTGGATGACAGAAGCAAATCGTGAATCGAGCACACACAGATATGAAGAGAGCCATCACGTTCGTCGCGGCCACCGCCCTTCTCGCTCCCGCGGCGGCCCGCGCCCAGGATCACGATCACGTCGTGGTCTCACGGGCGGTCGTCGTCGAGAAGCCGACACAGGCCGACCCTCGGGCGGCGGAACGCGCCCGCCAGGCACAGGAACGTGAGCGCCAGCAGCAGGAGCGCGCCCGCGAACGCGCCGAGCAGAACCGCCGTCAGTATCCCGCGGAGCAGTCGGAGAAGATCACCCGCACGCTGAAAATCGGCAACAACGGCGAGCTCGATGTGTCCAATCTCGCCGGCGACATCATCATCACGCGCGGAGGCGGCGGCAACGCGCAGATCGACGTCCTGAAAGTCGCCCGCGGACGGACCGACGACGATGCGCGCGAGATGCTCGGTCTGGTGAGAGTGGAAATCAACGAACGCGGCTCGCGTGGCGAGGTCAAGACGGTCTACGAGCGGCACGAGGACCGCCCGCGCGGCCGCAATGTGAATGTGACGGTCCAATACACCATCACCGCGCCAGAAAACGCAAAGATCTCGGCACACTCGCTTTCGGGCAGCATCCGCGTCCGTGACATCAAGGGAGATCTGAATCTCGCCTCGCTCAGCGGCCACGTGGTCGTCGAGAATGCAGGCCGGTTGATGTCGGCGAAATCCACCTCGGGAAACGTGGAGATCACCAACCTGCGCTCGGAGATCGGCCTCGAGGCCAACAGCAC
>DATLLF010000164.1:0-21781 GCA_035537955.1 Vicinamibacterales bacterium | reverse complement strand
CTCCGGCGGCCGTCGGGCGCAATCTGCGTCTCGAACGCGGTCCCTGGCAGGTCGTTGGCGTCGTCGCCGACGTCCCCTATCACTCGTCGGCGGACACGTCGGAGCCGATCCTCTATCTGCCGCTCGCTCAGCTACCGCCGGACCGCCTGGTCGTGCACGCGCTCGTGAAGAACGAGGGCGAAGCCATCGTCGCACTCGACCGCGCCCTTCGGGACGTTGATCCGCGGGTCGTGGTCGGCTCGGCCATGCCGCTGCGGCAACGGTTCGAGCAGACGAAAGCCGGAGGACAGGTGGCGCAGGGAATCGGCGCGATGGGCGGCCTGCTGCAGTTGGGTCTCGCGCTGATGGCGACGTGGGCGCTCGTTGCCTACAGTGTTCAGCGCAGGACGCAGGAGATCGCAATCCGCCGCGCGCTCGGCGCGACGGAAGGCGACGTTCTGACGCTCGTGATGAAACCGAGCCTGTGGCTGCTTGCCGTTGGATCGGTGGTCGGCTGCGCCGCGGGTGCGACCGCGGCGAAGGCGATGTACTCCAGCTTTCTCGGGCTCGCTCCCATAGACCTCAGACTCGTGATCCCCGCCGCCGCCCTCACCACGATCATCGTCCTGTTCGCCGCGTGGCTGCCCGCGCGCCGCGCTGCAGCCATCGAGCCCGCATCGGCGCTCAAAACGACTTGAGCGATCCATCCGTCCGCCCGACCCAGGCGAATGGGGGGCAACTTCGTACAATGTGCCAGTGAACGAGTTGGCGCAGCGTGTGTTCGATTCCCTTGACGCGATGGGCATCGCCTACGACATGTATGAGCACCCGCCCGTGTTCAACACCGACGACGTGGAGAAGTACTGGCGCGACATCCCCGCGACAGCGGTGAAGAATCTGTTTCTGAGGAACAAGAAAGGAAACCGGCACTACCTGGTGATCGCCGGAGTGGATAAGCGAGTGGACCTGCAGAAGCTCGTGAAGGTGCTCGACGACGATCGACTGAGCTTCGGGTCCGCCGATCGGCTCATGGAGAAGCTCGGTCTGACGCCGGGATCGGTGTCGCCGTTCGGGCTGCTGAAGGAAACCAGCCGCGACGTGCAGGTGATCATCGATGCCGATCTACGCAGCGCCGATAAGCTGATCTTTCACCCGAACATCAACACGTCGAGCCTGACGATCTCATTTGCGGATCTGGAGAAGTTCCTGGCTACGCGACCTAACGGGGTGAGGTTCGTCGACCTGTAAGCGGGACGTCAACTCCTAAGTCTCAGATGTCTTCGCATTCCACCTCCAGCACCGAGCACCCAGCACCTCAAACGTCAGACTTCTTCGGTCGCTGATTCGCCTGCAGGATCCGTTTGCGGATCCGGATGTTCTTCGGGGTCACCTCGACGAGCTCGTCATCATTGATCCATTCGATGGCCTGCTCGAGCCCGAGCTTGCGCGGTGGAATGAGTCGGACGGCCTCGTCGGCCCCGGACGAGCGCATGTTCGTCTGCTTCTTTTCCTTCGTGACGTTGACGTCCATGTCCGCCGCACGAGCGTTCTCGCCGATGATCATCCCCTCATAGACCGGCTCGCCGGGATCGATGAAGATCTCGCCCCGCTCCTGCAGGTTCCAGATTGCGAAGGCTGTGGCCACCCCCGCGCGGTCGGCAACGAGCGCGCCGGTTGCGCGAGCGGCAATGGCGCCGTGCCACGGCTCCCAGCCGGCAAAGAGGTGGTTCATGATCCCGGTGCCTCTGGTGTCGGTGAGGAACTGCGAGCGAAAGCCGATCAGTCCGCGCGCCGGAATGCGGAATTCGAGGCGCACGCGGCCGCTCCCGTGATTCACCATCTTCGTCATCGTCCCCTTGCGCATGCCGAGCGTCGCGATGACGACCCCCTGGAACTCTTCGGCGACGTCGATCACCAGGTCCTCGACGGGCTCCATCACCTTGCCCTTGACTTCTTTCGTCACGATGTCAGGGCGCGAGACCTGCAGCTCGAAGCCTTCGCGCCGCATCATCTCGATGAGGATCGACAGCTGCAGCTCGCCGCGGCCGAGAACCTTCATCTGTTCGGGCGTCTCGGTCGGTTCCACGCGGATGGAGACGTTCCCCAGCAGCTCGCGGTCGAGACGATCCTTGATCTGCCGCGACGTCACGAACTGCCCGTCGCGTCCCGACATCGGTGATGTGTTCACGCCAAAGATCATGGAGACCGTGGGCTCGTCGACCGCGATCGGCGGTATGGCCTGACGTTGCTCGACATCGGCGATCGTCTCGCCGATGGTGATGTCTTCGATGCCGGCGAGACAGACGATGTCGCCGGCGCCGGCGTCGGTGATATCGATGCGCTTGAGCCCATCGAACGCAAAGAGTTTCGTCACGCGCGTGTTCTGGAACGTGCCATCGAGTTTGCAGACGGCGATCTGGTCACCAATCTTCACGCGACCGTTGAAGATGCGCCCGATCGCGATCCGTCCGAGGTAGTCGCTGGAGTCGAGATTCGCCACCAGCATCTGCAGCGGCGCTTCAGGATCCCCCTTCGGCGGGGGAACGGCGTCGACGATCGCCTCGAAGAGCGGGCGAAGGTCCTGGCCCGGTGTTTCCGTCGACGTGCTCGTCGTACCCGCGCGTGCGCTCGTGTAAAGGATCGGAAAGTCGAGCTGCTCTTCGGTGGCATCGAGGTCTATGAAGAGATCGAACACCTCGTTCACCACCTCCTGAATTCGCGCATCCGGACGGTCGATCTTGTTGATCACCACGATCGGCGTCAGGCGCCGCTCGAGCGCCTTACGCAGCACGAAGCGCGTCTGTGGCAAAGGACCTTCGGATGCGTCGACGAGCAGGAGCACGCCGTCGACCATCGAGAGCACACGCTCGACCTCGCCGCCGAAGTCCGCGTGGCCGGGCGTGTCGACGATGTTGATGAGCAGGTCTTTGTAGTGGACGGCGGTGTTCTTGGCGAGGATCGTGATGCCGCGCTCGCGCTCGAGGTCGGTGTTGTCCATCGCCCGTTCGGCGACGCGTTCATTCGCGCGGAACGTGCCGCTCTGGTAGAGCAGGGCGTCGACCAGCGTCGTCTTTCCGTGATCGACGTGGGCGATGATCGCGACGTTGCGCCGGAGCGGGTTGGCGACTGTAGGGGCGGTCTTCTGGTGAACGGGCATCCCATCAGTGTACCGTGCAATGCCGAAGGTTGAATGCTGAAGTAATGGGCAAGGAAGAAGGGGCGAGTCTCCTCCTTGCCCCTTACTTCAGCCTTCAGCATTCAACCTTCAGACTTGCAAGTCTCACCTCAGGCCTCACCTTTTTATCCAGAACGTGAGCCCTCCGTACAGCCTCCAGTGGTCGGGGGCGACGTCGTTGACCTGGAAGCGGCGCAGGTCCACGCGTGCGAGCATGCGATCGTTCAGCTTGAACTTCACGCCTCCGCCAATGTTCCAGGCGATCTCCGTGCTGGAATCGAGGTCGAAGTCTTCGTCGCTCAGATCGTCTTCCAGATCGGCATTCGAGTGTTCCCACCCGAGCCCGAACGTGCCATAGGGGGTCACGTACGGCGTGTCGAAGTGATAAATGAAATTGGCGTGATAGTTCGTCAATGCCCAGTCGAGATTTTCGTCGTCGCCCGCGACGTCGAACACGTGGGCGATCTCGAACTCGAACCCGAGGTTTTTCGTCCAGTCGTATCCGACGGCCCCCCCGATTCCGAGACTGCTGCCGAGGTCGTTCGAGGTGCCGAATGAGGCACTCAGAAAGGGCGTGACTGTTACGGTGTCGGGTTCGGCTGACGATTGGGCTTCTGCGGCGACAGGGATCAGGATCATGGCGGACACAAACGCGGCGCTGCTGATGAATCTCGGGATCAAACGGTCTCTCCTTGAGAAATGGTGGGATTGCCTGCTTGACGACTCGCTTTAGACGTTTGCGGCGTGCAATCCGGCTGCCCCCTGCGGCCACTCAACTTTCCAGCCGCCGGCTGCGTCATATTGCTGACATGCGGGCGATCCAATAATGATGGCGGATGCGGACCTGATCGTCCAGGCGGCAGCGGGGGACCACTCCGCCTTCCACATGCTCGTGGAGCGTCACCGTTCGATGGTTTATCGCGTCGCGTATCAGTTTGCCGGCAACCATCACGACGCGGAAGACATCGCGCAAGAGGTCTTCATCAAAGTTTACCGGTCGCTGAACCGTTTCCGGCAGGACGCTCAGCTGACCTCGTGGATGTATCGAATTGTCATGAACGCCTGTATCGATCACCGCCGCCGGCACTCGCCGGCGGGCGCGGCGCCATTCGGGGAAGAAGCCGAACTGAAGATGCTGAATACACGCGGAGAAGCGCCGGATCCGGAGGAGCGCGCCTATGCCGGCGAGCTTGGCAAAGTTCTCGATGCCGAGATCAAGCGCCTGCCACCTGGACAGCGGATCGTCTTCGTCATGCGGCATCACCAGGGACTGAAGCTGAATGAGATCGCCAGCGCACTCGGACTCGCGGAAGGCACTGTGAAACGACAGCTCCACGCGGCGGTCCACCGGCTGCGGCAGGCACTCACCATGGCGAACGTGACCGCCGGGGAGGGAGCATGAATACCTGCACCATTCACGATGCGGGGTCGGTCGACCTGTATTTCTACGGCGAGCTCGCGCCGGCGGAGCACGCTGTCGTGGCGGAGCACCTTCGCCAGTGCCGGCTATGCAGGACTGCTCTCGAGGAATTGACTGTCATCCGCGAGGCGCTGGCCGCGTGCCCCGACATCACCGCGCCCCCGACTGGCGACTGGTCGGCATTCATGAACCGTCTCGACACAGCGGTCCGTGTCGCGGTGCCCGCGTCAGTCGTCGTTTCTCTCGACTCGCGCCGTCCGTCCGTCGTGCGCCGTCCGGTGCTGAACCTGCTTGCCACGGCCGCGCTGCTCGCGCTCGTGGTCGCGAGCGTGTTCCTTGCGTCGCGCGCGCGGCAGCAGCTCGTGCAGCCGCAGAACAATGACCAGGCGCGCGTCGCCGACGCGACACCGACGGATCTCGAACCAACCCAGTCCGGCCTGGCGTCTGTCAGCGCCGGCCACCTCGAACGCTCCAAGCTCGTCGTGCTCGGTCTTGCGACGCGGCAACCCGACGATGTGAAGCGATCGGACTGGGCGTACGAACGCGAGCTCGCGACTTCGCTTTTGAACGACACGCGGCTCTACAGGATCGCCGCGGAGCAGAGAGGGCTCACCTCGCTGGCGGGAGTGATGCGCGATCTCGAGCTGGTTCTGCTGCAGACATCGATGGCCGACGATACCGATGCTGCCGCGCTACCGCGTATTCAGCGGCTGATTCGCAAGCGCGGGCTGGTGGAGAAAATGGACGTCGCCCGAACGACAGGATTGGTCCCATGAACACCGTCAATTGCAAACGTATGCTCCCCGTGCTCGTTCTCGCGGCTCTGGCCTCGAGCTCGATCGTCACACCCGCGTACGCGGCGTTCGAGCCGCTGCAGTCGCCGCGCCTGGAGCGCGCGAAGGACTACATTGCCGACGAGCAATGGGAGCGCGCGATCGAGCAGTTGAAGGCCGCGGCCGCGGACCCCAAAGAGCGGAACAAGGACGAAGCGTTGTTCTGGCTGGCGCACAGCCAGAATCAGGCGCGGGACCTTGCGGCAGCGGTCGAAACCATTTCGCGCCTCGAACACAATTTCGCGTCGAGCCGATGGGTGAAGCCTGCGCGGTCGCTGAGGGTCGAGATCGCGCAGAAACTGCGGCGCAATGACGTGCTCTGGTGGACGGCGAGGCCCCCCTCGCCGCCGGTGCCTGCACCGGCGCCGCTGCCGCCGTCGACCCCGGCGGCTGTGCCCGCACCGACGGCGCTGCCGTCTCCGACACCGCGCGTGGCGCCTGCTGCGGTGACGCCGGCCCCGCCATCGCCGCCCCCAACACCGGCGCATACAGTCCCTCCGCCGCGGCCACCGCGCGCGTGGGCGCCATTCGCCACCCCCCAACCGCCGCAGCCTTCGACCGTGTGGATCCCTGAAGGATGGGACCCGGATACCAATCTGCGGATCCAGGCGCTGGGCAGCCTGATTCAGACGGATGCGCCGCGCGTGATCCCGATCCTGAAGGAGATTGCGCTCGAGAGCGTCGACGCGAACGAGGTGCGGCGCGCCATCTTCGTGCTCGCGCAGTCCGGGCGTCCGGAAGCACAATCGACGGTCGTCGAAGTGGCGAAGCAAGGGACCGAGCTCGTGCAGATCGCCGCGGTGCGCGAGCTCGGACGCTTCGGCGGGCCGGAGGCCTCAGAGGCGCTGCTGCAGGTCTACTCGACCGGCAACCCGCGCGTGAAGTTCCAGGTCGTCAACTCGCTCGGCGAGCGGAGCGCGACGACGGCGCTGATGCGGATTGCGGAGACGGAGCGGGATCACAAGCTGCAGGAGAGGGCGATCGTGAGGCTCGGGCAGGCCGGCGCGCGTGAGCCGCTCGCGCGCTTCTACTCACGTGCAGGTGAAGAGCTGAAGCTGCCGATCATCGACGGACTGTTCAACGCGCGCGCGGAGGAAGAATTGATCCGCATCGCGGAACTGGAGCGCAATGTGGCGATCCGCGCGGAGGTGCTGACGAGGCTGCAACTGCTCGGCACCGAGAAGGCGCGGCTCTATCTCGAAAAGCAGCGCAAGAACAGGTAACATCCGAAAACACTTACGAATCCCGCAACCGCCGCATCGTGTAACGGCGGCCAAGTCGCTGACTGGCCGCCGTTTGTGCGTTGTGGTGGATGGCCTCGGGTTCGCAGAAGGGTTTTCGCGATGCATCGTCGCCGTGCCCTCATCGTCTTCATCAACTCCGTCATCGCGCTGATCGGGGGTGGACTCACCGCCGTCCTCGGCGCCTTCGCGACGATGCGCCCGTCCACGCGCGCCGAAGGCCGTTGGGTACGCGCGGGTCTCGCCGCAGATCTCACGCCCAACGTTCCAGTGCCCCGTGTGCTGTCGCTGTCACGACAGGACGGCTGGTATCGCGAGCGCGCACGCGCCACCGTGTTCCTCGTCTGGGACGGCAGCAAAGGGGTGCACGCGCTGTCGGCCACCTGCACCCACCTTGGTTGCCAGGTGCGCTGGGACGAGGCCTCGACGAAGTTCCGCTGTCCCTGTCACGGCGGGGTCTTCGATCAACAGGGGAACGTAATCGAGGGTCCGCCGCCGCGCGCACTCAATCGCGTGGACGTCCGGCTCGACGAAAACACAGGGGCCGTGCTGGTGCGCGTGTGATCAGGCCGTCATGCGATCCGGGATGCGCACTGTGAAGTACTTTCGGTCGAGGCGCATGACGGAGCCGCACACAGCGCGCCCGCGAGGCATGGGGCCCGGCGAGGGACCGAGCCGGGGTCCGGGGCGGAGGCCCGGTCTGATATTCGACTGGCTGCACGCGCGCACCGGCTTCAGGGGCGCGCGCCACGTGCTGCTCGACGAGCCGCTTCCGTCCGGCACCGGCTGGTTCTTCACGCTCGGCAGCGTGCTGCTCGGACTGCTCGCCGTCCAGATCCTCACCGGCGCGTTTCTCACGCTGTACTACGCCGCTACCCCGGATCACGCCTACGACAGCATCCGCTTCATCATCAGCGCCGTGCCCGGCCGGATCGTTCGCGGGCTGCACCACTACGGCGCAAGCTTCCTCGTCGTCGCCGCCGTGCTGCACATGGTCCGCGTGGTGGTGTTCGGATCGTACAAAGCGCCGCGCGAGGCCACATGGTTGTCGGGGCTGGTACTCCTGGGATTGATCCTCGCGTTCTCGTTGACCGGTTACCTGCTGCCGTGGGACCAGCGCGCGTACTGGGCAACCGTGGTGACGATCAACATCTCGCGGCTCACGCCGCTCGCGGGAGAACTCGTGAGCGGTCTGCTGCGAGGCGGCGCATCGGTCGGCGCGCTGACTCTCACGCGGTGGTATGCCATCCACGTGATCTTTCTCCCGCTCGCGCTGTTGTCCCTCACCGTGCTGCACATCGTCCTGATGCGGCGGCACGGGATCTCGGGGCCCGTGCGGCCGCGCCCGGGTGATCCGATTCCGTTCTATCCCTGGCAGGCCGCGCGCGACACGACCATTGTGGCCGTCGTGCTCGTCGCCCTCGCAGCATTCGCATGGAACGGTGCTCCGCCGCTCGAGGCGCCCGCCGATCCAAGCGATTCCACCTACATCCCCAGACCCGAGTGGTACTTCCTGGGTCTGTTTCAGCTCCTCAAATACTTCCCTGGCAAGTGGGAGATCGTTGGAGCGATGGTCGTGCCCGGGATCGTGGCCGCGCTCCTCGTGTTGCTGCCGTGGCTCGATCGGACCCCCGTGCGCGATCCGCGACGACGGCCGCTCGCGATGCTCTTTTTTACGAGCGGGCTCTTCGGCGTCGTGCTGCTCACGAGTCTCGGGTGGCGCGACCGTCCGCGCAACGTCGCTGCGGCGGGGACGTGGACACTGCGCGAGATCGGCGGCCGGCAATTCACACAATCGAGAGGCTGCGCGAAGTGTCATGCAACCGAGGGTCTCGCCGATCCGCTCGAAGCGTTATCAGCGAGCCGCGGTCCGGAATGGCTCGCGGGTCATGTCGAAGATCCGGAGATGATCGCGCCGGGGATCCGCGAATCCCCGCATTCGCTCGGCGAGCGCGAAGTGGCCGCGATCGTTGCGTACGTCCGCAAGCTGTCGCGGCAGCCGTACCCCGGCTTCGACGCGCAGACCGAAACGGTTGGACGGGTCTACGGCCGCTTCTGCGTAGGCTGTCACACGATCGATGGCGACGGCGGGAAAGACGGTCCTGATCTGTCGCATGTCGGCACAAAGCACGAGGTGGATTACTTCAGGCGGCTGATCGAGGATCCGGAGTCGGTGAAGCCCGACGCCGAGATGCCAAGCTTCGGCTCGAAGCTCACCGAGACGGAGCTGAATGCCATGGCTACGTATCTCGCGGGGCGGAAATGAAATAATCAGCCGTGGCGCAGAACCCGCTGTTCGACGGGCTCCGGATCGAGCCGGCGCCCGGCCCATCGGCGCTCGTCATCTTCGGCGCGTCCGGCGACCTGACCAGACGCAAGCTGCTTCCGGCGATCTACCAGCTCGCGCGATCGCATCGGCTGCCCCCCGCATTCTCGATCATCGGCGTCGCGAAGTCGCCGCTCGATGACGACGGGTTCCGGAAACAGTTCAGGGAGAGCCTGAAGGAATTTGCCGGCGTCGATCCCGCGGGTGATCCTGTGGCCGAATCCCTGGCGGTGCATATGCGGTATCTGAGCGGGGATCTCAGCGATCCTGCCCTCTACCGCGCGCTGGCGAACAGCATCGAGGCAATAGCGGCGGGCAGCGGCGTTCTGTTCTATCTCGCGATTCCGCCCGTGCTGGCACCCGAAGTGGGCGAGCAGCTCGGCCGCGCCGGTCTGACGCGAGAGTCGAATGCCGCCACCTGGCGGCGCGTAGTCGTCGAAAAACCGTTCGGCACCGATCTCGCGACCGCGCGCGAGTTGAACCGCCTGCTCCACGCCCACTTCGACGAATCGCAGATCTACCGTATCGATCACTATCTCGGAAAGGAAACCGTCCAGAACCTGATGGTCTTCCGGTTCGCCAACGGGATGTTCGAGCCGATCTGGAACAGGCGCTACATCGATCACGTGCAGATCACGGCCGCAGAGACCGTCGGCGTCGAGCGTCGCGCCCGATACTACGAGGGTGCGGGCGCGTTGCGCGACATGGTCCAGAACCATTTGATGCAGCTGCTCACGCTCATCGCGATGGAGCCGCCGGTAGCGTTCACCGCCGAGAGCGTTCGCGACCGCAAGCTTGACGCATTGATGGCCGTGCAACCCGTCGTCGTCGACGGCGAGCGCCGCGCCGTCGTTCGTGCGCAGTACCGGGCCGGCTGGGTCGATGGCCAGGAGGTTCCCGGTTATCTCAGCGAACCGCAGGTGGATCCGATCTCGACGACCGAGACATTCGTGGGCCTGCGTCTGATGCTCGACAGCTGGCGCTGGGCAGGCGTTCCGTTCTACCTGAGAACGGGCAAACGGCTGCCGAAGCGAACGACCGAGATCGCCATCCAGTTCCACCGCCCGCCGTTGGAGATCTTCAAGCGCGTGAGCGCGTCACCGGTCGCGCCGAACCTGCTGATCATCAACGTGCAGCCCGACGAGGGGATCTCAGTACGATTCGAGGCAAAACTGCCGGGCACGCGGATGCAGCTCGCTCCGGTAATGATGAAGTTCGCCTACGGCGACGCGTTCATTCGCGCGGTGCCGGAAGCGTACGAAACACTCCTGCTCGACGCGTTGATCGGCGACTCCACGCTGTTCGCGCGGCACGATTTCGTCGAGACCTCGTGGGCGCTCGTCTCGCCCATCCACGACGCGTGGCGCGCTGACGCGGCGACGGCCATTCCCTCATACGAGGCTGGCGAGTGGGGACCGGCGGAGGCGCACGCACTCGTCGCCGCGCAGGGCCACCGCTGGAGAACGCTGTGAAGGACTCGAATGCGCGCGTGTTCACGGCGACGGTCGTCGCCGTGGTTTCACCACAATCGAAGGACGGACTCGTGGCGACGCTGAGTGGCCTGTCACGTGCAGGCCTGCGCGCGGTGGTCATTTCGCTGGGCAACGATCCTGAACCAGCCCGGCGCGATCAGGATGGCGCGATCGTGATCGAGGGGCTGGTGCCGAAATATCTCGATAATGCGGTTGCCTCGCTGCGGCTCTCGAGTCTGCCCACGCTGGTATGGTGGCGCGCTGAGGATCCGGAGATGCTGACAAGCCTTGCCGCGCTCGTCGACCGGGTCGTGCTCGACGTCGAGGACCCTTCCCGGTTCTGGCCACTCGTGCCAGATATCGCGGCCGTCGCGTCGGTGAGCGATGTTCGCTGGGCGCGGCTGACGCGCCTGCGCGAGGTGCTCGCGCAGTTCTTTGACATTCCCGAGGTGCGGGCCTCGGCGAGCATCTTCGATGCTGTGCGCATCGCGGGCCGCGATCCGTTTCAGGCCCGTCTGGCGGCCGGGTGGCTCAGATCCAGGCTGCCGGCCGGGAAACGGCTGTCAGTGCGTTTCGAGAGAGGTGTCAGCGCGCCCGTCGAGTCGTTACAGCTCTCGGGTGGGAACGTGACGCTCGGCATCCGTCTGCTGCCCGACAGTAGGTGCATGGAAACTTCGGCGCAGATCGGTGCCGC
This sequence comes from Vicinamibacterales bacterium, assembly GCA_035537955.1. Lineage (GTDB taxonomy): Bacteria > Acidobacteriota > Vicinamibacteria > Vicinamibacterales > 2-12-FULL-66-21 > JACDCA01. Next base: position 10,641 of record DATLLF010000164.1, on the reverse strand, counting down.
ACCCGCCTCGGTGCGCGTGGTCGCCGCGGGCGATCCACAACCCGAGTCGCTGATCGCCGAGGAGCTGCGCGTTCGTTCGCGCGATCTCGCGTTCGAGGATGCCGTCCGCGCCGCCGGGGAGTGGTCGAACGCGGTGGAGCAGTCATGAACTACGAGGCGAGCTTCGGCGTCATCGGCCTCGGCACGATGGGAAAGAACCTCGCGCTCAACGTCGAGTCGCACGGTTTTCGCGTCGCCGTGTGGAACCGGGAGCAGGACTGGACGGACGCCTTCATCGCCGAACGTGCAAGCGGCGCATTCAGGGGAAGCGCGTCGCTCGAGGAGTTCGTCCGTGCGATGGCGCGTCCACGGCGCGTTCTCATGATGATCCCTGCCGGTAAGCCGGTGGACGAGATGATCGACCGCCTCCGACCGCTGCTCGCCCCTGGTGACGTGCTCGTCGACGGTGGCAACTCGTGGTACCTCGACACCCGCCGCCGCGAAGCGGCGCTGCGCGACGCGCGGATCCACTTCGTCGGCTGCGGCGTGTCAGGTGGCGAGGAGGGCGCGAGAAACGGGCCGTCGCTGATGCCGGGCGGATCCGATGAGGCCTGGGCCGCCCTGCAGGACGTTCTCGAAGCAATTGCCGCGCGCGCGGATGCAGGACCGTGCGTGACGCATGTCGGTCCGGACGGCGCAGGGCACTTCGTCAAGATGGTGCACAACGGCATCGAGTACGGCGACATGCAGCTCATTGCGGAGAGCTGGGACGTCATGCGCCGCGGTCTGGGGCTGTCCGCGGTCGAAACGGCGGATGTGTGGGCCGCATGGAACGAGGGGCCCTTGCAGTCGTTTCTCATCGAGCTCAGCGCCGAGGTCTGTCGCGTCGCTGATCCCGACACGGGCGCGCCGCTGGTGGACCTGGTCCTCGATCAGGCGGGACAGAAGGGGACAGGCCGATGGACCGCGCAGGTCGCGCTCGAGCTCGGCGTGCCAGTCCCGGTGATTGCCGCGGCGACGGATGCCCGCGTGCTTTCCAGCATGAAGGCGGAGCGTTCCCATGCGGGACGCCTTCTCCCCGGACCAGGAGCCGTCCTTGAAGGCATCGATCGCGAGACGGCGCTCCGCGAGCTGCACGACGCGCTGCTCGCTTCACGGATCTGCACGTACGCGCAGGGCATGGCACTGATCGCGGCTGGCTCGCGGGAGTACGCCTGGAATGTCGATCTGTCGGAGATCTGCCGGATCTGGACGGGTGGCTGCATCATACGCGCACAGTTGCTCGATACGGCACGAGCCGCCCTCGCGCAGGATCCTCGCCTCTCGAATCTCCTGCTGGCTCCGGAGCTTTCGCGTGCGGCCGTTGCCGCGCAGCCGGCGTGGAGGCGAACCGTGCAGCGCGGCATCACCGCGGGCATCACGATGCCCGCGCATGTCTCGGCACTGGCGTATTACGACACGTACCGTTCCCCGCGGCTGCCGCAGAACCTGACACAAGCGCAGCGTGACGCCTTCGGCGCGCACACGTACGAGCGCATCGACCGCGCCGGAACTCAGCATTCGACTTGGAAACCGTGATTACGATGAGTCGGCCGAAGCCTTGCAACACAACCATTGAACGGCACCGAACCTGAACGGTATGAATACACGTCGATGATGGTCAATGCAGCGGCCAGACCCGACCATGGGGGCCGTAACCCCTTGTGTTGCCTGCTCCTACGGCCTGAGTTATAGTCGCTTGCCACATGGCTCTCGACCTTCCCCCATCACATCATCGCGCTACCGGACTGGTCGATGTGCTCGACCGTGTGCTCGACAAGGGGCTGGTCATCGCTGGCGACATCAAGGTTTCGCTGGCGGAAGTCGAGCTTCTGACAATTCGCATCCGCCTGCTCATCTGTTCCCTCGACAAGGCACAGGAGATCGGATTGGACTGGTGGAGATACGACCGCGAGCTCTCGCCCGGCGGCCGCCGCGAAACGATTGCCGACCACGAGGAGTTACGCGCTCAGATTCGACAACTGGAGCAGCGCATTGCCGCGCTTGCGCCCGCCAGACCTTCGCGGCGGAGAAAGTGACACGTCGATCCCCGGCAGCAGGAGCACAGAATGGCAGTTGAACGAGCAGCAGGCGGAACAAGTCTCATCGACGTTCTCGATCGCGTCCTCGACAAGGGCATCGTCATCGACGCCTGGGTGCGCGTCTCTCTCGTTGGCATCGACCTGATCACCGTCGAAGCCCGCGTCGTGGTGGCGTCGATCGATACGTATCTCAAATACTCCGAGGCGGTGGGACAGGTGTCGCCGGTATCGCGTCCGCAGCAGGCGGAGTTGACCGCGCACCAGAACGTCATCGCGGAGAACGCGGCGCTCCGCGCCGAGCTTGCCGCGACCAAGGGGACCCGGGAACTTGCTGCGACGAAACGAACCCGGGCCGGCACGCGCCGGAGAACGGCCGGCGAAGGATAAACCGTGAGCTCGCTTGGGCCGGCCGTGCAGCTGCCCGGAATCGATGTTGAAGCCAGGCTCGCGCTCGCCGAGTTCCTGCTGACCAGCATCGACGTTCAGGCATCTTCACGCCGCGCCATCGACTGGCTCGTCGCGCACAGCAGGGTCGAACAGGCAGTCGTCGCGGTCGTCGATCCATTGTCCGGACAACTCCTGCTGGTCGCCGAACACGGCGTATCGGCGACGTCGATCGCAGACTTCGGCCTGAGCCGCGACGACGACACGCATCCTCTCGTGGTCGCCCTTGCCCAGGCGGAGCCGACGTTCTTCGAGCGCATGAATCGGTTCCGTTCGCCCCTCGACAGACCCTTCCATGCCTTCCCGCTCAAGTCTGATGACGACCAGACCGCACACGGGCTGCTGCTGACGAGCTCGCTGACGCCGGAAAGGGATCCTGAGGTCACGTGGGTGGCGCGTATGCTCGGCCGCCAGGTTGCGCGCCTCGTGCCGCGACCGACGATCGCGGAGACACGCTTCGGCCAGGAGCGGATGCTGCTGTACAGCATCATCAACGCGGTGACGGACCCGATCCTGCTGACCGACACCGAAGGCAAGCTGATCATCGCGAACACCCACGCCGAGAAGCTGTTCGCCGCACCCGAGGATGCCAGCGAGGGCTGGCGCCGCGCCGTCAGCCTGAACAACATGCTCTTCTCGGCGGCGTTGTCGACGAGCGCCATGGCGCACGCCGAGCTCGCGCGCCGCGAGCTGCTGCTGGTCGATCCGCTCGAAGGATCCGACCTGCTGTTCGAGCTCCTCAGCTCCCGTGCGAAGGATGAACGCCAGGGAACGTTCGTCGTCTCCATCCTGCGCAACGTCACCGATCTGGCTCGTGCGAAGGAGGAGATCGAGGAGAGCTATCGCACGCTGCGCCTCGCGCAGGCGGAGGTGCGCGACGAGCGGCACCGGCTGGAGCTGATCATCGACTCGGTCGCCGATCCAATCATCGTCACGGATCCCGAAGGCGACATCGTGCTGATGAACGAGCCGGCCGAGCGCATGTTCACGACGCCCTTGACCCCCGGAGAAGCGGCGCAGCGACGTGTGCGGGCCAACGGCGCGCACCTGACGTCGTTCGTCTCGAACGTGCTGACGCGCAGCGGCGAGTCGCGGTATCGCGGCGAGCTGCTGTTGGCCGACCCGGCGAGCGGACGCGCGGCGCCGGTCGAAGGCGTTGCGGGGCAGATCCTCTCCGAGCAGGGAGAGTTGATCTGGGTGGTGACGATCCTGCACGACCTGACCGAGGCGATCGAACGCGCGCGGCTGTACGAACAATTGAAGGAGGCATCGGCGGAGCTCGAACGCAAGGTGCAGGAAGCGACGGCGGAGCTCGCGCAGCAGAACGAGCTGCTCCGCCGTCAGCACATCGCGCTCGAGCAGGCATCCGCGCTGAAGTCGCAATTTCTCGCGAACATGTCGCACGAGTTCCGGACACCGCTGAACGCGATCCTGGGTTACACGCACATGCTCCTGCACGGCGTGTCTGGCGCTGTCACCGACAACCAGCGGAAGAGTCTCTCGCGCATCGACTCGAACTCGCGGCACCTGCTCGCGCTCATCAACGACATCCTCGACATCACCCGCATCGAGGCGGGGCGGATGCCGCTGACCGTGACGACGTTCGCCATCACCGATCTCGTCGACGAGGTGATGGCGGAGCTGGAGCCGATCATCCGCCGGTCGAATCTGACCGTTCACCGCCGCATCCGCGGCAAGCTGCGCCGTTTGCGCAGCGACCGCTCGAAGGTCAAGCAGATCGTACTGAACTTCTTGAGCAACGCCATAAAGTTCACACCCGCGGGAAAGGTGACCATCGCCGCAAGCGAGAGCGTGCGAGACAGGGTCGTCGTGATCTCGGTGATCGACACCGGCGTTGGCATCGCTCCCGAGGATCAGGCCAAGGTATTCGAGGATTTCCGTCAGTTGGACAGCTCGCCCACGCGCGGTTACGGCGGCACCGGACTCGGCCTCTCCATCTGCCGCCGTCTGGCGCAGATGCTCGGCGGCTCGATCGAGCTCGTCAGCGACACGGGGAGGGGCTCGACGTTCTCCCTCACCCTGCCCGCCAAACTACGACGCAAATGACCGATCAAAGAAACAGTCCTCTCGTGCTCGTCGTCGAGGATTACCAGGATGCGCGCGAGATGTACGCCGCCTACCTGCAGTTCTCGGGTTACCGCGTGGCGGAGGCGACCAACGGCATCGAAGCCATCGAGCAGGCGAACCAGCTGATGCCCGACATCATTCTGATGGACCTCGCGTTGCCGAAGATGGACGGCTGGGAGGCCACCCGCCGGCTCAAGATGGCTGAGAAGACGCGGCACATCCCGATCGTTGCGCTCACCGGGCATGCGCTGGCGGGCCACGCCGAAGGGGCGCGCCAGGCAGGTTGTGACGCGTTCGTCACGAAACCGTGCCTGCCGGATGCGCTGGTCGCTGAGATCAAACGCATGTTGTCGACGCGTGATGGTGCAGGTGCAGGCAGGAAGGCGCGCGGTTCGGCGCGCTCGAAAGGCTCCCAGTCGTAGGGACGACAGCAGTCCATGCCAAAGACGCCAAAGACGTTGAAGCCGCGGAAGAAGACAAAGCTCGCACCGAGACCGAAGCCTCGGACTGGGTCGATCCCGCGTGCCACGAAACCGGCGCCGGCTGCCGCGCGGCCGGGCGGAAAGCTCGAACGCGCGCGGATGCCGCCGCAGGTGAGCAAGGCGCCGCGCGGCGACGGTCAGGCGTCGCTCGATGAGGGGAAGTACGTCTACTGCATCATCAAGTCGGAGCAGTTGCTCGCCTTCGGCGCGCTCGGTATCGGCAGCGAGCCGGCCCACGTGCAGACGGTGAACTACCGCGACCTCGCTGCCGTCGTCTCGAGCACCTCGCTGGTGGTGCAGGACCCGACGCGCGACAACGTACTCGCGCACCAGCGCGTCAACGAAACGGTCATGCAGCAGCACACGGTGATTCCGATGTCGTTCGGCACCGTGTTCAAGACCGATGACGACATCATCGAACTGCTGCGGTCGGCGTACGAGGCGTTCACCGACGTTCTCAACAAGATGGAGGACAAGTTCGAGTTCGGCCTCAAGGTCCTGTGGGATCGCGATCAGATCATCCGCGAGATCGAAGAGGAGGACGAAGACATCCGCCGCTTGAAGGGGGAGATCTCGTCGCAGAAGGGGTCCACGTACTTCGCGCGGATGCAGTACGGCCGCCTGATCGACGCGGCGCTGCAGGCACGATCGGAACGCTACGTCGCCGAGATCTTCGAGGCGTTGCGCGACGTGTCGGTCGCGTCCCGGTCGAACAAGCCGATCGGGGACCGAATGATCATGAATGCCGCATTCCTCGTCGCGCGCGACACGGAAGACGCGTTCGACGCGCGCGTCAAGGACATCGGTTCCCGCTACGACAAGCTCACGTTCAAGTACACCGGCCCCTGGCCGCCCTACAACTTCGTGAACATCCGGCTGAAGCTGGAGCGCGCACATTGAACGGAACTTCAGACTGCAACATCCAGACGTCCAGGAAAGCCTTGCGACATTCTTGCAGTTTGAAGTTTGCAGTCCGGAATTGACGGGATGCTTATCATCGACAGCCTGCTGATCAGCGGGATCCGCTTCGTCCTCGATAAGGTCGCCGCAGCTGTCGATACCGAGTTGAACGACGACACGGCGCTGCGCGAGCAGCTGCTCGCGGCGCAGATGCGGCTCGAACTTGGTGAGATGACGCAGGAGGAGTTCGACGAGCTCGAAGGAGACATCCTCGCTCGGCTCCGAGACATTCGCGATCGCCGGCAGGGCAGCGGCCCCGCCACCCTCTCCCCGCAGGAGTACAAGGTCACTGGCATCGAAGCGACCTTCCAGGACGGCCACGAACACGATCGCGACTGATCCCGCCCCTCCCCGTTTTCAGTTCATCGGCGGCAAGGGTGGCGTGGGAAAGACCACCTGCGCGGCGGCGATTGCCGTGCATGCCGCCGCGACGGGTGCGCGGGTACTCGTGGCGTCCACGGATCCAGCCCCCTCCCTCGGCGACGTGCTGAAGATCCCGCTGGCGCCGAACCCCAAGCGCGTCAGACTTCCGAACCGGCGATTCAGCGCTGTCGAGATCGACGCGAGGCACTCGCTCGACCGCTGGCTCGCGGGACGCAAGGGACTCCTCGAGGACATCGCCGTTCAGGGCACCTGGCTGGAGCGCGACGACGTCGTGCGGCTGCTGCGGCTCTCACTGCCCGGCATCGACGAGATCGCTGCGCTGCTCGAGATCTCCACGCTCGCCGACAGCCGTCAGTTCGATCTCGTCGTCGTTGACACAGCTCCTACGGGTCACGCGCTGCGCATGATGGCAATGCCGGACGCGCTCGCGGCGGTTTCGGTGGTGTTCCATCGTATGCGAGAGAAGCGCCGGATCATGGAGGAGGCGCTGCGCGGGGAATCGCGCCGGAGTGCGGAAGACGCGTTGATCGAAGAGATCGCCGGCACCGCGCGCGGCCTGTCGCAGCTTCTGCGCGATCCAAGACGGACGCGCGTGTCATGGGTCACGCTCGCCGAACCCATGGCCGCCGAGGAGACTGCGGACGCGGTCGAAGTGCTGGAGGCCAGCGGCATCGGCGTCAGCTCAATCATCGTGAACGGGTTGACTCGCGCGCCTGAGTCGCCGTGCGGCCACTGCGACGCGCGGCGGGCGCTGGAGCATCAGGCCATTCGTACGCTGCCCGCGGTCGAGCCGGTCGCTGGAGTTCACGCCCGCGACCTCGAGCCCCGCGGCTTCCATGCTCTGCGCTCGATCGGACGTGAGATCGCGAGCCAGGTTATGGGAGCGCGGCGTACCGTGCGCGCACCGTCCTGGCGCGCTCCCCTCGATGGAGCCGCGGCTGCTCCCGACAGTCTCGTGCCCGACTCGGTGCGTCTCGTGCTGTTCGGCGGCAAGGGCGGCGTGGGCAAATCGACCTGTGCGGCAACGATGGCGCTGGTGGCCGCCGACCGCGATCCGTCGAAGCGGGTGCTTCTGATCTCTACGGATCCGGCGCACTCCCTGGCGGACGTCTTCGGTAAGCCCGTCTCCGACCGCGCGCGCGCCCTCGGGGGGGGGCCAGCGAACCTCCGCGTGCGTGAGATCGACCCGGCCGCGTTTCTGTCCAGGATCCGCGAGCGCTACATCGACGCGGTAGACGCCATGTTCGGCGCCGCAGATCGAGGGTTCGACATTGCCCACGATCGCGCGGTGATGAAAAGTCTGATCGACCTCGCGCCGCCCGGACTCGACGAAGTTGCTGCGGTGCTCGAGGTTTCCGACGCGCTGATCGCCGACCAAGGGACGCGGGATCTGGTGATCATGGACACGGCACCTACGGGTCACGCGCTTCGCCTCCTGCAGATGCCCGCGCTGATTCACGACTGGACCCGTGAGCTCATGCGGATTCTCCTCAAGTACCAGAAGGTCACCGGTCTGGGGGAGCTCGCACAGTCGCTGCTCACGCTGGCATCGAGCGTCCGCCGACTGCGGGTGCTGCTGGCCGATCCCGACAGGTGCGCGTTCGTGGTCGTGACGCGCGCTGCCGCGCTGCCGCGACTCGAGACCGTGCGCCTGATGCAGAGTCTCGACGAGCTCAACGTCCACGTCCCGGCCGTCGTCGTCAATGCCGCAGGGCGCGGTACGTGTCGACGGTGCAGGAAGAACAGCGCCGCTGAGAAGCGTGAGATCAACGCGATTCGGCAGGCGAGCTTGCGTGCCGGCACGCGGACCATCGTCACGACCGCCGCCGTGGTCCCGCCTCCCCACGGGGTTGCGGCGCTTCGCCGCTGGGGCGGCAGATGCTGGCGATCGACGACGGGATATCATCAAGACCGGTGAATGCGATCTATCTGTATTGCATCGTGAAGGCTTCGAAGAGGCCATCGATGGCGCGTGTGCCCGAGGGGCTGCCCGGCGCCACCCGTCCGGAGCTCCTGCAGCTCTCGCGCTCGTTACGGCTGGTGGTCGGCGAAGTTCCGCTCGACACCTACGGCAGCGGTCAGCTCGAGGCGCATCTCGCGGACCTCGAATGGGTCGGGCGTATCGCGGTCGCGCACGAAGCGGTCGTGGAGAACTTTGCCCGCAGACCCGGGCTGACGGTCGTGCCCATGAAGCTGTTCACGATGTTTTCGACTCGCGACCGGGCTCTTGCGGAGATTGGCGACAAGCAGCTGGAGATTGCAGCCATCGTGCGGCGAATCTCCGGGGCGCAGGAATGGGGCCTCAGAGTGACGCAGCGCACTGGCGCCGCCAGGCGCGCGACGTCGGCGCGGCGTGCCGGGACCGGTGCCGAGTTCCTTGCCGGGAAGAAGAGTGCCCGCGACGCGGCCACACACGCCAAAGCCGCCGCAGCCGAGAGCGCGGTCGCCGCGTATCGGCGACTGTCGAAACTGGCCAAGGAATCCCGCGTGCGGGACGATGCGCCTGCGTCTGCGGCGACACCGCCGTTGCTCGATGCGGCATTCCTCGTTCCCGCGGCGAAGCGCGCGAGGTTCACACAAGCGGCGAAACGCGAGGCGGCGACGTGCGCAAAGGCGGGCGCGCAGGTGACGCTGTCGGGCCCCTGGCCCGCGTACAACTTCGTCGACAGCGGGGCGCAGCGGTCGTGAAACGCGCGAAATCGCCGCGCAGTACGATTCCGCGGTCCCGGCCGCCAAAGCTTCAGACGGGTCGACGTGCTCCGCGTGTCACGCTCCCATCACGCCCCATCGTGCCGAAGCCCGGGCACTCACCCGCACGCCGGCAGCCGCCCAGGCGCGAGATCGCGCGCATCATCGACGAGGGGGATAAGTCGCTCGTTGACGTGCTCGACAGCCTGCTCAATCAGGGAGTTGTCCTCAATGCGGACGTCGTGCTCGCGCTCGCGAACGTTGACCTGGTCTACGTGCGCCTCTCCGCGCTGCTGTGCGCCGCCGATCGCGTGCTTCCGCGCAAGGACGCATGAGTGCCGCTCTACGTGCTTGCCCTGACCGACGGACCTGCTGACACGGCGGAAACCGACGGCGGTCTGCTTCAAGACATCGACCTCAACGGCATTCACGCCATATGTGAGCGCCGCAGCACGGCGCCACCATTGACGGATGATGCACTGCGGCGACAGCACGCCAAGGTGATCGCCATTTCGAGACGTGTTCGCGCCGTTCTTCCTGCACGTTACGGAGCGTTGCTGAAGAGAGACGAGCTCCTGCAGCTCGTGCGCAACAACTCTGTCGCCATACGCCGCGGACTCGACGACGTTCGCGATCGGGTGCAGATGACCGTTCGCGTGCTGGGATCGGCAGCGAGGCAAGTGCAAGCGCCGGCGTCGGGCGGGCGAGAGTACCTGGAGCGGCGGCGCCAAGAATCGTCACCGGTGCTGCCGCCGCGAGCCCGGGCGTTCATCGATGCGGTCGGACCATTCGTCGTGCGCCAGCGACAGGAGTGTGGCGCGCCGGGCCTGACCATCAGCCTCTATCACCTGGTGGACGCGCAAAAGATCGCCGACTACAAAGCCGCGGCGCGCGCAACAGCCGGCACCGAAATCATCGCGACGGGACCGTGGCCGCCGTTTGCATTCACCCCTCAGCTTTTCTGATGTCGAAACAGCGGCGACGTAAAGTTTCGAAAAACCCGAAGCCAAAGCAGCGGGCGGCGGTGGAGGTTCATGAAGTGGAATCGCTTCGCGGCGAGCTCGAGCGTCTTCGCGCGTTGGGATCCGCACCACGCTGGAACGCGAATCCCGAGGACGTCCGGCGGTCGGTCGTGAAACTCGTGCTGACACTGATCGAGGCGATCCGGCAACTGCTCGAACGGCAGGCGATCCGGCGGATGGAGCAGAACACGCTGAGCGACGAAGAAACCGAAGCGATCGGTCTCGCGCTGATGCGGCTCGAGGAAACGATACGAGAGATCGGCGCACAATTCGATCTCGCGCCGGAAGACCTCAACCTCGATCTCGGTCCAATCGGAAAGCTGGTATGAGCGCGCCGCTGCTCGTCGTCAATCCGTCGTCCGGGCGGGAGCAGGGTGTCGCGTCGTCCGAGGAGATCGTCGAACGCCTGCGCCGGACATATGGCGACGTGGAGGTGGTGTTCACGTCGGGCGATGGCGACGCGGAGCGGGCGGCGCGATCGGCGGCGGAACAGGGCTCGACGCGCATCTTCGT
>DATLLF010000163.1:0-37768 GCA_035537955.1 Vicinamibacterales bacterium | reverse complement strand
GAAGAAGGCACAAGCAGATAAGGACAAAAAGGCAGAAGCGGATAAAGACAAGGCGAAGGAGGGCACGCCACCACGCGAATCGGACGTGCGGGTGATCACGCGCGCCGTCTATCGCGCCAATGGCGTAGCGGACTGGGGATTCGTCGACCCCGATCGCCCGGCGCAGATCTGGACGATCCTCGTGCCGGACACTGCACCCGCATCACCACCGCAGCCGCAGCAGGTGACGTCGGGCGAGTTCGGGGCCGGCAATCACAAATGGTCCGCTGATGGCTCGCAGATCTATTTCATCGCCGACCGGCGGCCCGAATCCTATTACCTGCCCTTCGACAGCGATCTGTATGCCGTCAGCGCCAGAGGAGGCGACCCGCAGCGGATCGCGAGCATCGACGGCGGCGTCGGCCCTTACAGCATCGCGCCTGACGGCAAGCGGATCGCGTTCTTCGGCACGCTGCACGGCAATCCGGAGCGTTCGTACTCGCAGACGGATCTTTTCGTCATCGACGGGCCGGGCGGAACACCGCGGAACCTGACCGCGGCGTACGACTTCGATGCCGGCGGAAGCGTCGGCGGCGATCAGCGCGCGCCGCGTGGAGGGCAGCCGGCGGAGCCGATCTGGGACCGTGAAGGACGCTCCCTGTTCATGCGTTCCGGCATTCAGGGAAACGCCGACCTGGTTCGCGTGGACATCGCAAACGGACGCGTGATGGATCCACCCGTGAAGAAGAACCACGACATCGTCTCGTATACAGCAGACGACGCCGCGTCGAAATTTGCGCTCGTGATCTCGACGAACACGTCGATCGGCGACCTCTTCGTCGCCGACGGCAGCGGTGCTCCGCGCAAGCTCACCGGCTTCAACGACGAACTGTTCAACGGTCTGACGATGAACGAGCCGGAGGAGATCTGGTATTCGAGCTTCGACGGACGCAAGATTCAGGGATGGATCCTGAAGCCGCCATCCTTCGACGCGTCGAAGAAGTACCCGCTGATCGTCGAGATCCACGGCGGGCCGCACGCGGCGTACGGGAACACGTTCACGCACGAGTTCCAGTGGATGGCGGCCAAGGGATTCGTCGTGCTCTATACGAACCCGCGCGGCAGTTCGAACTACGGCCAGGACTTCGGCAACATCATCCAGTTCGCGTATCCGGGCGACGACTACAAGGACATCATGGCCGGCGTCGACGAGGTCCTGAAGAAGGGATACGTCGATGAGACTCGCATGGGAGTCACCGGCGGCAGCGGCGGCGGGCTGCTCACGAACTGGACGGTAACGCAGACCAATCGCTTCAAAGCTGCCGTCAGCCAGCGAGACATCTCGGACTGGGCCAACTTCTGGTACACCGCCGATTTCACGCTGTTCCGGGCGACCTGGTTCCGCCAGCCGCCGTTCCAGGACCCGGCCGATTTCGCGAAGCGATCGCCGATCACCTACGTGGAGAAGATCCAGACGCCGCTGATGTTCATCCTCGGCGACGAGGACTGGCGAACGCCGCCATCCGCTGGTGGTGAAGACCTGTTTCGCGCGCTGAAGTTCCTGAAGCGTGAAACGGTGATGGTGCGGTTCCCTGACGAGAACCACGAGCTGTCGCGATCCGGAAAACCGTGGCATCGGATCGAGCGACTTCGCCACATCGTCGGATGGTTCGACCGCTTCCTGATGGGCAAGAAGACCGAGACGAGCAGCGCGTCGAGGTAACGACGACGCGACAGTGCTGCTCGGCCTCATTTCGGATACTCATTCGTTGATCCGTGCAGAGGCGCTCGCCGCCCTGCACGGAGTCGAACTGATCCTTCACGCCGGCGACGTCGGCGGCGAAAGCATCCTGCGCGAGTTGCGCCGCATCGCGCCGGTCCACGCGGTGTATGGCAACGTGGACGATCCGGCGATGGGCCTGCCCCGGAGTGTGGATCTGGTACTCGAGGGCGTCAGGATCCACATGAGTCACGGCCACGAGCTCGGGAGCCCGAGACCCGACGCGCTCGTTCACCGCTACGCGGCCGACGTGATCATTTACGGCCACACCCACAAGCCGCTGGTCGAAACACGTGGCGCCACCCTGATCGTGAACCCCGGCGCCGCCGGCCCACGCCGCTTCAACGTGGAGCCGTCCGTAGGTCTGCTGCGCCTCGAGAACGGCAAGGCAACCGCCGAGATCGTTCGGCTTCGATAAGAAACACGTGCGACGGGCGACGGGCGACGGGCTGAGTGCGACGGGCAGAGTGCGACGGGCGACGTGCAGATTGCAGAGTGCGACGTGCTGAGTGCGACGTGCACGTGCGGCGTGCTGACCACCACGGAGCGAACCCAGCACTTAGCACGTCGCACCGCACTCAGCACGTCGCACTCAGCACGTAGCACATAGCACGTAGCACGTTCGTGCGCACGTCGCACGTAGCACGTCAGCGATATCGTCCGCGCGCTTTGTATTCCGCCCCGACCTCCTCGATCAGCTGCTCATCGTCGATACGCTCCGTGATCCCGAGGCGGTCGCGGATGCGTTCCGCGATCCTGCGCGCCGCGCGCTCGCGTGCGAACACGTCCAGCTGCTGGCGGCGGCGGAAGAACAGCTCGATGACCGAGATCTCCTCGGCCGTCAGCTTCAGCGCGCCATGCTGCGTCGATACCGGTGTTCCGGGGGCATCAGCGGTGAACTGCGGGCCATCGCCGCTCGCCACGGCTTCGTGCACGACGACGGTGCCTGCGGCCAGATCGCCCAGGCGTTGGCTGCGCTCCGTCACGAAGACCGAGATGATGCCGATCGCATAGATGCCGGGCAACTGATCGGCGATGCGGACCATGTTCCTGAGGACTGCCTCGAAGACGCTCACCGGACGACCCGAGACGTGGATGACGCGAAGTCCGATGAAGCGCTTGCCTGGCGTCTGACCATTCCAGACCGATTCGAAGATGGCGAAGTACCCGTAGTAGATGATGAAGAGACCGAGCACGGCGGCCGCGAGAAACCACGAACCGGCCTGGGCGGGCGTGAAGCTCGCGGCAAAGGCGCCGAGGCCGACGCCGGCGAAGAGCACGAGGCCACAGCCGATCTGAACCAGCGTGTCGACCGCGAGCGCAAGAAAGCGGCTGCCGACGGTCGCGAGCGAAAACTCGAGAGCGATCTGCTCCGGAGTGTCGATGTTAAGCTTCTCGAGTGCCGGCACTGCCAATCCCCGCACGCTGGATAGAAAAACGAAAACCACACTGGGCCCGGCTGGAAGCGCTCGTTGCGGCGTGCGGCCGGCGCAGCGTCGCGGCGCTCAGTCACCAGGAGGTCCGCGAGCTGGCGCTATTGTACCGGCAGACGGCGGCCGACCTTTCGACCGCGCGAGAGGACCCGTCGAGCGTTGCGCTCGCGCGATACCTGAACGAGCTGCTCGGACGCTCGCATAATCTCGTCTATGCCGGCGCGGCCCGCTCCCGTGCATCGGGGGTTCGCACTTTTCTGCTCGACGGATTCCCGCAGGTATTCCGGGCGACGCTCAGCTACACCATGGCCGCCGTTGCGCTGTTCCTTGCCGGGGCTGCCTCAGGCGTGCTGATTGCCGCGCTCGATCCCGGCTTCGAGCGCTTCATGCTCAGCGGCGAGATGATGGATACCATTTCGCGGCGTGAGATGTGGACGCACGGCATCGTCTCCATCAAGCCGTACGCGTCGAGCGCGATCATGACCAACAATATCGCCGTGTCGCTCGCCGCGGGCGCCACTGGCATGCTCGCCGGTGTAGGGCCTGTCTATATGATGCTGTTCAACGGACTGCTCATAGGCGTCGTCGCGACCGCCTGTCACCGCGCGGAGATGAGCCTGGCGCTCTGGAGCTTCGTCACGCCGCACGGCGTGCTCGAACTGCCGGCGATCTTCATCGCGGGCGGCGCCGGCTTGCTCCTCGGCAAGGGAATCGTGTTCCCGGGCACGCTGCCGCGCCGGGATTCGGTCGCGGAAGCGGGCCGCGACGCTGTTCGCCTGCTGCTCGGAGTGATCCCCGTTCTGGTGATTGCAGGTGTCGTCGAGGGGTTCGTCTCGCCGACGAGCACGCCGGTTATCGCGAAGTTCGCGATTGGCGCGTCGCTGTTCGTGCTGTTCGCGCTGTATCTGTCGCGCGGATGGAGGGTCACAGCCGATGCGACAGCGTCCGCGGTGCGGACCTGAAGGTCGGCGCTACACGAGATTCCGTTCCTTGACGCTCAAATACCTGTCGATCAAGAGGGCGGTCGGGCCGGAAGGATCCATCTCGAGCACGTGCACGCCGCGCTGACGCAGCGTCTTCAGCAGCACCTCCCTGCGATCGAGCATCTCCTGCGCCGCGAGCATGCGATACATGTCCTCTTCCCTCGCCGGTGCAGCACCAGCGGCCTCGATCAACTCGCTCGGCTCGAGGACGCCAAACAGGAGCAGATGCTGCGGCGACAGGCGGGCAGCGCTCTCGATCACGTCCGGCACGCCGGCCGTCTCCGCGACGTCGGTCAGCCAGACGATCAGCGCCCGCTGCTTCTGGATCGCCATCAATGCGGCCGCCGCCGCGGCGTGATCGGCTTCGGCCCGCTCAGCCGGCACGGTCGCGAGCGCGTCGACGATCAGGCGCAGGTGCTGGCCGCCACGCCCAGGGGCCAGCCTGGTGTGCGTGCGACGTCCATACGTCAGCAGCCCCACGCGATCGCCAGCCGCGAGCGCGACTTCGGCGAGGCCGAGCGCCGCATTCACCATGCCATCGAGTTTCGTGCGCTCGCCAATGCGCGCGCGCAGGAGGCGTCCTCCATCCACGAGAATCCACACCGCCTGGCTCCGCTCCGGCTGATAGATCTTCGTCACCGGCCTGGCGCGGCGTGCGGTCACCGTCCAGCAGATGTCGCGCCGTTCGTCGCCCGGCTGGTAGTCGCGAAGGCTTTCGAAATCTCGGCCGAGGCCGATGACGCGGGCGCGTCGCTTCTCGAGGGCGACCTGGCGGCTGCGCAGAAGGAACATGGACTGCCGTCTCGCTTCGTCCAGATCCGGAAACACCCGCACGGTTTGCGCGGCCGCGGCCGTCAACCATCGCTCGCCGATGGCCCAGGAGCTTCGCACACGCAGCGAGATGGACCCGAGTCGCACGTCACCGCGCTCTCGAGGCGCGATCTCGTACTCGACCTGCGCGCGTTCTCGAGGCCCCACCTCGACGCCGGCTTGGGGCAGTTCCCCGCTGAATGATGCGGGCACGTCGTCGATCGCATCGACGCGCAGGGCGATGGCAGCACGGTTGTCGACTTCGAGCGCGACGCGCGAGCGGGCGCCCAGTGCAAGAGGCGCCGTCCATCTACGTGAGATGTGTATCCGGTCGTTCATCGGGATCTGCCGGACGTCGAACACCCAGACCGTAAGGACCACGGCGTTCCACGCGACCAGCGCCACGATCACCCGCGGATCGATCCACACGGGAATGGTGAGGATCAGGCCTGCGCCGAGAAGCACGAAGAAACGAGGCCCGAAGCCGTAGGGAAAGCGCCTCGTCGCAACTGCGGGTGAGGATGCCGTCTCCGGCATCAGCGGCCGGAGGATCACCGGGGCACCTCCACCGCCGCGAGAACATCGGCAACCACCTGGTCCGCGGTCAGGCCCTCGAGGTCAGCCTCGGGCTTGAGCACGAGTCTGTGCCTGAAGACCGCCGGAGCCGCCGCCTTCACGTCATCGGGCAGCAGGTAATCGCGCCCGTCCATCGCGGCGTTCGCCTTCGCCATCTGCATGAGATTGATAGACGCGCGCGGGCTCGCGCCGAGCGTCACGGCGGGCCAGTCGCGTGTGCGGCGCGCGAGACCTGCGATATAGGTGAACATCTGCGGCTCCACGCGGACCGCGGCAACGTCCCGTCGCGCATCGTCGAGCGCCGACGCGGAGAGGGGCTCGAGGTCGAGCGCCGTCAGATGCCGCGCATCGAAACCCTGGTGATAGCGCTGCAATACCGTCTCTTCATCCGCAGCCTGCGGGTAGTCGATCCTTACCTTCACGAGAAAGCGATCCAGCTCCGCCTCGGGGAGCGGGTACGTTCCTTCGAACTCGACCGGATTCTGAGTCGCAAACACAGTGAACGACGCGGAGAGCGGCTGCGTCCGGCCGTCGATCGTCACCTGCCGCTCCTCCATCGCCTCGAGCAACGCGGCCTGAGTACGCGGCGGCATGCGATTGATCTCGTCGACGAGCAGCAAATCCGTGAACACCGGACCGCGATGCAGGACGAACTGGCTCGTGGCCATGTTGAAGATGTTGCCGCCGACGATATCGCCGGGCATGAGATCGGGCGTGCACTGCACGCGTTGAAAGCCGACCTGCAGCAGTTGCGCCAGCGTGCGGACGGCGAGGGTCTTCGCCACTCCAGGTACGCCTTCGAGCAGCGCGTGGCCTCCGCACACGATGGTCAGCAGCAGCAGATCCAGCGATTCCTGCTGCCCGACGATGACCTTGGACAGTTCACGGCGCGCGTGCGCCGTCATGGCGGCGAGGGCGTTCGACAAACGATGCTCCTGACGCAAGAGAAAGTGTTATTGTGCCGCAGACGCAGGCCCCACATGAGAGTGTTGCTGCTGTCGATGCCGGATTCGTTCGAGCACACGCCCGCGCTCACGATGCGGATGCCGAACGGAGCGCTCGGTTCTCTCGCCGGAAACATCGCCGACGAGCACGAGGTGTTCGTTGCCGACCTGATCCTGGTGCAGGACCGCGTCGCAGAGACCGTCCGGCGCCTGGTGCGCGATCACCAGCCGGACGTTGTCGGGCTTTCGATCATGACGTTTCAGCGGAAGACGGCACTGCGCCTGGTGCGTCTCATCCGAACGCTGACGCCAGTGATCACCGTCGTCGCCGGCGGCTATGATCCGAGCCTCGCGCCCGAGGCGTATGACGAGCCGTCGAGCGGTATCGATTTCATCGTTCGCGGCGAAGGCGAGATCACCTTCCGCTCGCTGCTGCGCGCGCTCACCCGGCGCCAGCCTGTGGACAACATCGCCGGCCTGTCGTTCAGAACCGGCGCGGACGGCCCATTCCGCCACAACCCGCCGCGGCCGGTGACGCGCCTCGAGTCGGAAGCACTGGCGCTCCCCGCCCGCGCCGCACGGGTGCTCACCGGCTACACCTTTCTCGGCCGTCCCATCGACATCGTGGAGACCTCGCGCGGCTGCACGTACGACTGCAGCTTCTGCTCGATCATCGAGATGCGCGGCCGCAACTTCCATACGTTCGACTTCACCCGCGTCCTCGCCGACATCGCTGATGCCAGGGCGCGCGGTGCGCGCGCCATCTTCCTCGTCGACGACAACATCACACTGAACGTCGCGCGGTTCGAGGCGCTGTGCAAGGCGATCGTGGACGCCGGTCTGAATGACATCCACTACATCGTCCAGGCGATGACCTCCTCGATCGCCAACCACGGTGATTCGCTCGCGCCATTGATGCGCAAGGCCGGCTTCCGCTATGTGTTTCTCGGGATCGAGAACGTGCTCGAAGAGGATCTCGCGTTCCTGCGCGCCTCGGCGAAGAACGCCCGCCGCGAAGCAGGACGACGGACGGGCAACGCCACTCTCGAAGCGATCGAGAAGCTGCACGCGGCCGGCCTCGCCGTCGTCGGGGGAATCATCGTCGGCAATCCCGACGACACGCGTGCATCGATCGAGGCGAACCTTGCCTTTGCGCGGCGGTACGTGGACTGGCCCTATATCCAGCACCCCACCCCGTACCCTGGCACGCCGATGACGAAGGACTTCAGAGAGCGAGACCTCATCGTGAACGATCGCGTCGAGGAGTACGACGGCACCACGGCGGTCGTGAGGACCGGATCGCTCGACGCCGAAGAGATCGAGTTCCTTCGATGGCGCGCCGAGCGATGGATGAAGATGAGGCACCTCCCGAGCGTGTTGCGCCACTACCCGTGGTTCGTTCTTCGCCACGCCGCCCGGATGTGCGGGCACACGTTCCGCGGCAGCAGTTGGCGTTCGCTGCTCGGTCTCGAAGACGAACGCGCGGTCTTCGCGCGCTACAAGGGGATACGTGCCGCCGAGCGCGACTATCTGCCGGGCTGATCGCGCCGGGTTTCGACCATCGTAACGACTTCTATCTCTACTGGACCTGCCGGAGCACCGCGCAGCCCGCCGATCCGTTCGTTCCCGACGAACGGCCGTCGCGGGCAACTGCAGAATCTCGTCAATGGGCCTGGAGGCCCGACGCGTGCCGACGACCAGTTCGGCGGCCCGGAACCAGACGACAACCATCTCACCGGCGTGATCCTCAGGTTGAACGACGATGGCAGCACGCCCCCGGACAATCCGTTCTTCGATGCGGGCGCACAGATCGGCGCTCAGATCGGCACCAACATCCAGAAGATCTACGCGTACGGCCTGCGCAACAGCTTCGGGATGGATTTCGATCCGATCTCGGGCGATCTGTGGGAGCAGGAGAACGGCGACGACTCGTTCAGTGAGCTGAATCGTGTCGAGCCAGGGTTCAACTCGGGCTGGGTTCAGATCATGGGACCGCCCGACAGGGTCGCGCAGTTCCGATCGATTGAAACGACGGTCACCCCGGATCCACCGGATCCGTTTGCGAACACTTACTTCGGGCTTCAGCAACTGCGATGGTCACCTGAGAACATCGCAGGCGCGGCGCAGGAAGCGCTGAACCGCCTCTTCATGCTGCCGGGTGCGCGTTACAGCGCACCGGAGTTCTCGTGGAAGTTCGAAGTGGCGCCGGGGCGATCGGCTTCGTCTCAGGCCGCGAGCTCGGGGCACAGTTCGAGGGAGACCTCTTCGTGGCGGCCGCACGTCCGTTTCTCGAAGGTGGACACCTCTTCCACTTCAATCTGACGGGCAACCGGCGTGCGATCGGTACCGATGATCCTCGCCTCGCGGACCGCGTTGCCGACAACTTGCACAAGTGGGAGATCACGGAAAGCGAATCGCTGCTCATCGGCAGGAACTTCGGCGTGGGCACCGACATGCATACAGGCCCTGACGGTCACCTGTACCTTGTGTCGTTGAGCAACGGAGCGATCTACGAGATTCTCGGGGCGGAGCGGGGAAGACAGTAGCTGCCGCATCAGCGCAAAGGCGCCTGCGAAGCGGAGGGCGCGACTCCTTCGGTCAACTGCTGAAGGCGTCGCGTCAGCTCGAGGGCGTCGGCCGCATTCAAGCGCGCATCCCGCACCGCGTGGTCCGCAGCCGAAAGAACGTCGAGCACTTCGCGTACGTCGGCGCCGGACCTCGTGGCGATCGCTTTCGCAACCGCGTCATCGGGACTATCCGCCGGAATGCCCTGTGTCGCCCCGACGGTCCGTTTCAGACGTGCGCGAGCCGCAGCAACCGCTGCAGGTGCGGCGCCCGCGCGCCGGTACAACGCACCGAGCATGTCGATGAACTCGAGCGGCGACGTGCGCGCATCGGTCCTTCTCGCGCGCACCGGACCGCGGCGGCGCGAATACGTCGCGAGCGCGAACGTCAGCAGAACTCCGAACTGCGCGCCGATCCACGGCAACGGAGTGCGCGCGGCGTACGACCACAGCGAACGGGAATGGCCGTGATAATGCTCGTCCCACAGCAGGGTCGTTTCACCCGGATCTCCAACGGCATTGAGCAGCAGCTGGAGATTGCCCGCATCGGCGATGTGCGCGTTGGTGAGCGGCGTGGGCGCAGCGAGCCAAATCACACGTCCCTTCCCCACACGTGCGGTGGCAACGAGCGGATTGTCGTCGCCACCTGAAAACACCGTGACATACGCGGAGGCGAACTTCGGCGCACCGCTCACCGGAACCATCGTGATCTCTGACGCGCGAACCGCGAGCGGACTTGGCGTCACTGCGCGATGCCTGACGGGCTGCGCCACTGACGAGGACGGCGCGGCGCCGGCCACGCGCAGAAAGTCCGCGCCCTGCACCCCGACGAGCAGCACGCTCCCACCTGCCTGGAGAAAGGCCTCGAGCGCGCGGCGGTCGAGATCCGATGGACGCAACGTGCCGGTCATGAGCAGCATCATGTCCGACGGAGTCGCGGCGATGGCGGTCATCGGTTCATAGGAGCGGTCGATCCGGTAGCCCAGAGCCTTCAGGGTGAGAAACGCGGCCTTGCCCCCACCCGCGGCCGCACTGAAGCTGGACGGGCTCTCGCTCCCGGGCCCGCCAGGCGGGGTGATGAACGCGGCCGCGCCGCCGAGTACGACGGTCAGCACCCCCGCAAGCGCTACGAGATGAACGTCTTTCAATCGGCGGGCAGACATCCCAGTTCCTTCAACCGCGCCACGACCGCTGCTCTATCGGCCTCGGTGGCGGCGCGCGCGGCGAACCAGACCTCTTCGAAACGACGAATCACATCGCCGGCGGGTCCGCGACGGCGATGGTCGGCCGGCAGGAGCCGCAGATATTCTCGCGGGGTTCTTGCGTCGTCCAGACGCCAGGCACCCTCCTCCTCGAGACCGCAGATCAGCGCGCGATAGGCGTAGCGCATGGCTTCCCTCGGGTCCGCCGCGGTCATCGCATCACGCGCCCACGCGCGCGCCGAGCGTCGCTTCGATGGCGCCGGTGTAAGACCGAAAGGCTCCGATTGCGGTGACCGCAGGATCACTCGCATCAGCCATGACGCCAGCATGCCCAGCGTGACGAGCACGGCGATCCAGGCGAACACGATAGCGGTTCCCCGGCGTCCGAGCATCGATCCACCGAGGCGGTCCCACACATCCAGCAGCCATTCTGCCGCGCGCTGGCGCAGACGGGTGAACGCGCTCTGCTCACGGAGCTGGCGGAATTCGGCGCCCGACAGGATCGTGTTCAGCGTGCCTCTGCTGTCGGCCGGGCTCGATCCCGCACGAACGGAACTCTGCGCAGCAAACGCCCGTGCCTCGTCCAGCATCGCCCCCAGCTGCGCGAGGATACGGCTCCGCTGTGCCGGCCATGTCGATGGATTCCGCCGCGCGTTCTCCAGCGCGCGCCGAAACGATTGCGCAGGAACATCGATGCGTTGATCACCGGCCTCGACGATCCAGGCCGAGGGCAGCGTGACGACGGGCACCTGCCCCGCCGCGCCGCCAGAGACCTCTGCCGAAACGCGCTGCAGGTCCGCAACGAACGTGACGGGGTCCATGGTGCCGGCGGTCTGGGCACCTAAACCTAGTGGCAGCAGTATCGCGAGCATCAAAGCGCTGGCTGGCAGAACACCTCTAAAGGCGTGCCATCCCAGGCGCGGTGTGACAGCCGGATCAGCGGTCGAGCGCCGCAAGCGACAGCTCGAGATCGAAGCCTTCTTCACGGATGCGTGCGTCGTAATAAATCACGGCGAGGCCGATGATCAGGAACGGCGTCGTGAGAGTCGTGCCGATCGTGCCGGCGACAGCACCGAGCACGTTCAACCAGAAGCCATGGCCCGTTTCGAGCCCGGCAAACATCGCGGCAGCGACGAAGGGCCCCTGGAACAGGATGAGCGCTGCATATGCGACGAGCGTGGCGCAGATCACCATCAGGAACACGCGTCCGAGCCGACCCTGGGTCAGCGCGATACTGCGGCGGATCGCATCACCCGGTCCCAACTCCTCGAGCACGAGTGCGGGGATCGAGAGACTGTAGCGCAGCGCCATGAACGTGCAACCGGCGATCAGCACGAGCGCCGTCAGCACCGCGAAAAGCCCGCCGAGAATCGAACTGAGGAGGGCTCCGAAAGCCGTACTCATTCCGACCACGAGCGTCCCGACGAGCACGAGCCCGCCGATGCGGATCCCGATCAGCAGCAGAAGCAGGATCAGAGCGCCTATCCGACCCCGCATACGCCCGTAGACTTCCGGAATCGTGACGGTGCGCCCGACGTAGATCTCTGACACCGCAAACGTCGTTGCGCCGAGCGCGATCATGTACACGACCCAGTACACGACGAGCGCAATCATCAGGCCTGCGAAGAGCGAGACGATCAGCGTGAGGTTGTCGACAAGGACCGCGGCATCGGCGTTACCCGACGCAGCCGGCTGCGGCATCGTTGCCGTCGTGAACGCCTGCTGCGCGAGCGTCATGATCAACGCAAACAGGCCGGGGACGGACGTGATGCCGACGAAGAGGGAAAAATGACGCCGGTAGAGCACGAACGCGCGGTCGAACAACTCGCCTACCGCAAGGGGCCGCAGGTCCAGGGGCATGGTTGGACGTCAATGCTAAATGCTAAGAGCCAAATGCCCAAATCGACAGTGTTTCTTCTGTGTGTTCCCCTGTGTTTCCCCTGCGGTTCAGCACTCGCGCATGCCTTCGACCGGCGCGACTCGCGCGGCCCGGCGCGCGGGGGCGATGCAGGCGAGGACGGCGGCGCCGATCAGCAGCGCGGCGGCGCCTGACATCGCGAGGACATCGGTCGTGCGCGTCTGGAACAGAACGTCCTGCAGCAGACCGCCCGCGAGTTGCGCGCCACCGAGGCCCAGAAGGATGCCGCCAGCGGTGAGCGCGAGGCCGTGAACGGCAACGAGACGAGCGACGGCCAGGGGTTGAGCCCCGAGGGCGAGCCGGATCGCTAGTTCGCGACGCCGTTCGTTGACCGTCCACGCCAGCAGCCCATAGACGCCGATCGCCGCAAGCAGTCCCGTGAGGACGGCGAACGTGACGAGCACGCCCGTCAGCAGCCGCGGCGCGGCCGTCGCTGTTATCAGGCGCTCTTCCATCGTTCTCACGTTGCTGAGGGCGACCGCGCTGTCGATGCCGCGCAGCGCCTGGCGGATGCCGGTGACCACCGTCGCGGTATCCTGACCGCGCGCAACGACGGTCATCGCGCGGAACGGGAACTGCCGTTGCGAGTGATACAGCACCGGCTCGGCGGCCTGGCCGATGGGCGCCTGGTGCACGTCGCTAACGACGCCGACGATCCGGAAAGGAACCGATTGAACTTCGCGCGAGGTGAACATCAGATTCCGCCCAAGGGGTCCGATCTGCTGCGCTGTGGAAATGAGTCGTTTCCCCACGGTGCTCTCGCCGGGGAATAACCGCTTCGCCAGCGTTTCGTTGACCACGATCACCGGTTCGGCCGTTGCCGTGTCCGAGTCCTGAAGAAGGCGTCCGTCGAGCAGGCGCACACGAAACGTTTCGAAGTAGCCGCTGCTGACGCTGACGTGCTGAACGATCGGCGCTTCCTCAGGGCGTGGCGCCGGACGGCCGTCAACGGCCACCGGGATGCGCCACCCCGGCTGCAGCACGATTGCTGTCGACAGGCCGGCGGCTTCGATGCCCGGCTGGCGGCGTACCGCTTCGAGCATCAACGCGTAGAACTGTTCGACGTTGGCCCACGCCGGATATTTGGCGTTCTCGAGTTGCAGCGTGGCCGTCACGACGCCGTCGGCGATGATGCCCGTCGGAGCGTTCATCATTCGGGTGACGCTGCGCACGAGCAATGCCGACGCCACGAGCACCGCGCAGGCCAGCGCGACCTCCGCGACGACAAGCACGCGGCTGATGCGATGTCCGCGAACGCCGGTGGACGTGCGGGTGCTGTCCTTCAGCGCTTCGGACGCGCGAGCGCTCGCCGTGACGAGAGCCGGCACGAGACCGAAGACGAGCGCCGTCGACGCGACGACTGCGAGCGCGAACACCAGCAGTCGGACATCGACCGTCGTCTGCGCGAGCCGCGGCACCGACGCAGGCAGGAGCGCGATGGCTCCCTTCAGCAGCGCGATCGCGGCGACCGCTCCCGCGGCCGTTCCCGCGCCAGCCAGGAGCAGGCTTTCGAGGAGCATCTGTCGCACGAGCCGCGCGCGTGACGCACCGAGCGCCGCACGAACGGCCATCTCGCGTGCCCGTGCCGTTGCGCGGGCGAGCAGCAGCCCCGCGACGTTGAGGCATGCCGTCAGGAGCACCAGACCGACCGCCGCCAGCAGGACGATGAGGGCCGGCCGGTAGTAGCCAAGCATGTCATCGAGGAGCGGAATCGGGCGCGCGATCCACCCTCCATTCGTGCTGGGAGCCTGTCCGGCGAGCCGGGCACTCACCTGCTCGAGCTCGCGCGCGGCCTGCTCCACAGTGATACCCGGCTGCAGCCGCGCGACCGCTTCGGTGAAGTGTGCGCCGCGACTATGGAGCGTGTAGTCCCAACTCAGTCGCAGCCAGAGATCGACGTCGTCGGGGAAGTTGAACCGCGGCGGCATCACGCCAGCGATCGTGTAGGAGCCGTTGTTCACTTCGATGGGCTTGCCGATCACCGACGGGTCAGCGCTGTAACGCTGACGCCACAGACGATCGCTGATGACGGCGATGAGATCGCGCGAGTTGAAGGGACCCTGCTGCGGAAAGCCGGGCCCGAGCTGCGTCGACACCCCGAGCAGATCGAATAAATTCGCGCTCGTCTCGATCGTGCTCACGCGAATCGGTTCGAGCCGCGGCTCCGCGAGATTGATCTCGGGCCGCCACCACGCCGCCGCGTCCGAAAAGGCGGACTGCGTGGCGCGATAGTCCATGAAGTTGACCGGCGAGAGCCGCTCTCTGGGGAGCCCTTTCTCGGCGTTGGTCTCCCAGATCGTCACGAGCCGATCCGGCTCGCGAAACGGCAGCGGCCGCAGCAGGACGGTGTCGACGATGCTGAAGATGGCAGTGGCTGCACCGGCGCCGAGGCCCAGCGTGAGGATGGCGACCGCCGCGAACGACGGCGAGCGTTTCCATTGACGCCACGCGAATCTCAGGTCGCCACCAATACCCGTGATCCTTCCGCCGGCGGCGATCTCCTGGGGCGGCCGCGCGTCCGGCCGCCGCGTGCGCGGACGCGGCACCGTCGGCAGCGCCGCCGCACTCTCGAGAAGCGCAGCTTCCGCCGCCCTGTAGGCGTCGGCTTCCGTGCGGCCCGCTTTCAGCGCATCGGCATAGATGTCCTCGAGATGCGCCGCGAGTTCATCGATGGTGTGCCGCGGGAGGTCCCCGGCACCAGTCGCCTGCGCCTGCCTGACGACGAGCGCCTTCCAGTTGCGTTGCGATTCCATGAGTGATTCCTCTGTCGCGGAAGCCGGAAGCCGGAAGCCGAGAGCCGAGAGCCGAAACTACGCGTACTTCACGCCGGCAACCTGCCCCAGCGCCGCGACGAACCGGCTCCAGTCTTCACGTTGTTCGGCCAGGACCTTCCGGCCGGCCTCGGTGATCCGGTAATAACATCGCCGCCGCTGGCCGGCCTTCTCGACCCAGCGTCCTTTTATCCAGCCACGATCCTCGAGGCGGTACAGCGTCGCGTAGAGCGAAGCCAGTGTGAACGTGAGGCTGCCCCCTGTTCGCAACTCGATCAGCTTGGAGATCTGATACCCGTGCTGGGCTTCACGCTCGACGATGGCCAGAATGACCACCTCGGCGCTTCCCTTCTTGGCCTCGTCGATGGCGCGGCGGCTCTGCATCTGCTGGGCTCCTATATACAGGAGAACTATATATCGCGGTTAGACGGAAAGGGAGGGGCAAGGGTTGCGCCGCGGAATACAGGGACGATCAGAGGTGGAGGCGACGCAGACGGAGAGCGTTGGCGATCACGGAGACGGAACTGAAGGTCATGGCGGCGCTGGCCCAGATGGGGCTGATGAGCAGTCCGGTGAACGGATACAGGACACCGGCGGCCACGGGCACCCCGATCGCGTTGTAAACGAACGCGAGAAACAGGTTCTGCCGGATGTTCTTCATCGTCGCGCGGCTCAGTCGAAGCGCCCGGACGATCGCGCGAAGGTCCCCCTTCACGAGCGTGACGCCCGCGCTTTCCATGGCGACGTCCGTCCCGGTACCCATCGCGATACCCACTGAGGCTTCGGCAAGCGCGGGGGCGTCGTTGATGCCGTCTCCTGCCATGGCAACCGACCGACCCTCGCGCTGCAGACGCTGCACGGCCGCCCGCTTCTGGTCCGGCAGCACTTCGGCGATGACCTCGTCGAGGCCGAGCTTCGCCGCCACCGCGCGCGCCGTCCGCTCGTTATCGCCTGTCAGCATCACGATGCGCAGGCCCTCGCGATGCAGGGCCGCGATGGCGTCGGCGGTCGTCGCCTTGAGCGGATCGGCCGCGCCGATGGTGCCCGCGGCCATGCCATCAATGGCCAGAAACATCACCGTCTGCCCTTCTGCGCGGAGGCGATCCGCATCAGTGGTCAGCGCAGTGACATCGATGCGGTGGGTCTCGAGCAGTCTGCGGTTTCCGAGAAGAACCTGACGGCCTTCGACGGTTCCCGAGACTCCCAGTCCGGTCAAGGATTCGAAATGCGAGGCCTTCGGCACGTCGATGCCGCGCTCGCGGGCGCCGGCCATGATGGCGGCGGCGAGAGGATGCTCGCTTGGTTGTTCGATCGCGGCGGCAAATCGCAGCACGTCCGGTTCCGTGAAGGGAGCCGAGGCGGCCACGTGCACGAGTCGCGGCCTGCCTTCCGTCAGCGTGCCCGTCTTGTCGATGACGAGCGTGTCGACCTTCTCGAGTCGCTCCAGCGCCTCGGCGTGGCGGACGAGGACGCCGGCTGCGGCGCCGCGGCCCGTGCCGACCATGATCGCCATCGGTGTCGCCAGACCCAGCGCGCACGGACAGGCGATGATCAACACGGCAACCGCGCTGAGCAGCGCAAGCGCCAGGCGGGGCTCGGGCCCGAACACGGCCCAGGCAATGAACGCGGCAATCGCGATGACCACGACCGCCGGCACGAAGTACGACGAGATCACGTCGGCGAGCCGCTGAATCGGTGCGCGCGTCCTTTGCGCCTCCCCCACCATCTTCACGATCTGCGCGAGCAGCGTGTCGCTCCCGACACGCTCCGCCTTCATGGTCAACGACCCCGTTCCGTTGATCGTCGCCCCCGTCACCCGGGTGCCGGGCTCTTTCTCGGTGGGGATCGGCTCACCGGTGACCATCGATTCGTCCACGGCGCTGCGCCCTTCAACCACGACACCGTCGACCGGGACCTTCTCACCCGGGCGGATCCGAAGGATGTCGCCGACCTGCACATGCGCGATAGGGATGTCCGTTTCCGAGCCGTCGCGGATCACTCGTGCCGTCTTCGGCGCCATACCGAGAAGGTGGCGGATCGCCGCGCTCGTGCGTCCTCTCGCACGCAGTTCGAGCACCTGACCGAGCAGCACCAGCACCGTGATCACCACCGACGTGTCGAAATAGGTTTCGACCACACCGTGTACACGGAAGCCTTCGGGAAAGACCCGCGGCGCAATGGTGGCGACGACGCTGAAGATGTACGCCGCGCCAACGCCGAGCGCGATGAGCGTGAACATGTTCGCGTGACGGTTGACGATCGATGCCCACCCGCGCTCGAAAAACGGCCATCCGGCCCAGAGCACCACCGGCGTCGCGCACACCAGACCGATCCAGTTCGTTATGCGCAGGTCGACGCGCCCGCCGAGCCCCATGCCAAGCACCATGTCGCCCATCGTCAAGAGGAACACCGGCAAGCCGAGGGCAACGCCGAACCGGAACCGGCGCGTCATGTCGGCGAGCTCGGGGTTCGCTCGTTCCTCGAGCGTCACGGTGCGCGGCTCGAGGGCCATGCCACAAATGGGACAGTTCCCCGGCTCGCTGCGCACGATCTCGGGGTGCATCGGGCAGGTATATTCGACGCGCGTCGAAGGCGCGGTCGACAGATCGGGCTCCAGTGCCATCCCGCATTTCGGACAGGACCCGGGATGATCCTGGCGCACCTCGGGATCCATCGGACAGAAGTAGACAGTGCCGCTATCGCCCGACCTGAAGGTGGGGGCTGCGGCAGCGTGTGCGCCAGCGTGCGCGGCGTGCCCGTTACCGTGCATCTCCGCGTGATCAGGAGTGGCACCAGCGTGCAGGTACTTGCCCGGATCGGACGCGAAGCGCGTGCGGCACGACGGATTGCAGAAGTAATAACGCGTCGCGTCGTAGTCGTAGTGTCCGCCTTTCGCCGTCGACGGATCGATCCGCATGCCGCAGACGGGATCGGTCACGAGCTGTACATCTGACATCTTCAGCGGCGTCGGCTTGTTCTGTGGCGGCGTCTTCGGTTCCATGGCTCCTCTTAGGACTCCCGCGATCGGCGTCCGGTGCCCAGTCTATCGCCGCGTGGCAGACGGATCAGAAAAGAGGACGCAGAGGCCGGGCAGGAGGCAGAGCCCGCAGAGACGCGGTTGCAGAAGCTGAGGAATCCCTACTCCCTAGGGCCGCTCACCACGTACCACTTGCGCGCGCGGACGCGGCAGCCGTCACAACTGACTTTCACCGAGAGGGGACGCCTCGTGCCCGGCGCCGCGAGCCTCACCGGCACGTACGTGAGCAGGTACTGGTTGCGGATCTCCTCGCGAATCTCCGTAAATGCCTTTTGCGTGTCTTCGTCAGACTGGACGCGCAGCACGCGCCCGCCACTGATCTCGGCGAGCTCCTCGACCGCCCGCATCATCGGGCGGTTACGCGCGGCTTCTCCTGAGGCGACGAAATACACGACCGCGTCACTGGCTTCAACGGCGCTCCGCACTTCGTTGATGTCGACAGTGCTGTTGCGATCGTCGCCATCGGTGAACACGACGATGGCCTTGCGCCCCTCGCCCGCTTCGACCTCCCGCAGCGCGCGAATGACCGCGTTGTAGAGGGCCGTGCCCCCCCAGGCCTTGAGTAGATCGATGGTCCGCGCCCGCTCCTCGGACGGCGCGCCCGCGGGTGAGATGACGAACACGGAGTTATCGAATGCGAGAACGGGCGTCGGCCAGGTGGCCGGCAGCAGGCGCAGAAACTCCTTGGCCTGGACCTTCACGGCGGGCAGCGCCTGCGACATGCTGCCGCTCGTGTCGAGTGCCAGGGCGACGGTGACCTCCGCCTTCTCGGCCGCGAAGCCGGTGATGATCTGCGGCGCCTCCGCCTCGAACACCTTGAAATCGGCAGGACGCAGGCCGGATACGAACCGGCCACCGCCATCCTTCACCGTCGCGGTGACCTGCACCGCGCTGACACCGGTCGATTGGCCCGTATCGACTCCGAGCGTACGAACGACCTTGACCAGCCGCGGCTGGCCGTTGGTGAAATCGACAGCGATGCGGAACTGGTGCTTTCGTATCGCCGGTCCTGCATTCCACATACACGTCCACGGGCGCTTCACGACCGTGCAGACGATCTTGTCCTCCACCTGAAAGGTAACGCTGCTGATATCGCGCTCCGCCGCCAGCGGCACGAGACGAGCCTCCATTTTGAGGATGCCGCTCACGTACTCACCATCGAGCGGCGACGTGACTTCCAGCTTCGGTGGCGGCGTCTGTGCCACCAGCGCCAGACCCGTCAGTACGACACCCGCGGCCACGGGCCATGTCATCATCGATCTGCTTTCGCTTCGTCTGCCACAGGGACCAGCGGACCACGCGCCGCGACGGCGGCAATGTAATCGTCAAAACGTGAGGGCGGCATCCCCCGCACATACCGGCCAATCGTCGGCACATCGCTGTGGTGCGGCAGAGTCGATCGCTCGATCACATCGGTCATGACCAACGCGAGTACACCCGCCGCCAGCGCCGCCGGCAGGCGGCGTTCGTGGATCTCGATCGCGATTCGAAACGCCGGCTCGACAATCGTCACGGCGGCCGCCTCCGGCTGGCGCGGCATGCCCTGCATCTCCCAGGTGACGGCTGGCAGGGTCAGGCAGAGGCATGTCGCCCGCGGCGCGCTTACGCCCCACGACCAGGACCGTTTGTCGAGGCCGCCGGCACGTACGAGATCTTCCAGCGTCATCAGGTCGGCCACCGGTTGACCGCGCCCCATGGACCAGCGCAGCCATCCGGCACGCGGCCCCGAGATACCGGCCTTCGAGATGAATGCTTCGAGGCTCGATCCGTCATGGGTCGCTTCGAGGATCGCCGTCCCCCGCATACGTGCCGCATGGATCGCGGCGAGATCCTCTTCGGCGACGGTCCATGGCGCGGCGAGGGCGGCGCTGCGTTGCAGTTCCGTTGCGACGAGTACAGATATGTTCGGCTCGTCATTCGGACGCCCGGCGGCCAGCCGGCGCACCGGCAACTGCGGCACCCCCGCGGCAAGGCCGAGGAGCGATCCGCTGATATAGCGCCTCGCACGGTCTGGCACGCGTTCCACGGGGAGTTCCCACGGGCTCACGCGGTTGCCGCCCACGCCTTCGGGTTGCAGATGGTGCCGTCGCGGCAATTCGCGCGTCATCGTGAAGGGATTGTCGGGATCCTGGATCGTGAGCGCATAGACCAGAGCCGCCAGCGCATCCGCGGCGATCACGTCAGCCGCTGCCCGGACAGTCCGCATGGCGCGTTCGATGCGTCCTCGATCCGACGGACGGGCCTTGCCAACCGTGCTCGTCACCTCTCGCGGCACGCCTCGAAATGACTCCAGCGTCGCCGATTCTCCCGTCCATGAGACGTCGTCGACAGGGTCGGCCGCATTGAGCGTCTCGGTGAGTACGGCGAGAGAAGCCTCCACGGATCCGGAGGCAACGGCGTCCGGCAGAGTATCGGCGATGCGTACGAGCGTCGTGGCGGCAGACAGGACATTGGCGGAAAACTTCTCACGGATGGCGTGGATGCGCGATTCTTCCGTCGTCGCAATATCGACGCGATACTTGATGCCTTCCCACTCCAGTGCAGGCCCCGGCGGCAGCCAGGGCGCACCCGCCAGCGATCGGATCGCGACATCGTCGACACTCTCGTCCGCGGCGGCCTGAAACAGCTGACCGATCCAGCGGGCGACGCCGCCCTCGAATCCATCAGGGCTGACCGGCAGGGACGCGAGCTCCGTTACTTTGTCGCGGATCATTTCCGCCGGCGCGCCGACCGACCGCAAGCGCGCAAGCAGCGCAATGGCCGACTGCAGTTGCACGAGCGAGACGGCCTGCTGCGGCTGCGGCAACCCGTCGATTCGCGCCGCGGACGCTCCGAGACGCGTGTAGAGCAACGGATCCCCCACCTTCATTCGCGCGATCTCGAGAGCGAGCGACGGATAGCGAAGACGCGCGCGCGCGGCCGCCAACAATGTCGGCGCCAGATCGGCGGCAGGCTGCGGGAACTCACGCTGAATGAGCGCGAATGTCGCCATCCGCCGCATGTCGCAACCGTTCGGGCAAAGAAGCGTCAGCAGCTCGGCCGCATCGAGCAGACGGCGAGGATCAACTTGTGCAACGTCGCGCGCAGGGTCGGACGGCCATGCATCCGATTCGAAGACGCGGCGCCAGAAATCGCGCCACGGCGCCCCGGCAAGAGTGCCGTCCGCGTTCACTACCAGATCTATGAGCACGTCGGCGGGTCCAGGGTACGGAGGCTGCGACATCGCATCGGGGCGCCACTCCCGCAATGCCCCGGCGAATGCCGAATAGAGCCGTCGGAGATGTTCGCGGTCCGCGGTGATCGGAACGTGCGGCAGCACGGAGAGGGTGCGATAAAAGTACGCGAGCCGACCTCCATCCGCCGCGAGAAGACTGTTGACGAAATCCGCGGGGCGGTCCAGCCGCTTGCCCACCAGATCCGCCCACATCGCCGCCGCTTCGGCTCCGCCGGGGGCAACGACGCGGCCATTCTCCACCCGCAACGCGGGAACGACGATCGGAACGACGAGTGCGTGGCGAACGAGGGCTGCAGACAGGTCCGCGTTGCTCGCGGCGGCCGCCAGCGTGGCCTCGTCGAAACCGAGCAGTGCGTAGTAGAGCGAGGCCATTTCCCGGCTGGAGAGTATGGCCCAGAGCAGATCCTGCGGAGGCGGCCTGGGATCGAATCGTTCCTGCCAGAAAGCGGCGCCGAGCGGAAGCGGCGCCATGCCATCGCGCGTCGACAGCGACACCGCGGCACCGGCGTTCAAGCGATCCGCGAGATCGCTCATCGGCAGGCCTGCGCGTTCGAACACCCGCGTTCTCTCGACCGCCTCGCGATCGGCGCGAGGCTTGACCGTTCGTCGATCGCGATCGAATTCGAGCCCGAGCGTTTCGAGGAGGGTGTCGACCGCTGCGCGCTTCTGCCCAGCAGCCGACAGCGACAGCACGCGATCGGCCGAGACGGCGCCCGCCTGCTGGTGCAATCGACGAAGCACCGCGGCGTACGCGGCAATGTTCCTGACCGTGCGCAGCCCATCCAATCCTGTATACGAGAGCTCGATCGCAAGAGGAACGACGCGCCAGTCGTCGGCCGTACCGGCTGTGTGGGTCGTCTGCTGGAGCGCGGCAAAGCCGCCGGGTACGGCGACGGACTCCCAGACGCCGGAAACTGGCGTCGGGCTCTGGGCGCCCGCACCGGCGGTACCCACGACCAGCACCGCGGTGAAAGCGAGGTGAAAGAGCTGTCGGCTCATGTTGCCCGTCGGTTCGGCCCGGAACAGGCCGACATCGCCCATTTGGCGACGCGGAAGGCGGATTATCCCGCCGAGCGCGATCCGGTTGCAAGGGATCTGACGCGGATCGCTACCGCGAGTGACGTGCGCCGTCGACGTAGCCCAGCGCTGCCAGGCGCTCGCGCAATTCCGGCGAGACACGCTGCGCGCGAAGACGTGAGGCATCGTCCACGCGTGTGAGCTGCGCCAGGCGCGTGCGCATCGCGTTCGCCGTTCGCGGGCGATCGATGATCAGGTTCCGTTGTTCGAAAGGATCATGATCCAGGTCGTAGAGCTCCGCGCCGCCGCCGAGAATGAGCTTGAATCGGCCATCGCTCAGCGCACGGCGCGGCTCTCCTCCAAGACGGGCCGGATACAACGACTCCGCATACGCCTCGAGGTCCATGTGCTCCCCATGCAGTGCGGGCAGTAGACTCACACCGTCGCTCGCGGGCGCGGGAATGCCCAGGAGCGACACGACCGTCGGCAGCACGTCGACCAGACGCACGACATCCGTGACGGTGCCCGGCCGGACACCGGGCGCGCGTACGATGAACGGCACACGCAGCACGCTGTCGTAAAGCTGCTCCCCGTGCATCGCCTCGCCGTGCTCGCCCAGCCCTTCGCCATGGTCGCCAACGACCACCACGATCGTGTTCTCTCTGAGCTTCAGGCGATCGAGCGCATCGAGGAGGCGACCGATCTGTGCATCCTGAAACAACAGTTCGCCGACGTACGGGTCCGCCACGCGCGAGCGATACGGTTCCGGCGGATCGTATGGCGCGTGTGCGTCGTACAGATGCGCCCAGAGCAAAAACCGTTCTTTGGAATTCTGCTCGAGCCAGGCGATGGCCTCGTTCATCACTTCGTTGCCGGGTCGCTGGCGAGTGAACGTGGTTTGTGTCCGCCGAACATCCTGGTAGGTCGCAAATCCCTGCGACAGCCCGCGGTCGGCCTGCAGGACGATCGAGCCCACGAATGCTCCTGTCCGGAAACCGCGCTGCTGGAGCATTTCCGCCAGTGTCGTGTAACGTTCCGCGAGCGGCCCGTCCGCGTTGTCGCGTACGCCATGTGACGCAGGCAGCAGCCCCGTGAGGATGCTGGTGTGGGCGGGCAGCGTCAGCGGCGCAACCGTCAGCGCGCGATTGAACAGCATTCCCTCGCGAGCGAGTCGTTCGAGATGTGGCATTCGCGCGTCCATGAATCCGTACGGCGACAGATGGTCTGCACGCGTCGTGTCGAGCGTCACGATCACCACACCGGCAACGTGGCTGCCCTGAGGCATGGTCTTGACCGAGGCCGCTACGGCCGCGAGTAGCAGCACTGGGGAAACGAGGAGCGCGATTCGTCTCATGCCGCTCACCGTGACAACTCGAAGCGATGCTGGTTCGACCGGCAACGGAGCGCGGGACGAAATGGGGGACCGGTGAAAGTGCTCACCAGGCCGTCCAGCGTTCCGGCAACACGGTCCCGGGAAAGCGAGGCCGCGGCCATGCCGTCCCACCCGAAGTACTGATTGTTGGAGACGAACTCGAGGATGTCGGGCGTGTAGAAGTAGTAGTAGTAAAAACCGAAGATGTCGGAGAAGTGGAAGATCGCACGCTCAGCCTCGAGAAAGCCACTGAACTGGTTCAGCGTTCGTCCGCGGTCCGTGGCGAACTCTCGCCCGGACAGCGTGACGGTCAGTTCGGCGCCATTCTGCGCGATGGACGCGGTGTAGGTGCGGGAGCGCACATCGTCGGGCAACGTGCCGCAGCTTTCAGCAGCGGTGACCCGGAGCGTGTACGTCCCGGTGATGTCCGCGCGGGATCTCGCCAGCGACAGGTCGATGTTGATGATGCGATGCTCACCGATCGACTCGGTCCTGTTTTCTTCCAGGTATCCATTTTTGGTCACCGTGATACGCGTCTCTCCCGCGACTCCGAACACGGCGTACTGGCCGTCAGCGGCATCGAGCTCGACGGTCCCCAGGGACGCGTTCTCGATGCGCACGTGCGCGCCGACGATGACGCCGGCGTCACGGACAACGCCTTTGAGCCGGTAGGTTCCCGCCGGAACGACGATCACAGACTTCAAAGCACTGCGGCCGCCGGTCGCGACCGACATGGTCGTCTCTCCTTTTGCCTTACCGGTCAACCGTCCTGGTGTCGACATGGTCAAGAGCGCTGACGCGAAATTCCACGAGGCCTGGCTGGTCACATCGGTCGTCGAGCCGTCCGACCGCACCGCGGTGACGGTGAACTGCTCCGTCTCGTCGATATGGACTGTATCGGGTCCCCTGAGTTCCAGCCGGACGATGGCAGCCGTCGTCGTTACTGGAGGCGACGGAGTTGTCGGCCGTGAACTGTCGCTGCACGCAACTACAACCAGGGTCACGAGCACGGCACGCGTTCCCCACCGCATGTGACGCTTGGGATACATAACGCCTCTCAGGATTGGCGCAGGGCGCGACCAGCGGCCTTGATACTTATAACGTTGAGGACGGAAGAATCGTACATGGACGTCGGCGGAGGGCTGCCCCATCACGCGCTAACCGACCAGGTCGCTCAGCGGATACCGCTGTGTCACCACAACTTGCATTCATGGGGTGCAGGAGGCAACACATGACACAGGCATCATCTTCCTCGGTCACCGGCCTGGTCCGCAGCGCCATAGATGACGTGCGGGAGTTGTTCAGGGAAGAGCTCGCGCTGGCAAAGGCCGAGGTTCGCGAGGAGTTCTCGAAGTTGGCAGCAGGCGCGGTCCAGGCGGGTGCCGCCGGTGTCGCGCTGTGGTTCGCAGCGATGTTCGTGCTGGTGTCGGTGGCACTGGCCATCACAGCAGCATTCCAGTTGCCCTACTGGGCCGGATTCGGCGTGATGGCCGCCGTCCTGACCGTCATCGGCCTCGTCCTCGCCCTCGGCGCACGCCGCTCGTTCCATCGCGTGCACGCGATGCCCCGCACGCTTACCACAGTGAAGGAGACCTTCCAATGACGATGACCGAACTGGACGACAGGACCCCGGCAGAAATCGAGCGAAACATCGAAGCGACGCGCGCGTCGCTCAAAGGCAAGCTCTACGAGCTCGAGCACCGTCTCTCGCCCGCAGGGCGTATCGAGGAGATGCGGCAGCGCATCAAGCCAGACGCGGTGGTTCCATGGGCGGCTGTTGGGGCGATCGTCACGGGTGCGATGCTCGCGCTGCGAGGCCTCCGCCGAGGCCGGACATCTGCTTTCGAGGACTACGACGAGTACGACGACTACGGCGAGATGGCGGAAGAGGTATGCGTGGATGTCGCCGTACCGCCGATGGCCGCGCCCTAGCGGGCCACGCAGGAGCTGGGAGCTCCTGGCTCCTCATTCGTGCCGCAGGGCCACGGCGGGATCCACTTTGGCGGCGCGGCGGCCCGGCACCCAGCTCGCAAACCACGCGACGACCGCGAGGACCAGGATCATCGTCAGGTAGGTGAGCGGGTCCGCAGGCGATATGCCGATGACTATGGACGCGAGCGCACGCGTGACGAGCAGGCTTGCGGCGGCGCCGACCAGGATCCCGACGGTTGTCACGCGCGCTCCCTGCCCGAGCGCGAGCCGCAGGATGTCTTCACGGCGCGCGCCCAGCGCGAATCGGATGCCGAACTCCCGCGTGCGCTGCGCGACCGAGTACGCGAGCACTCCGTAGAGACCGACGGCAGCGATGCAGAGGCCGATCCCCGCGAACACCGCCATCAGCACCGCGTAGAACCGCGGCGTGGCGAAGAAGTCGTAGTACATGTCGCGTGCCGATGCGGTCCCGTAGATCGCCTGCGAAGGATCGACGGACCAGATCTGCTGCCGAATGGCATCCACCGGCAGCGCAGCCCCTGAGGCGACCCGCAGGATCAGCGTCTGCTGGCCGGCAAGCGAAGATTGCTGACTGAGCGCGTGGTAGGTCGCGAATGTTCCTTGCGGCTTCGAATGATCGAACTGAAACACGTCTCCCGCGACACCGACGATCGTGGCGAAAGGCGCGCGGCTGCTGGTCCGAAGGCGTTGCCCGATCGCGCGCTGCGGCTCACCCCAGAAGCGCCGCGCCATCGCTTCATTGATCACGATGACGGGCGGTCCACCCAGACGGTCCTCGGCGCTGAACGAACGGCCGGCGAGCAGCGGTATGCCGAGCACGGAGAAGTAGTCAGGCTGCACTTCGGTGAACGGCATGACGAGAGACGGATCGTCGAGAACGATGCCGCGTCCGTCGATCTCGAACTTCATCCCGAAAGAGATGCTGCCCCCATCGGGGGGCATGCCCCCTGCGAGCGTCACCGCTTCGACACCCGGGATCGCTGAGAGCCGCTCGATGGCGAGGCCATAAAAGGCCCGCTGCGATTCAGGCGTCGCATACTTCCAGGGCGGAAGCGACAAATCCGCGGCAATGAGTCCATCCGGTTTGAAGCCCGGATCGACGCCTGTCAGCCCGATGAAGGTGCGTCCGAGCAGTCCGCCGGCGACGAGCAGCATCACGGACAGCGCAAGCTGCGCGATCACGAATCCATTTCGCAAACGCTGGTGGCGGCCGGATCCCGACGATCCTCGCGCGCCCGACTTCATCGCATCGTCCAGCGTGAGACGCGAGCCGCGAAGGGCGGGCCACATCCCGAACAACAGCGCGGTGAAGAGCGTCAGCACAACTGCGAACAGCAGCCCGCGTCGGTCCACCGCGATGTCATTGAGGCTGAGAAAGGTCATGTCTTCCGGCGCGATCCGCGCAAGCAGGTCGACACCCCACAACGCGCAACAGACACCGGCGATCCCACCGGCGAAGGCCAGCACCAGCGTCTCGGTGAGGAATTGCCTGATCAGCCGTCCGCGACGCGCGCCCAGGGCCGCGCGGACAGCGACCTCGCGCTCGCGGCCTGATCCCTGCACGAGCAGCAGGTTCGCGAGATTCGCACAGGCGATCAGCAGCACGACGGCGACCGCTCCGAAGAGCATGTAGAGCGCACGTTCCACCGGCCGGTTGATACGTCTCTCCTGGAACGGGCGGAGGCGACTCTGCCAGCCGCCAGGGACCGGCTTTTCGGTCGCGAGTGCGGCGGCGATCACGTCGATGCGGCTCTGCGCCTGCGCCATCGTGACGCCGGCTTTGAGAATGGCGACCGTCTCATAGCGCGGGGATCTGGTGCCGGGCCTGGGCGCTTCGGCCGACAACGGTACCCACGCGAGCCGATTGCCGTAGGGGAAGCGGAATCCGCGCTTCATTACGCCAACGATCTCGTAGGCCTTGTCGTCGAGATGAATGGTTCGACCGATGACAGCCGGGTCAGCGCCGAACTGTTCGCGCCACAGAGTGTCGGCGATCACCGCCACCGTCTGGCGACCCGGCTCGCTGTCGGCGGGCTGCAGCGTGCGACCGAGCTGCGCCGTCGCGCCGATCATCTCCATCAGACCAGCCGTGACCGCGGTGGTGCCAATCCCTTTCGGCTCGCCGCCACCAGTCAATACGTGAGATCCGGGACTGTAAGCTTCGACGCGCTCGAAGAGCTCGGGATGCTGTCGCCACTCGCTGAAGTGCGCGTGAGGCAGCGACGGCACCATGAAATCGCCGGACTGCACCCGATGAAACTGCACCAGCGGCCGCGGATACGGCAGCGGCCGAAGGATCAACGCGTCGATCACCGAGTAGATTGCCGTCGTCGCGCCAATGCCCAGCGCCAGGGTGATTACGGCGAGCGTGAAGAATCCAGGCTGCGCGGCCAGTCGCCTGGCGCCGTACCGGATATCTGTCAGGAAAGAACGCATCCCTCTCCTCCGCGCGCCGCACGTGCTACCGCCGTGCCAGAGGATCGCTGCTGAATTGCCGCGCAGTTTCACAGCTGACGAGCGAAGACGCGTTAGAAGGCGACGTCACGCGTCCCACAAGACGGACAGTGCGCAGAGGTCGCCTGCCCTCGGTGTCAACTTCGAATGCCAGATGTCAGATCAGGAGCGCGCGCACTGCATCGATCTCATCCGCGTTGACCGTGTGTCCCATGCGGGGATAGATCCGCTCATCAACAACAGCGTTCATCCGCTTGAAGACGTCCGCAGATTCGTGGACGCGCTCGACGGGAATATGCGGATCGATGTCACTGCATCCGAGGAACACCGGCGTGGCATCGAAGGCCCCCGCGTAGTTGCGCGGCGTCCCGGGCGGGCCGATCAGGCCTCCGCTCAGCCCGATCACCGCGTGATAGCGGCGTGCGTGGCGTGCGGCGAACTCCTGCGCGAGGCACGCGCCCTGCGAGAAACCCATCACCGCGAGGCGGGAGGAATCGATGCCTTCCGCGTCGAGCATCGCGACGAGACCCTCGAGAACCAGCAGCCCTGAGTCGATCCCTGGCTGATTCCGTTCCATGGGCGCGAGGAACGAATACGGGTACCACGTATGGCCCGACGCCTGCGGCGCGAGCCATGTGACATCCGCCAGATCCAGCGTGTCGGCGAGGGCGAGAATCCCGGAGGCCGAATCGCCGCGCCCGTGAACGAGGATCACCGCGATGCGCGCCTGCGCGGTCGCGGGGCCCTGACGGCGGATCGGCTGCCCCGCATGCGGATGGTGGCGCGTGTCCATTCACGTATTTTGCTGTATCTTGCTCTCTTCTGGAGGTGATACCGATGGAGCGCAAGAGCGCCGCAGATTTCGACCAGGACCTGCTCATCCTCTTCGACGCATACGTGCACGGCGACATCGATCGCCGCGGCTTTCTCGACCGCGCGGCGAAGTTCGCCATAGGCGGCATGACCGCTGGAATGTTGCTCGACGCCCTCGCGCCGAAGTTCGCCGAGGCGCAGCAGGTGCCCAAAGACGACAAGCGGCTCAAAGCCGAGTACGTCGAATACGACTCGCCAAAGGGCTACGGGAAGATGCGCGGCTATCTCGCGCGCCCGGCGACCGCGACCGGCAAGCTGCCCGGCATCCTGGTCGTTCACGAGAACCGGGGGCTGAACCCGCACATCGAGGACGTCGCACGCCGGCTCGCGCTCGAGAATTTCATGGCCTTTGCCCCCGACGCGCTGTTTCCGCTCGGGGGGTACCCCGGCGACGAGGACAAGGCGCGCGAGTTGTTTCCAAAACTCGATCAGGCAAAGACGCGTGAAGACTTCGTCGCGGCGACGGAGTGGCTGATGAAGCGTCCGGACTGCACGGGTAAGGTCGGCGCGGTGGGCTTCTGTTGGGGCGGGGCGATGGCCAACACACTCGCGACGCGCGTTCCACAGCTCGCCGGTGCCGTTCCCTTCTACGGAACGGCGCCTTCGGCCGAAGACGCCGCGAAGATCAAAGCGCCACTGCTGCTCCACTTCGCGGAGAACGATCAGCGCGTCAACGGGAGCTTTCCTCCGTACGAGGCCATCCTCAAGGAGCACACGGTCCCGTACCAGGCGTTCACGTATCCGGGCACGCAGCACGGGTTCAACAACGACACGACACCTCGCTACGATCCCGAGGCGGCGAAACTCGCGTGGACGCGCACGCTCGAGTTCTTCAACAAGCATCTCCGATAGCTCGGCGTCGCCGCCGCGCAATCCGCTGATAGTGCCGCGCATGGCTGGATGGTATAACCCGGCCATGCGATCCCGGCGGCGGTCCCTTACCCCTTCACTCCTCGCCCTGGCCTGCGCCTGCGGCGGATCTTCAAATCCTGCGGTCACGACGCCGCCGGTCACGACGACGGAGAGCTTCTCGGGAACGACGACGCAGTCGGGACCGGGATCGTGCGGAGGAGACAGTCACAACTTCACGGCGCGCGAAGGAGCGATCAGCACACGGCTCGTGCAGACGACCGACCCCGCGCAGGCGCTCAGTATTCAGGTCTGCGCCAACGGCATCGACAATCGGAACTGCTCCATCAACCAGCAGAAGATCGAGGTCGGGCAGACGCTGAACGGATCGCGCATTGGAGATCAGACGCAGAACTTGAAATTGCTGCCGAACAGCTGCGTCTCGGGTGGACAAATCACCCCGAGCGTCACCTACACCGTCACGGTGACCTACCAGAAATAGCCGACGCCGTTCGTCGTGCCCGCTGCCATACAATGGGAGCGTGAAACACAAACTGTTCGTCATCATGACGGCACTGGTGCTCTGCGTTCCACCGGCGCTGTCTGCACAGGCGCAGAAGACGCAGACATCCGTCGACGTCTTCAAATCACCCACCTGCGGGTGCTGCGCGAAGTGGGTCGAGCACATGCGCAAGGCGGGCTACACCGTGCATGTCACCGAGATGGAAGACGCTGAGCTCCAGACGATCAAGGCGCGATATGGCGTGCCCGAGGCAGCGAAATCCTGCCATACGGCTCGCGTCGCCGGCTTCACCATCGAAGGCCACGTGCCGCCGTCCGAAGTGAAGCGGCTCCTTGCGGAGAAACCAAAAGTGCTCGGGCTCGCCGTTCCCGGCATGCCGCTCGGTTCTCCGGGCATGGAGGTCTCGGGGATGAAGGCGCATCCATACGATGTGCTCTCCTTCGACAAGCAGGGGAAGACGAAGGTCTACTCGGTCCAGAAGCCGTAGCACCGGGGCTCGTTTGCTGGCACCACAAGAGGCCGTCATGGACCTGCTCACGGCGCCATGGCCCTGGTACGTTGCGGGGCCGCTCATCGGCCTGATCGTCCCGCTGCTGTTGCTGCTCGGCGGAAAACCGTTCGGCATATCCGCCAATCTGCGTCACCTCTGCACGGCTACGCTTCCGTCGCGGCTTTCCTTCTTCAGGTACGACTGGAAACGCGACGGCGGATGGAATCTGCTGCTCGCTCTCGGCATCGCGCGCGGCGGCTTCATCGCCTCCCGCTGGATGCTGCCCGACGGA
This sequence comes from Vicinamibacterales bacterium, assembly GCA_035537955.1. Lineage (GTDB taxonomy): Bacteria > Acidobacteriota > Vicinamibacteria > Vicinamibacterales > 2-12-FULL-66-21 > JACDCA01. Next base: position 6,713 of record DATLLF010000163.1, on the reverse strand, counting down.
TACACGGTGGCGATGTCCGACGCGACGCGCCATGACCTGCAGGCGCTCGGTCTTCGCATCTCTCTGGCGACGTTCCTTCTGAGCTGTTCGTGCACGCCACCACCGTGATCGTGATGGGCGTCGCCGGCAGCGGCAAGACTACGGTCGGACAAGCGCTCGCCGCGCGGCTTGGCTGGCGATTCTGCGATGCGGACGACCTGCACTCCGCCAGCAACCTCGCTCATCTGAAACACGCTCGCCCCCTGACAGACGAGGACCGTCAGCCCTGGCTCGAACGCATCCGCAGCGTCATCGAACAGGCGCAGGCAGACGACACCGCGACCGTCATCGCCTGCTCGGCGCTGAAGGAGCGATACCGGCACTCGCTCACCGAGGGAATATCGGCTGTGCGTCTCGTGTTTCTCACCGCATCGCCAGCGCTGATCCGCCAGCGCCTGGAGCGCCGCACATCCCACGTAGCGGGTCCAGCGATGCTCGACAGCCAGCTCGCCGACCTCGAACCGCCACACGACGCGCTGACGCTCGACGCATCCCGTCCCGTCGACGCGCTGGTCGACGCCATCGTCGCGGATCTTCGCGGAGCCTGAGGAGCGCATGCATTCGTATGACCTGATCCTCACGCTGACGGCGGCGTTCTGCGCGGCGCTGGTCTTCGGGTACTTCACACAGCGTCTCCGGCTCTCCCCCATCGTTGGATACCTGCTCGCCGGAACGCTCATCGGACCGTATACGCCGGGGTTCGTGGCCAACACCGGACTCGCGGAACAGCTCGCCGAAATCGGCGTCATCCTCTTCATGTTCGGCGTCGGGCTGCAGTTTCACCTCGAGGAGCTCCTCGCCGTCCGTCGGGTGGCGATACCAGGAGCCATCGCCCAGAGCGCTGTGGCGACGCTGCTCGGAGCCCTGCTGTCCGTGCTCCTGGGCTGGGGCTGGTCGGGCGGGCTCGTGTTCGGGATGGCGCTCAGCGTCGCAAGCACGGTCGTACTGATTCGGGTGCTTGCCGACAACAACGATCTGCACACGCAAGCGGGCCATATCGCCGTCGGCTGGCTCGTTGTCGAGGACCTTTTCACTGTCGTCGCGCTCGTGCTGCTGCCGGCGCTGTTCGATCCAGCGCACGGCGAGACGCCACTGTGGCTCACGCCGGCATCACCGCGCTCAAGGTCGGCGCGCTCGTGGCGTTCACGGCGTTCTTCGGCACTCGCGTGATCCCGCGGCTGCTCGATCATGTGGCGGCGACGAAATCGCGCGAGTTGTTCACGCTGACAGTGCTCGCGCTTGCTCTCGGCATTGCCGTAGGGTCCGCGCTCGTCTTCAGCGTTTCGATGGCCCTCGGCGCCTTCCTCGCCGGCATGATCGTGGGACGCTCGGATTACAGCCTGCGCGCCGCGGCGGACGCCCTGCCGATGCGCGACGCATTTGCCGTGCTGTTCTTCGTCTCGGTCGGGATGCTGCTCGATCCCGCGCATCTGATCGAAGCACCGGTCCTCATCCTGGGCGCGCTCGCGGTCGTGCTCGTCGGCAAGCCGCTGGTCGCGCTGTTCATCGTCTGGCTGCTGCGGTATCCGTTCCGGTCCGCGCTGACGGTGGCGATCGCGCTCTCGCAGATCGGCGAATTCTCGTTCATCCTCGCCACGCTCGGGCGCGACCTCAAGATTCTCTCCGAGGATGCCACGCACACGCTCGTCGCGACATCGATCGCGTCGATCATCCTGAACCCGCTGCTGTATCGCCTGATCGACCCGCTCGAACGGTGGATCGCCCGCCGGCCGGGGCTGGCGCGCCTGCTGAACCGCGCACAGTCGCGCGCGGCGGAAGCCGAACCGGCGCACGAGCGCACCACGGATCCGGCGCATAGCGCGGTCATCATCGGCGCCGGCCCAACGGGTCGCACCGTCATGCGGCTGCTCGCCGACGCCGGCATCACACCGACGATGGTCGAGTTGAACATCGACTCGGTGCGAGCACTGCGCGAGGAAGGGATCGCCGCGGTGTACGGCGACGCGACGCGACCCGAACACTGGCGGCCGCCGGCGTCGCAACCGCGGGCAGCTTGATCCTTACGTCAGCGGGGATGGCGAACAGTACGGAGGTCATTCGCGCCGCGCGGGAGCTGAAGCCTGACATCCGCGTCCTCGCCCGGGCCGACTACCTGCGCGACATGCAGGAGCTGAAAGATGTCGGGGCCGACACGATCTTTACGGGAGAAGGAGAAGTCGCACTCGCCTTCATCGAAGACATCATGAGCCGCCTCGGCGCGACGCCGGAACAGATCGATCGCGAGCGCGATCGGGCGCACAAGGAACTGTTCGGCGACTGATCGCGGCCGCCTGGGTCAGTCCTTCTTTTCTTTCGCTCTCTCCAACGCCTCGTCGTCATCAGGATTGGGAATCGTCGATAGCGGATCGCTCGCGGGAAACGTGTCCTCGATCGTCTCATCGAGCGCGGCTTCGCGAATCGCGCGTTCCTCCTCCGGCGTGTGGTGGTGCTCCGGATGTGCCGTGATCCCCTTCATTTTCGTCGCGCCCTTTCTCGCTCGAGCAGCGAACGCTTGCGTTCGACGCCCCATCGATACCCTGATAGAGATCCGTCGGTTCTGACGACGCGGTGACACGGGATCGCGACGGCGATCGCGTTTGCCGAGCACGCCTGAGCGACGGCACGCGTACTCCGAGGCGATCCGATGATTCGCGCCACTGCCGCATACGTCATCGTTCGCCCTGCCGGAATCCTGCGAAGCGCCTGCCAGACCCGCTGCTGGAACGCCGTTCCGCGCACGTCGAGCGGCAGGTTCAACCCCGACGATGGCTGCTCGACGAAGCCGATGACCGTGGCAACCGTCTGCTCGAACTCGCGGTCTGCACCGACGAGGGTGGCGCGCGCAAAACGCTCCTGCAGATCCTGCACCAGCGCGTCGGGATCATCACCCAGGAGGATCGCGCAGAGGCCGCGCTCACTTCGCGCGACGAGAATCGAGCCGAGCGAGCAGTCAGCGACGGCAAACCGTATCGTGTTGTGTTCGCCTCCCGACCTGTATTCGGAGGGGGTCATGCCGAGGGTGTCGGCCGCGGACTCATAGAACCGTCCGCTCGAATTGAACCCCGCGTCGTACATCGCCTCGGTGACCGTCTTCACCGTCGAGGCAAGCTGTTCGCGTACGCGTCGGGCGCGATGCGCGGCCGCGTACTGGCGCGGCGTCACACCGGTGACCGATTTGAAGACGCGATGAAAGTGGTACGGGCTGAGACCCGTGCGCGCTGCGAGAGAAACAAGCGAAGGCGGCTCGTCGGCCGACTCGATCACTCGACAGATCGCGGCGATCATGGCGGCCTGGACTGCGACGGGTGCGGCCTGGTCCGGCTTGCAGCGCAGGCACGGACGGAAGCCGGCGCGTTCCGCATCTGCAGCCGTCTCGTGGAACTGCACGTTCGCGGGTTTGGCCAGCCGCGCACCGCAGGAAGGGCGACAGTACACGCCGGTCGTTCGAACCGAGTAAAAGAACGTTCCATCGGCCGAGCGATCGCGTGCGACGACGGCGGCCCATCGCGGGTCCCGTATCGTGTCTGGCTCCGTTGACCGTGGCATGGCTGCGTGGACCACTGTGCTGGACTCGATCAAGTGTGTCATGACTGCAGTGTCGCATCGACGGATTCGGCCTGCACTCCGTCCCTTGCGGTTGAATCCAGCGCCCACAGATGATGGGCGGCGTACGCGCGCCACGGGCGCCACGCTTCAGCCCGGCGCGTCAGCTCGGCGGGCGTGGGTCTGCGGCCGTGGAGGTCAGCTGCTCCACGCAGCAGACCGATATCTCTCGCCGGAAACGCGTCGGGCTCACGGCACGCGCGCATGGCGATGTAATGCGCCGTCCATTCACCGATGCCGCGCACGCGGCGCAGGCGTTCAATGGTTTCGTCAAGCGAGGCGCCGCGCGCGAACAGGTGCGGGTCCGCGGTCGCCGCGGAAGCGACGGTCTTGAGCGTCTCGACCCGCGCACCGGGCATGCCAAGCGAACGCAAGTCGGCCGCCAGGAGTTGCTCCGGTGTCGGAAACACGTAGCGCAGCCCCAACACCGACCCACATCGCGCGACGAGCACACCGTTCAACTGCCGTGCCCTGGAGACGCTGACCTGTTGCCCGATGACGGTTCGGATCGCAATCTCGAACGGATCCCATCCGCCTGCCACACGGATCGTCGGGCGCCGCGCAACGAGCGGCGCCAGGAACGCGTCCCGCGCCAGGCACGCGTTGATTGACGGAAGGTCCGCGTCGAGGTCGAACATCCGTTCGATGCGTTCGAGCACCCGTTCGCCGTCCACTCCACTGGAGGTCACAGTGACCGCCAGACTCTTGCTGCGAGGATCGTGAGTCACAGCGAGAACGCCGGTGGACGCGTCGATGCGAACGGTCCGTTCGTAGGTTTCTCCGCACACCCGCTCGACGCCGTCAATCGCGCGTGCTGACAGGAAGCGGATCGATGCGGTCCAGTTGAACGCGCCGCGATACCCCGCGCGCAGAGTCGGGCACGTCACGAGCGGCTCGACTCGCGGTCGCGCATGCACGCCTCGACGTAGGCCTGCTCGTTTTTGACATGCGCCTCGAGCTCCGCGGCCGTCGGCGCGCGTTGCGCCCGATCCAGCCAGAAGTCGGTCAACGCGTGTTCGATGTCCAGCCGATCGTGTTCATCCCGGCCGGCGCACCAGCGCAGGTAGGCAACGATGCCGCTCGCTTCTTCACGGCTGAACACCGACAGCCGATACCGCGAGTAGTCACGCCACGACATCGCGCCGTATCGTCTGGGATTGAGGAGCGAATCACCGCCGTGGCGTCTCTGCCACTTCCGGCCACCGGCTTCAACGGACGATTCGAAGCCGGCGAAACCGTGGGTCAAGTGAAATACCGGATCGGCGGTCCGCAACGCCTGCTGAACATCCGCGATGAGATAGGCGGGCAGAAAATACCGGAATCCACCTTCGGAGAAGAACCCGAGAGAGGTGTAGTTCGCGTCGAGCAGCGCGGCATCGAGCGATTGCCACTCCCGGCCGCGAAATGGGGCGACCGACTCCTCCGGCTCACAACCCTCGCGACTGCCGACGAGAAATGCGTCACCCGGACGCGGGGTCGAAGCGAAGGCCCGGCGGATCTCATCGATCACCTTATCGCGCACGTAACCTCGCCACGGCGTCCTATTATGGAGCGAGGAGGCCCTCGTGGACCATCACAGGAAGCTTGCCATTCTCGTGGCGGGCGGCCCGGCCCCTGGCATCAACAGCGTCATCGGCGCCGCGACGATTCGCGCGGCACTCGAGGGCATCGACATCGTCGGCGTACGGGACGGATTCGAGTGGCTGATGCAGGGCGACATCGAGCACGTCATGCCGCTCACGATCGATGCGGTCAGCCGCATTCACTTCCGCGGCGGCTCGCACATCGGCATCTCGCGCGCGAATCCCACGCGCAACGAGGACCATCTCGAGAACGTGGTCATGTCGCTGCTCCGGCTCGACGTGACGAAGCTCATCACGATCGGCGGCGACGATACCGCCTATTCCGCGATGAAGGTCGAAGAGCGCGCGGCGGGCCGCATCCACGTCGTCCACGTGCCGAAGACCATCGACAACGATCTCGACCTGCCCCCGCTCGTGAACACGTTCGGATTCGAGACCGCGCGCCATCTCGGCGCCGACATCGTGAAGAACCTGATGGTGGACGCGAAGACCACGTCGCGGTGGTATTTCGTGATCACGATGGGCCGGAAGGCCGGCCACCTGGCGCTCGGCGTGGGCAAAGCGGCGGGCACGACGCTGACCCTGATCCCCGAGGAGTTTCCGAAGCCGATCCGGCTGAAGCACATCGTCGACACACTGGTCGGCGCGATCATCAAGCGTCTCAGCTACGGGCGCCGCGACGGAGTCGCGATCATCGCCGAGGGTGTCGTCCTCGACGTCCATCCGGAAGATCTCGCCTCCCTGCACGAAGTCGAGCGCGACGCGCACGGCCACATCCGCATCGCGGAGGTGAACATCGGCGAGATCCTCAAGGCGCAGGTCGCCGCGCGGCTGAAGGCGCTCGGCCTCAAGACGACGCTCGTGGCGAAGAACATCGGCTACGAGCTGCGTTGCGCCGATCCCGTGCCGTTCGATATGGAATACACGCGCGATCTGGGCTACTGTGCCGCGAAATATCTTCTGGCCGGAGGCAACGCCGCATTGATCTCGATGCAGGGCGGGCACTTCGTGCCGATCCCGTTCGCGTCGCTCCTCGACCGCGATACCGGTCGCACGCGCCTGCGACTCGTCGATACGCAGTCGACGCGCTATGCGATCGCACGCCGCTACATGATCCGGCTGCGGCGCGACGACTTCGAGGATCCGCACGAACTTGCAAAGTTTGCGGCTACCGTCAACCTGTCGCCGGAGGAGTTTCGACGGCAGTTCGAGTACCTCGTCCAGGTCGAGCCGCCTCCGCTCGAGATCGACGAAACCGGAGAGGCTCGCGCGGTGGACGGCAGCTCCCATTACTGACACCGTAAGCGGCCGTATCATGCATTCCAATGTGTCTGATGGTTTATCTCGCGACCGCGAGGGAGCAGCCGACCTTCGATGTGGACGATCTGAACATCCAGGCGATCGAACCTGAACGCACCCACGTGCAGCGGCTGTTCTCGCTGCCGTTCGTGCGCTTCGTTGGCGCGCACACCGGCTGCAGCTGCGGGT
>DATLLF010000162.1:0-17451 GCA_035537955.1 Vicinamibacterales bacterium | reverse complement strand
CACCACGACCATGGTGAAGAGGATCTCTTCACCATGGTCGTGGTGACCGGAGGGCTTCAGGATCCGCACCGACGCCCATGGCGTCACGACGAAGGCGACCACCAGCGAGAACGCCATCGCCGCCGACGCGCCCACGGGAATCGGCCGCATGTAGGGCCCCGTCATGCCCCGGACGAACGCCATCGGCAGGATCGCCGCCACGACTGCGAGCGTCGCCAGGATCGTGGGGTTGCCCACTTCGTCAATGGCGCGAATCGCGATGGCGGCGAGCCCGCCCCGCTCCGCGCCGCTCATCCGCGTGTGACGGACGATGTTCTCGACCACGACGATCGCATCGTCGACCAGGATGCCGATTGAGAAGATCAACGCGAAGAGCGTGATGCGGTTCAGGGTGTAGCCATACAGGTAGAACATGAAGAGCGTGAGCGCGAGCGTGACCGGAATCGCGATCAGCACGACCGCCGCCTCGCGCCGGCCGAGAACGAGCCAGATCAGCGCCGAGACCGAGAGAACGGCGAGCAGCATGTGCCACAGCAGTTCGTTGCTCTTGTCGGCGGCGGCCCCGCCATAGTCACGGGTGATGGTGAGATGCACATCGGACGGCACGAGCGATCCCTTGAGGGTCTCCAGCTTCTCGGCGACACGGCGGACGACGTCGGTGGCGTTGGTGCCCTTCCGCTTTGCCACGGCGATGGTGACCGCCGGTTGCGCGCCGGACGCCTTCGACTGAAAGGTGACATACGACGTGGGCTCGGCGTCAGCATCAACCACTTCCGCCACGTCGCGTACGAACACGGGACGCCCGCTTGCTGAGGTCACGACGGTGTTGCCCAGTTCATCGGCTGTGCGCAGGCGGCTCCCCGCCTCGAGGCCAGTCATCACACCGCCCGCGATCGGGCCCGACCCGGTGCCACGCACGTTGGTACGGACGATCGCCTGCTGCACCGAGAGCGGATCGAGATCGTAGGCCGACAGCCGCGCGGGGTCGATCTCCACTCGAACCTGTCTTGGCCGCCCGCCGATGATGGTCACCTCCGACACATCGTTGACTTCCGCGATGGCCTCTCGCAGTTGTACGGCGAGCAATCGCAGCTGATCATCCGCGTAACGCGCCGACCAGACCGTGACCACCAGGATCGGGACATCGTCGATCGAGCGCGGCTTGACGATGGGCCCGATTACGCCTGGTGGGATGCGTCCCGCATTCGCGGCCAGCTTCTGATTGAGGCGAACGAGCGCAGCCTCTTGCGGCTCGCCCACCTTGAAGCGGACGACGACCATCGACTGTCCGGGACTGGAAGTCGAGTAGACGTATTCCACGCCGGGCACTTCCCAGAGCAGCTGCTCTACCGGACGTGTGACTCGTTGTTCGACCTCCGCCGGTGTCGCCCCCGGCATTTCGAAGAACACGTCGACCATCGGCACGATGATCTGCGGTTCCTCTTCGCGCGGCAGCGCCGCTATCGCCAGGGCCCCGAGCGCCATCGAGGCCAGCATGAAGAGCGGCGTCAGCTTGGAGTGGATGAACGCCGCCGCCACCCGGCCGGCGGCGCCATAAGTCCTGGTCATTACCGGCCTCCCACGCTTACGCGGCGTCCGTCCGTGAGGCCGGCCGGCGGCGAAAGAATAACCAGCTCCGATTCGGTCAGGCCCGCCAGTACTTCGGACTCGCTGAGAGTGACGAGACGCACACGCGCCACGCCCTTGTCGAGCACGAATACCGATGTGAGCTGTCCGCGGCGCACGATGGCCGACGATGGAATGGTCAACGCGCGTCGCGGAGTAGCGCCGATTCGCGCCTTGCCGAATTCTCCGGATCGAAGGCCAGGTGCATCCGGCAACGCGATCTTGACGAGAAACGCACGCGCATCTGCATCCACCGCCCGGCTGATCTCAACCACCCTGCCTTCGATCGCTGTGCTGGCGGTGCCGAGGGAGACCGGGACGCTGTCGCCGTTTCGAATGTCGCCGATGCGTGATTCGTCCACGCGGACCTCGAGGCGGAATCCGCGAGTGTCTTCCAGCCGCAGAAGGGGCATGCCCGGTGAGGCCATGTTTCCGGGCTCGACCATCTTCCCGGTGACCATGCCATCAAAGGGGGCTGCAATTGTGGTGAAGGATTCAATCGTGCTCGCCTGGTCGCTCGCGGCCCGGGCGCTCTCGACTGCCGACGCGGCTTGCAATCCCCGCGCGGAGGCGCCGGCGACGCGCGCTTCGGCGCTCCGCAGCGCCGCAGTGGCGTCATCGAGTTCCTGCGAGGTGGCCGACCGCTTGGCCTGCAGGGAGGCGATGCGATCGTGCGACGCGCGTGCGAGGACCAGGCCAGCCTCCGCGGCCTTGAGCTCGGCTGCGGTCGCCTCCGAGCCCCGTTCGGCGGCATGGGCCGCTGAGCGCGCGGCCCGGGCGCCAGCGGCGAGATCGCCGCCGTCGAGCACGATGAGCGTCTGACCTTTGCGGACCTGATCCCCTGGCGCCACGCGGACGTCGCGCACCGGCGCGAGAATGCGCGCCGTGATCGTGGCCGTGGTGCGAGCCTGCACCACCCCGCCCGAGTGGATCGCATTGGCCACGTCGGTCATCGCAACCTGGGCGACGGTGACGGCCATGGCCTCAGCCGCATCGTTCGGAGTGGCGGCAGCGCCGCGAGTCGAGCATCCGGCCAGCGCCGCGCCCGCCAAGAGTGCTGTCGCAGCGCCGGTGAACGTGACGTGATGCCTCGTAGTGATCTGTTTCATGGCCTTCCTATCGCTCGTTGAAGGGTCGCTGTTGCCGTGAGCACATTCACATGCGCAGCGATTTGCTGGGCGTCGGCCTGCTGCACGGCCTCAGCCGAGCGCAGCAGCATGGCGGCGTCGGTGAGGCCGCTCTCATATCGGTCCCGAACAATGCGGTGACTCTCACGTGCCCGATCGACGGCCGCCCGTCCAACCGCTTCGCTCGCCCGCGCGGCCTCGAGCCGGGCGATCGCGATCTGCACATCGAGCCGCGCCATGGTCTCGGCTTTGCCCTTGTCGATGCGTCGACGCGTCGCCTGCTCGCGTGCTTCGGCAACTCGTGCCTTGTCGGCAAAACCATGGAACAGGTTGATGCGGGCGACCGCGCCAGCCACCCAGCTCGACGACCGCGAATTCCAGGCGTCGCCGTTCAGTTCCCACCCGCCCAGCGCCACCACTTGCGGCAGAAACGCGGCCCGCGCCGCGTCCACCGCTACGGCCGCCAGCTGTTCCTGCTGCATGGCGAGTGCGACTTCGGGCCGGTTCTTCGAGGCTTCTTCTTCAAGGCCCGCGGGGTTGGTGATGTCGACGGCGATCGCCGGTGGCGTGAGATCGAGCGAGAAAACCGTGCTCAGGGGCTCGCCCATCAACTGATTCAGCCGGACGCGCGCGATGCGTTCGTCCGACGTCGCCTGCACCTGCTGTTCGAGTGTCAGTGCCACGTAGACGTCCAGTTGCAGAACGTCCGCGTCGGTCACGCGACCCGCGTCGCGGCGATTGCCGGCCAACTCGCGGTCTGCGCGGGCGGTCTCAACCGCGGCCGCAGTCGAACGAACAGTCGCGGCAGAAATGAGCACGCGGCCAAACGCGTCAGTCACCTCCGACGTCAGATCCTGATTGACGAGTTGCCGACCGGTGGACGCCATGTCCCTTCGGATCGACTCTGCGCGGACATTCGCCGAAGTGGCGCGATCGAACAGCGACTGCTCAACGGAGAACGCCGTGCGGAAGTTGTTCGTGGTCGCGGGGTGATTGAGCGCATCCAGGGCAAAGTCGGCCGCGGTGAACTGCCGCTGCGCAAGAAGGGAACCGAACACGAATACCGGGTGGTTGCCGCGCTGCCAGGACTCCGCTATGTCTACCTTGGGGAAGTAGCCGCTGCGAGCCTGCGTGACACGTTCGGCCGCTTCGCGCTCGGCTGCCGCCGCCGATCCGGCGTCGGGATTGCGGGCCTTGGCGCGCGCGATCGCCTCCGAAAGTGAAAGCGGCGATTGCGCAGATGCCGGCACGGCCGCGAACAGGATCACAAAGAGGAGAAGAAGGACGAGGTGGGTCTCGCGCTCGAGGGCCTCGATGATGTCTCTTGCGCTCATGGCCGGGGCTCCAAAATCACAGGAGCGATTCTGCGGGACCTCTCAGTGGCTGGCTATGCCCACGCGGTTGAAGTTCTTGACCGCCAGTCCGGCGAGGCTAGAATGCTTTGCGGAGACGCCACGAAACTTTGCCGGGCGTCCGGAGGAAGATGGACGCGTTTTCAGAGGTCCTGAGCGGTGTCCGATTGAACGGCGCGCTGTTCTTCAGCGCGAACTTCTCGGCGCCGTGGCGACTCTCGACGCCACACTCCCGCGCTTTGGCGTCAACTCTGTCGCCGGGCGCGCAGCACCTCGTCATCTATCACCTCGTCGTGGACGGCTCGGCTCGGGCACGGTTGGAAGGCGGGCCGGATGTCGACCTCTCGCCAGGCGACATCGTGGTGTTTCCGCACGGGGATCCGCACCACCTGAGCGGCGGCTCTGGAGCGAACCAGGTTGAGAGCGCCGCAGTACTCCTGAAGATCGCGACACGGGACATTTCGCCGATGCAGGCTGGCGGTGGAGGGGCGACGACTCGGTTCGTGTGCGGGTATTTGACCTGTGACCCGCTCCTCTGCGGGCCCATTCTCGAGAGCCTGCCGTCCATGCTGAAGGTGAACGTGAGGACGGATCCCTCCGGTCACTGGCTCGAGCAATCGATCCTGCATCTGGTGGAGGAGGCCGCTTCGCACCGCGCGGGTAGCGACGCGATGCTGGCGAAGCTGTCTGAAGCGCTGTTCGTAGATACGCTGAGGCGCTACGTCACAGGCCTTCCGGATCAGACGACGGGGTGGCTCGCGGGCGCACGAGATCCGGTCGTGGGGAAGAGCCTGGCACTGCTTCACAGGCGCGCGCATCATCCATGGACCATCGCCGAGCTCGCCGCGGAAGTCGGCGTATCGCGATCAGCACTGGTGGCGCGCTTCACGCGTTACCTGTCGGATCCGCCTATGGCGTACTTGACCGGATGGCGATTGCGTCTTGCTGCCCAGGCGTTGACCTCGTCGCCGAAGGGGGTAGCGGACATCGCGGCCGCCGTGGGCTACGAGTCTGAAGCGGCGTTCAATCGAGCGTTCAAGCGCGCATTCGGAGCGCCGCCAGCCCGGTACCGACGCCAAAGCAGGAGCCCTGCGAGCTCACCCGGACCGCCGAGGTTGCAGGCAGAGCCGCTCATCCGATGATCGCGATGTCCTGCTTCGCACGTCCATCGTAATGACTCGCCACCCGTGCGTGGCTGAAGGGGAGCAGCGTCAGGAATTGACGATCCGGCGGACCGAGTCGGCCACAGTGCAGGAGCCTGGCGATGCGCCCAGGCCCCGCAATCGATAGATGGCTTTCAGTCTTTGCCGCGGAACCGATAGAAGCTGTTCTGCACCTCCGCGTCGGTTCGCAGTTCGTTGACGACCGACATCTCGCCCACACCCGTTGCGAGCGATCGCGCCAGCACGCGGTCCACGTCGCTCGCCACGACTCCGGTCAGCGTCACACGTCCCTTTTCAACCACGATGTGGACGGGCGGGTTGACCATGGCCGCGTACTGCCAGAAGGCGGAATTGCCGTAGATGGCACGCGCCACCTTGCGCCGCAGCTCATCGTCGTAGATCGACACCGGCAGTACGTCGATCTCGTTTCGCACGGAACGAACGCCGTCCAGGCGCTCGATTCGCTGGACCATCTCGTCACGTTTGAACGGCATCGTGACCTTGCCCCGAAGCGTCACGGTTCCGTTCTCGACGCCGATGTTCACATCGTCGAAGATCGTGAATCGCGAGTATGCGTTGATCGACTTGATCGCCAGGATGCCGATGTCGTCGTCGCCGAGCGTCTGCGCCGCGAGCGCAGGAGCGAACATGACGGTGACGGCAAAAAGGATTGAGAGAACGCGGGCACTCATCTGACTACCTCCGGCTCAATGCGAACTGGCCTGCCGGCAGGCTTGCATCGTTTCAGTTCAGCGCAAAGGGAGTGCCAGGGAAATCCCTCCAATGCAGCGGGGGAATCGTCGGGCGCGCGCGAAACCGTCCACCTTCAGGGACGGCGGCGATCTAGCGGCGCGGACACCTGCGGTTACAGCCAGACGATCGTCAGGATGCCTGCGCCTATCAGCGCCATCTGCCGGAACGCTCCGCCCTCCACGCCCCCGCGGTGCAGGTCGGGAATCAGGTCGGCCATGGCGATGTAGAGAAAGTTTCCGGCGGCGAACGCGAGCACGTAGGGCAATGCAAGCGGGACGCTCTGCGACGCCATCAGCATCGCGATCGCCCCGAGAATGCCACCCGCGGCGGAGAGAACGTTCAGCGTGAGCGCTCTGCCGCGCGAGTATCCAGCGCGCAGCAGGATCGCGACGTCGCCGACCTCCTGCGGGATCTCATGCGCCGCAACGGCCAGAGCGGTGGTGATGCCGAGCGGAATCGAGGTGACGACCGCGGCCGCGATGATGGCGCCATCCACGAACGTATGGAATGCGTCGCCAACGATGACGAGAGACGCCGCGCTGCTCGTGTGGACCTCGCACTCGTGTCCCGCGCCATCGTGGCAGTGGCGCCACAGCACGAGTTTCTCGAGGAGAAAGAAAGTCAGGACACCGGCGAGAAGTGTTCCCAGCGCGGTGCCCGGCGGCAGTGTTGCGAGGGCCTCCGGAAGCAGCGCGAGCAGCGCGACTCCGAGTAAGGTGCCAACAGCGTAACTGATCGCCCACGGCACGAGACGCGTGCGGAGATCGTCGCCAATCAGCAGAAAACCGGAAGCGGTGAGCAGACCGCCAAGACTACCGAGAACACTCAGTCCGACGGCTGCAGTGAACGCCTGCACCGCGAAATCATATCAGTCACGCTCGCTTCGCCCGCGCTCCGCGCTCCGGAGAAAATGGAAGATGGACCGATCACGGCGTCGCCACGAATCCGCGACGCGCACGAACTGTGTATCGCCCGTCGCGCACTTCGACGCGGATCGAGTGCCACTTGCTGTCCTTCGCGCCGGTTGATGCATAGCCGATGTAGTACTGCTTGGAGAGTTCGTCGGCGATGCCCGCCGTTGCCGGATCCAGATCGCGCGCGGTCCGGATCACTTCGGTGCGTCCGCCGCTGTCGTCGGTGATATCTCTGAGCGCGGCCACGTTCACGCGATCGTCGCCGATGGTGCGGCTGCGCGGGGTCCCCGTCGGCGGACTGATCGGTGGCCGTGCTGGCGGGAAACGCGGGACAGGGCCTCCCGGTACGGTCGGCGGCGGACGACGCGTGCCCGGACGGGGAAAGGGCAGCGGAATCTGAAACAAGGCCGGTGCGATGCCGGCGAGCGGCGTACGCCAGTGCCACTGTTCGGTCGATGGCTGCGAGTCGATGCCGATCGCATACACCAGCACTTCCGTCTCGCGAATCTGCTGTTTGAGCTCGAGGATCGCGGTGCGGCTGCTGGTGTCGTTGCCGTCCGAGATGATGACGAGCGCCTTCTTCCTGTGTTTGCCTGCCTGCGCGAGCGGAATGGCCTCGGCCACCGCGTCGTACATCGCGGTGCCGCCGCGTGGCCTGATGCGGTTCAGCGCATTGCTCAGGCGAACTCGGTCCGTCGTCCATTCCTGGATCAATTCCGGTGAGCTGTCGAACCGGTAGAGAAAGACCTCGTCCTCGGGACCGAGCAGATCCAGCAGGAAGCGATTGAGCGCCATCTTCGCCGCGGCCATCTTCTCGCCATCCATGCTGCCGCTCGTATCGAGAATGATCCCGAGGCTGACCGGCACCCGCTCGCTGTTGAAGTGCGTGATCGCCTGCTGCTGGTCGTCCTGATAGACGCGGAAGTCTTCCTGACGCAGACCGGAGACGAAGCGACCGCTGGTGTCTGTGACTGTGGCGGTAACGTTGATCAGTTCGACGCCCGTGCGAAATCGGAAGGCCTGTTCGGTCTGGGCCTGTTGTTGTGCGACCAGAACAGTTGTCGCCGCGATCGATACCGCAGCGGAGGCAAGAATCAGCCGTCGAGCCGATGAGCCGTTGAGGCGACGCGTCATGGCGCTTCCTTTCGGGCGACACTATCAGAGATGCGACGGTCCACGTGCGCAAGGGTTTCATCGTGTGCGCCGCGGAAACCGATACGGTAACGCGCGGCTCCCGTTGCCGTCAGGCGGATGACGAACGGGGACTCCGCGCCTGGCGTCAGAGTCGCGAAGTCCAGTGGTGTGCGACCGCTTGCGATCAGCGCACCATCGCCGCCGAACACGAGCACCGTCGCATGGCCCCCCGATACCACCGAGGCGCCGCGCGGGTTCTGCACGATCCCCGAGATGACCAGTGTGTCCCCCTCCTGCTTGTGCCCGAGCGAGAGGAGCTCGAGCGGCGGCTGCGCCGGGCTCGACGCTGTCGCCGGCGCCTTCGGCGCCGTGTGCCGATCCATCGCGCTCCACGCGAAGACGGCCACACCGATGGTGGCGGCCATCGCACCAGCCACGAGCAGGCGCCGCGGCCACGCACGCTCGGTCTCGTGCTCATGGAACAGATCGCCAACCGTCGCGACGGTCGGAGGCGCCGTCGCCGGATGCAGATCCAGATCCGAGAAGCGCGCAACGCGCTGGGGTCGCGATTCGTTTGCGCCGGCGAGATCCATCAGCAGCGCGACGCGCGTCTCGGCCCGGCGCCGCTCTTCGCGGACCATGCGCGCGAGCAGCATACCAAGGGCGCCCGCGAGCGCGAGCGAAACCACTGTCACCGTGAGCAGAAGGGTGTCCATGTGCGTTACCGGAGCTTGAACTCGACCGCGACTTCGACCATCACGTCGACAGGGGTTCCGAACCGTCGGGCAGGAGAGAATCGCCATTGCCGGACGGCATCGACGGCGCGACGATCCAGGCCCGCGCCGAGGCCCCTGAGGATCTTCACATCACCAACGGATCCATCGTCGCGCACGACGATTTCGAGGACGACGTCCCCTTCGATGCCCTGACGTCTGGCGTCTTCCGTGTAATCGGGCCGAACTTCACGGAGCAGTTGCGGCGCCGTGATGCCGCTGCCCGGGCGATACGGTCCGCCGCCGGTGCCTCCGCCTGAGCCGGGGCCGATGCCTGACCCGGAGCCTTCGCCAATGCCGGTTCCCCGGCCGGTGCCTGCGCCTCCTCCGGATCCAGGGCCCTGGCTCTCGGTCTCCGGTGCGCGTTCCGTCGGGACGCCCGCGCGATCTCGCGGATCCGAAGATGCGCTCACGACAGGAGCGACTACTTGCGGCGTGACCGTGGGTGGCGCCGGTGGCGGCGGTTCGACGGGCGTGGGCGCCGGGCGCACAGGGGGAGGTGGGACGGGCTTCCGCACCTCGGGCTCCGCTTTGCGCGTCGTGAGCGGACGCGGCGGTGGTACCGGACTCTTCAATGCACTCGCCGACTTCATTTCGGCGCGCGCGGGTGGACGCGGCTGTTTCAGTCCGCCGCCGCCACCGCCTCCGCCCGGACCCGGCGTCACGAGGAATACCAGTCGCGTCGAGTCGAGGCGTTCCGGTAATTGCTGGGTCGTGGCGACGCCCCACGACAGGAAGGCGATCACCAGGGCGATCGCGAAGTGGAGCCCTCCCGATGCGGCGAGTGCGGGACCGGGAGACCGTTCACCGGCCGGCGGCGGCGCAAAGAGATCTGTGTGACGTACTGGACTGAGCCTGAGAAGCCTGACGCAGCGGACCGCGTCCCGCGCGCGCACGTATCCATGGACCGGCGCAATCTCCGCGGCATCGACGAGCATCCGCGCATCTTCGAGCGACACTCCGGCAGCGCGCGCAATGTCGGTGACGCTGAAAATCTCGGCCGCCGCAGAAGAGGGCATCCGCATGGATCGTGTGAGAGACCTTGGGCAAAAGCCTTGCCGCGGGGACAAATGCGCGAGGGCGGCGTACCCACAGGTTTTCGGCCGTTCTTCGCGAGTTCTGTTGTCGGGCTCGGCCGTGGCGTTGTAATCGCCCAGAGACACTGACGTTGGAATTGGACAGTTGGTTTTGCGTCAGGGGGCCCGCTTCGCGCCCTCGACGAACAGTACGCCCTCGCGCTCGGCGATCGTGCGCACCGCACGGAAACCGGCTGAGCTCAACTCCCCCTCGACGTCTGCACCCGCCATTTTTGGTGAGCCGCCGAAGATACCTGCCAGTCCGCCGCTGCGGCCGGCCTGCACGACCACACAACGGCCACCTCCGCGCACGACCCGTACAGCTTCGGCGACGCACGGCGCTCGCTGACTGCGTTCGAGCCGTGGAAGGAGGTGATTGATCACCACGACATCGAATGCATCCCTTTCAAACGGCAACGCGCTGAAGGACGCAGTCTCGACGTCGAGCAGCGCGCCCTCGCGTTGGGCGGCAGCCGCGGCGCGTGCGGTCCGACCGGCATCATCGTCCACGGCGCAGGCCCGGCCGGTGATGCCTGGCCTGGCTGCAATCTGCGCGATCACCTTCGTCGCTCCGCAGCCGATGATCAGCAGGCGGTCGCCCATTCGCACGGCGGTCATCGCAGCGATGAGGGGCTCGCCTGGTTCGGTCTTTCGTAGTTTGAGCAATGCCATCGATCAGCCGATCGACCGATCAGTCGACCACCCGATCGGCCGATTACTCGATGATATAGTTCACGGTTGTGAAAAATCCTCAGAAAATTGCAGAACCTGCAGGGAGACTAGGCATTCTTCTCGTCGGAATGGGGGCCGTCAGTACTACCACCATCGCGGGTGTTCTCGCCATCCGGAAAGGGCTTGCCAAGCCGATCGGTTCGCTGACGCAGATGGGCACGATCCGGCTTGGAAAGCGTACCGAAGGCCGTTCGCCTCTCATCAAAGATTTCGTCCCGCTCGCATCGCTCGATGACGTGGTCTTCGGCGGATGGGACATCTTCAATGACAACGCGTACGAAGCGGCGTGCACGGCGGGCGTGCTCGATAAGGGTCTGCTCGCGCAGATCCGCCCGGAGCTCGAAGCGATCAAGCCGATGCCGGCGGTTTTCGACCAGCGTTACGTAAAGCGGCTTCACGGCCCCAACGTCAAGCAGGGAAACAACAAGAAGGATCTTGCCGAGCAGCTGATCGCCGACATGCGGCGTTTCAAGGCGGAGAACAGCTGCGACCGTCTCGTCATGGTGTGGTGCGGGAGCACCGAGGTGTACATGACCGAGACGCCCGCTCACGCGACGATCGAGTCGTTCGAGAAGGCCCTCGAGCAGAGCGACGATTCGATTCCATCGAGCATGATCTATGCGTACGCGGCTATCCGCGAGGGGATCCCGTATGCCAACGCCGCGCCGAATCTCAGCGCCGACGTTCCCGCACTGCTTCAGCTCGCCGACAAGACCGCATCACCGCTTTCCGGCAAGGACCTCAAGACCGGCCAGACCTGGATGAAAACAGTGATCGCACCGGGCATCAAGGCGCGGCTGCTCGGCGTCGAGGGCTGGTACTCGACCAACATCCTCGGCAATCGCGATGGCGAAGTGCTGGACGATCCCGAGTCGTTCAAGACCAAGGAAGAGAGCAAGAAGTCGGTTCTCGACTACATCCTTCAGCCCAATCTCTATCCCGATCTCTACGGCAAGCTGGACCACGTCGTCCGGATCAACTACTATCCGCCCCGCGGCGACAACAAGGAAGGCTGGGACAACATCGACATCTTCGGCTGGCTGGGATATCCCATGCAGCTGAAGATCAACTTCTTGTGCCGCGACAGCATCCTGGCGGCGCCGATCGTGATCGATGTCGCACTTTTTCTGGATCTCGCGAAGCGTGCAGGCATGGATGGCATCCAGGAGTGGCTCTCGTTCTATTTCAAGAGCCCGATGCATGCGAAGGACCTCTACCCGGAGCACGACCTGTTCATTCAATTGATGAAGCTGAAGAACACGTTGCGGTATCTGCGCGGTGAAGAGCTGATCACTCACCTGGGACTGGAGTATTACGACTGATGGATTCCGCGCGGCTGCAGCCCGCCCTTCTGGGCGGTGTGTTCATCGGCGTGATGTCAGCGCTCCCGATCATCAACGCCGGCAACTGTTGCTGCTGCCTGTGGGTCCTCGCTGGAGGGGCGCTTGCCGTCTACCTCCGGCAGCAGAATTCGCCGCACGCGATCGACGCCGCCGAAGGAGCGCTGATGGGCCTGCTCGCCGGATTCATCGGCGGCATCATCGGTGTCATCCTGTCGATTCCTGTTCAGATGATGTTCGGTCCGATCCAGGAGGAATGGATGCGCCGGATTCTTGCGGGCAACGAGGAGATGCCTCCTGAAGCACGCGAAATGGCGGAACGGCTGATGGCCGGGAGCGCCATGCGCGTCGCGGGTGCCCTCATCAACATCGTGACGAGCGTGATCTTCGGCATGCTGGGCGGGTTGCTCGGCGTCGCCATTTTCAAGAAGAACGCACCGCCTGCGCCGCCTTCTACGCCAACCGTCATCCCGCACGACCCGGGCGTTGCGCAGTAAGAGACTCCAAACTTCAAACTTCAGACTCCAAAACGTCGTCCCGTTCCGAGTTTGGAATTTGTAGTTTGGAATTTGGAGTTGACCAATGTCAGAAATCGACGCCCTCCTTCAGGAGGATCGAACCTTCCCCCCGCCTGAGTCGTTCCGCGCGAAGTCGATCGCAAACGATCCGTCGGTCTACGAGCGCGCGGCCGCTGATCCCGAGGCGTTCTGGGCCGAGCGCGCGCGCGAACTCGAGTGGATGAAGCCGTGGGACCAAGTTCTCATCTGGAAGCCGCCCGACGCGCAGTGGTTCGCTGGTGGCAAGCTCAACGTCAGCGTCAACTGTATCGATCGCCACGTCCGAACTGCGCGCCGAAACAAGGCGGCGCTGATCTGGGAGGGTGAGCCTGGCGATCGCCGGACGCTGACCTATTGGGATCTGTACCGCGAGGTCAGCGCCTTTGCGAATGTCCTCAAAGGCTTTGGCGTGAAGCACGGCGATCGCGTGGCGCTCTACATGCCGCTCATTCCCGAGCTGGCGATCGCCATGCTCGCGTGCGCGCGTATCGGCGCGATCCACAGCGTGGTTTTCGGTGGGTTCAGCGCCGAGTCGCTCCGCGACCGCATCAACGACGCCGAAGCCGTCATGCTCGTGACTGCGGATGGCGGGTATCGCCGGGGCCAGATCGTGCCGCTCAAGCAGATGGCCGACGAAGCGCTGAAAGAGACACCGTCGATCAAGAACGTCATCATCGTCCAGAGGCACGCGGGTGCTGACTTCCCCGTGCACGTGCAGGAAGGACGGGACCACTGGTACCACCGCCTGATGCAGGACGCGCCGATCGAGTGCGCTCCTCAGCCGATGGATTCGGAAGACACGCTCTACATCCTTTATACATCCGGCACGACGGGAAAACCCAAGGGGATCGTCCACACCACCGGCGGCTACCTGACCGGTGTGCACACGACGACGAAGTGGGTTTTCGACCTGAAGGAAGACGACGTTTACTGGTGCACCGCCGACATCGGCTGGGTGACGGGGCATAGCTACGTCGTCTACGGACCGTTGAGCAACGGCGCCACCGTCCTGATGTACGAAGGGGCGCCCGACTGGCCGCGCAAGGACCGCTTCTGGGAGCTGATCGACCGGCACGGCGTCACCATCTTCTACACCGCGCCCACCGCGATCCGCGCGTTCATGCGCTGGGGTACGGACTGGCCGGCGAAGCATCCGATGACGACGCTGCGCCTGCTCGGTTCCGTGGGAGAGCCGATCAATCCGGAAGCCTGGATCTGGTATCACCTGAACATCGGTCGCGAGCGCTGCCCGATCGTCGACACCTGGTGGCAGACGGAAACCGGAATGATCATGATCACGCCGCTGCCGGGCATGACCAGCACCAAGCCCGGTTCGGCTACGCAGCCGTTCCCCGGCATCTCCGCGGAGATCCGGGACGCCCGCGGCCAGCGCGTCGAGACCGGCGGCGGCCTTCTCGCACTGACGAAGCCATGGCCGGCGATGTTGCGCGCGATCTATGGCGATTCCGAGCGGTTCGAGAAGACGTACTGGAGCAAGTGGCCGGACCGCGCCTACTTCACCGGTGACGGCGCACGCCGTGATGACGACGGTTTCTACTGGCTGCTCGGTCGCGTGGATGACGTGCTCAACGTGGCTGGTCATCGGCTCGGAACGATGGAGGTCGAGAGCGCGCTCGTGGACCATCCTTCCGTCGCCGAGGCCGCCGTCGTCGGTCGGCCGCACGAGATCAAGGGGCAGGCGGTCGCCGCGTTCGTGACGGTGAAGGAAGGCATCAAGCACTCCGAGGAGCTGATCGACGACTTGAAGGACCACGTGGTGAAGAAGATCGGCGCGATCGCGCGCCCGGATCAGATCCTCTTTGCGGCGGACCTGCCCAAAACCCGGTCCGGCAAAATCATGCGTCGTCTTCTGCGCGACATCGCCGAGGGCAAGGCGCTCGGCGATACGACCACACTGGCTGATCCCAATGTCATCGCAAAGCTCAAGTCCGAGTACGAGGAGAAGGAAGGCTGATCCGCCGCTCCTCGGAATTGCACGGGGGACGAGAAGCGAGGCGATGAAGCGCCGTCCATAATCAGACGCATGCTATAAGACTCCGTCGTGCGAATCCCCGGCGCGGTCCGGCCGGCGCTCATCGTCCTGCCACTGCTGGGCCCGGCATGGATCGCCAGCGCTCAGGATGGCGGCGATGCAGGCGCGATGGTCGCGCGGCTCGGCCAGCGCGTTCTCAACTACTACCAGCGCGCGCAGCGGCTCGTATGCCTCGAACGATCGACGGTCCTGCCGATCGACGACCGCTGGCGCGCGCAGGGAATGGCGCGCACAGTGGAGTCCGAGTTGCGCATCGAATTCGACGCCGCCGACGGGGAGTCGCTCGCCGAACCCCGCCTGTCGCGCAAAATACTCAGCGTCAACGGGCGCGAGCCGCGCGCGCGCGACCTGACGGATCGCTCCGGCTGCACGGATCCGAGCCCGATATCACCCGAGCCGCTCGCGTTCCTGCTGCCGGGCAATCGCGATGGGTACACCTTCCCGAAGGTGCGCCACGGCGGGGAGAGGGATCGGGCCGCACTGGTGATCGACTACGCCTCCGTCGGCCGGCGGGGGTCTCCGCAGCTCATCGAGGACGAGCTGGGCCACGACGACTGCTTCGACTGGGAGGGGCCGGTCGAGATCAAGGGCCGGCTGTGGGTCGACGCGGTCACGTACGACGTCCTGAAACTCGAGCGCCATATCGCCGGCCCCACTGACGTGCGGGTACCGCTGCCGCTTCAGCGCCGGTACGGCTTCCCGGCGTGGGTGACGATCGATCGCGAAGACACGACGCTGCTTTACCGGAAAGTCGCGTTCACCGATCCCGACGAAGTCATGCTGCTGCCCGAGTCGATACACACAACGACGGTGCTGCGGACGGGCCTCCAGTCGACGCGCCGCACGCAGGTGTTCAGCGACTACCGCCGCTTCCTCACCGGCAGCCGCATCAAGCGGCGGTGAACCGAGCGGCCCTCAAAACGCCGGATCGCCCTACGCACGCTCCTGGCGAACTCCGCGAAAAAACTTGGCGTGAACTCTTCAGGACGTCCGGTGTAGGTAAGATATCCCCCATGGCACTCATCGAGACCCGCGACCTGTGGAAGACCTACACGATGGGCGACGAAGAGATCCACGCGCTGCGCGGCGTGTCGATCGAGATCGAGCGAGGCGAGTACGTCGCCATCATGGGCCCGTCCGGCTCCGGGAAGTCGACGCTGATGAACCTGATCGGCTGTCTCGATACACCGTCGAAAGGCAGTTATCTCCTCAACGAGAAGGAGGTAGCCGCGATGAACGACGATGAGCTCGCGCAGATCCGGAACGAAGAGATCGGGTTCGTCTTCCAGACCTTCAACCTGCTGCCGCGGGCAACGGCGTTGCACAACGTCGAGCTGCCGCTGATCTACGCGGGCGTCTCCGGGAAGGAGCGCCAGGAGCGCGCCAGACAAGCGCTGGAAAAGGTGGACCTCACCGCGCGCGCGTCTCACCGGCCCAACGAGCTTTCAGGCGGGCAGCGACAGCGCGTCGCCATCGCCCGTGCGCTGGTGAACAATCCCTCGATCCTGCTCGCCGACGAGCCGACAGGGAACCTCGATTCCAAAACCGGGAACGAGATCATGGGCGTGTTCGAGCGCCTTCACGGGACCGGCAACACCATCGTCCTGGTCACGCACGAAGCCGAGATCGCCGCTTACGCGCATCGCGTGGTCCACATCCGCGACGGACAGGTCGAAAGGGACGTGAAGCGCTCGGAAGAGGCTACGACCGCCTGACGTCGTGACGTCTTCTATGCGGAACTGAGGTCCGCGCTACAACCTCGTCGCGTGTCACCGATGCGGACCTCAACGTCCGCGCTACAAGGTGGTGTGACGACGTCCCTGGGCGCTCACACTGCCGCAAGGTGTCCGGTCGCGATTTCCTTTAACGGCGCCGAACGATCGAACATCGACGCATCGACGACGAGCCGCTGCTGCGGATGGTTCGGGTCGATGGCGGGCACGGCTGACAGCAGGGCTCTGGTATAGGGATGCGCGGGTGTCGCGAAGATCGTCTCTGTCGTTCCCATCTCCACGATCCTGCCTTGATACATCACCGCCAACCGCCTGCAGATGTGGCGGACGAGCCCGAGATCGTGCGCGATGAACAGGTAAGTCAGCGCGAGCTGCTGCTGAAGGTCCATCAGCAGGTTCACGATCTGCGCGCGGACGGAGACGTCGAGCGCCGACACCGGTTCATCCGCGATCACGAATGACGGATTGAGCGCGAGGGCGCGCGCGATCCCGATCCGCTGCCGCTGTCCGCCGCTGAACTCGTGCGGATAGCGCGCGAGATGCGAAGGATCGAGGCCGACGAGGGCGAACAGCTCCCGTACGCGATCGCGGCGTTCCGCACGCGAGCCGATCCGGTGAATGATCAGCGGCTCCTCGACGATGTCACGCGCGCACATGCGCGGGTTGAGCGAGGAGTACGGATCCTGAAAGACGATCTGCATCTCCCGCCGCGCTGCCCGCAGCCGCTGCTTCGTGAAAGCGAGGACGTCGTCTCCGCGCAGCCGCACCTCGCCAGACGTGGGCTCGATCAGCCGCAGGACGCACCGGCCCGTAGTCGTCTTGCCGCTGCCCGACTCGCCGACGAGTCCGAACGTTTCGCCTTCGACGATGTCGAACGTGACACCGTCGACGGCGCGGGTCGTCGTGCCCTTTCCGAAGAAGCGCTTATGCCGGGTGAAGTCCTTCGTGAGACGGCGCACCTCCAGCAGGGGCGTCACCGCGCGACCTCGATCGCTTCAATCGCCGGTCCGTACAGGTAACACTTGACGCTGCGCTCTGCCGCCGGAAGCCCAACCAGCGTGTCTCCGGGATGCGCATCCGCACACGGCTGGAACCGCTGCGGACACCGTGTGCGGATG
>DATLLF010000161.1:0-19610 GCA_035537955.1 Vicinamibacterales bacterium | reverse complement strand
GATGGTGATCCACACGCGGGGCGACCCGATGGCGTTCGTGCCGCGCGTCCGCGCGATCGCCGGCACGCTGGACCCGACGCTGCGGCTCTCGACGTTCCAGCGCATGGACCAGGTCGCGGACGACCTCCTGTGGACGATCGGGCTGTTCCTGCGCGGCACGCTGGTGATGACCGCCGTCGCCCTGCTGCTCTCGCTCGCCGGCATCTACGCCGTGCTGTCGTTCACCGTCGCCCGACGCACGCGCGAGATCGGCGTGCGCGTCGCGCTCGGCGCGCAGCGGAGCCGCGTGCTCCTCGCGGTCTTCCGGCGTCCGCTGATCCAGGTGGGGCTCGGCGTCATTGCCGGCGGCGCGCTCATCGCGTTCGCCGCGACGCTCGAAACCGAAATGCCGGGGCTCTCAGGTGATTTTTCGCTCGGGCAGTTCGCAATCGTGGTTGCCTACGCGATCTTCATGCTGGGCGTCTGCCTGCTCGCGTGCGTCGTCCCGACACGCCGCGCACTCAGCGTGGAGCCGACCGTCGCGCTCCGGTTGGATTAGCCAACCCGCGTCGATGAAGCGCATCCTCGTCACCCGCGCGACCGGCCAGATCGGCAGCGAGGTGATCTCGCAACTGGGCGATACCGGTAGCCGGATTTGCGCCATGAGCCGTAACCCGCACTCAGCCAACCTTCCGCCCGACGTCGAAATTGTGCCCGGTGATCTCTCCGCGCCCGACACACTCGACGCGTGCCTGAACGGTATCGACAGCGTGTTCCTCGGCTGGATCGCGCCGCTCGCGGGGGCTGCGCCGGTGACCCATGGCATCGCTCGTCGCCACGTTTGTCGTCCGGCCGCTTGTGAACCCTTGCCGTCCCCGACCCCACGAGCAATCTCAAAGGCGCCTTCGAGAGCATGTCGCCGATGTCTCGCACCCGCTGTCTCGGGTCCTTCTGCAGACAGCACCGTAGGTACACCTCTATTGCGGGCGACAGTTCCGCCGGCCGCCTCGACCAATCCGGCTCGGAGCCCATTACGGCAGCGATGGTTTCAGAAGAGGTGTTTCCCGCGAACAACCGTGTGCCCGTGAGCATCTCGTAGAGCACACAGCCCGAACGCCCAGATATCGGTGCGTTTGTCGACCGCCTGCCCGCGGGCCTGTTCCGGGCTCATGTACGCACGCGTCCCGACGATCCCCTCCGTCGACGCCGTGATCGTGGGTTCGTCGATGTGGTTATGGGAAGCATCTGTATCCATCGCCGGGTACGCTGGATTCACGGCTTACCGGAACGGATGCGTCGCGATTGCAGTTTACGCCCGGTGCTAAGGCACTCGATTACGGTTGCATCCGCGGCCAAGATCCTCGAGCGCCTGTCTTCCGGCTCCGAAATCAGGGTTGTGTAGCAGGACGCGCTGCAGCACGGTCCTGGCGCCATCAGCGTCGCCAAGCGCGCAAAGCCCGTTCGCGAGATTCACGCCAATCTCACTGAGATGCGGGTTGTTCGCGAACGTACTCCGCCAGAGTTCGACTGATCGCGCGAGCATGCCGCGGCGGGCATAGAAGACGCCCAGGTTGTTGGCAACGACGGCGCGATCCTGGTCGACTGTAAAGGCCCGCTGATAGTAGCTCAGGGCCAGGTCAGCGTTGCCTCGAGCCTGATGGAGAAAACCCAATCGCGTGAGCACTTCGGGGTCGTCGGGACCTTCCCGCTGCGCCTGTTCGAGCAGCCGCAGGGACTCGCGCGTGGCAAACGCATTGCCGCGCAGAGCGACTTGTCCGTAGGCCAGTCCGAGGTCGCGCGCTTCAGGCTTTGCGTTGCCGAATTGAACCAGCTGACCGACGTCGTCCCTCCGCGGGCGATCGGGTAATGGCGTCCGTGGGATTCGGTGATCCGTCACGATCGTGTGGCTGATATCCGCACTTTCCGACCGAGGCATGTGACAGGACGTGCAGTCCTGTTGCCGCGGATCATGATGTTTGAGCGGCGAAGCGTGACAGCTGATGCATTTACTGCGGTAGTAATTGGATCGATCCGCGGCGTTGGGTTGCACGTGCGGGTCGTGACAGGTGATGCAGGACAGCGCCTCGCCGCTTTGGCGCTTGCACCGGCTGAGCGCCAGCGATTCCACATGGCTCACTGCTCCCCGACGTTGCCGCGCGTCATCCTCACGAACGAAGATTCCCACGTAGTCCGATAAGTGCTCACCGGGTCGATAGTCACCCTGCGATCGACCGGCGCGCGCGATCCGGGCCTCGCCCTCGAGGTGACATTGCATGCAGACGCTGTCGCGGCGCTCACCCGTCAGTTTCGCCGGATTGACCATCGATGCGCCACCGGTCACGTGATTGCTGCCGGGGCCGTGGCACCGTTCGCAGCTGACGCCGTTCTGCAGAAACGCGACGGCGCCAAACCCATTGAGCGTTCCCTTCTTCGCCGCCTGCACGCGGCTCGCATGACAGAAGAGACAAGTCGCGTCCACCGGGTGATTCAGCTCCATCTCACGGAGCTGCCCGAAGCCCGGCGACATGTCCCAGCTGTTCGTGGCCGCGTAGTAATTGATTGGTGTCTGATACAGAAAACCGTCGATCTCGAACAGAAACGCACGACCGCGCGTGTTCGAGCCGACGAAGTACTTCAGTACTTGTGTGCCATGTAACGCGGTCGTTCCCGAACGGTCGTACGAGAGGACGGTAGATTGTCCATTTCGAAACACGCGATAGGACACACCCGAGCGAGCGTGCGTGAACGATCCCTCGAGATCCGGCACGGCCCGGCCGCTGGTGCGGGCCATCGCGGTGCGCGAATAGCTGTTGTAAATGGTCTCGTGGCAGGGACGGCACGCTTCATTGCCCACCTCGACGCTCATCGATTCGCCAGACCAAGGCTCAGGACCAGCGGCTCCCCAGCGCGCGGGCCCTGCGAGCATGGCGGCCACGAGAACTGCCAACAGGGTGTTCAGTGTTGCTCGGTGCCGCCGGTTGGAAGCGGAGATGCGAAAGATCACGGTTGCTCAGGCCCGTCGCAGCGTGGCGCGAACCCACCGCGAGCACTTCTAAGAGGGATCCCGGCAGGTGAACTCCGCTGGGACCAAGGTAACAGAACGGTTGGCGATTCGTCCATTGTTCCAACCATTCGCGCGACCGTCCGCAATCGCCGGGGTCCCCGCGAGCGAGCGTCTAGGGAGTTTGAGGGGCGAAGCCCCTCGACTAAAAAGAAGCGCGCCCGGCAGGATTCGAACCTGCGACCCCCGGCTTAGAAGGCCGGTGCTCTATCCAACTGAGCTACGGGCGCATGATGTGGAACTCCTCTATTCTAGCGGCTGTCGTAAGCTGGATCGAAGGTGGGCAAGGCAACGACGCTCGATACGCGCTACTCCACGTTTTTGCGGACCGCGCCCGCTCGGTCGATGATGATCGATGGTGTCGAGTGGCAATGGCGCGAGGCCGGTGACGGGGATCTCGCGGTCGTCATTCTGCCGGGCGCCGTCGGCGGTGCCGACCTCTTCTTCCTCCTCTTCGAGGAGTTGCAGCCTCTCGTTCGCGTCCTCGCTGTCAACCTTCCATTCGTCGACGACGCCACGCTGGCGATGTCGCACCTCGACCGCCTGCTCGCGAGCCGAGGCGTCGAACGGGCCATCTTCCTCGGCGCCTCGTTTTCGGGTCTGTTCGTGCAGGCGTTCGCACGCCAGCATCCCTGGCGCACACGCGCCCTGATCCTCTCGCACACCGGTGCTCTGAATGCTGAGCGCGCGATGAAGCAGCGCGCGTATGCGCGTCGTGCGGGCAGCATGCCGATGTGGGCGATGCGAGGATTGCTGCGGCTCGTTGTACGACTGCTCCTCCGCGGCGTGCCGGAGCGCGGCTTCTGGACGGCGCGGTACGACGCCGCGCTGCAGGGGCTGAACCGCAACGATCTGGTGTCGCGTTATCTCCTCGAAGCGACGATCGAGGAACTGCCGCAGGGCCACTGGGACGGCGACGTTCTCATCATCCATTCCGACAACGATGTCGTCGCCAGACCCGCCGAGCAATCACGGCTTCGTGCGGCGTTCCCCTCGGCCCAATGGGTGGAGTTCAAACGCGCGGGCCACAGCTCGTACACACGTGATCCGGCGGCCTATACAACCGCCGTGCGGCAATTTGTCGCCCATCTTCTGATTGCCGAGGCACCGAGACGCGGGCTCGCGTAAGGTTTGTTGACGAGGCACCCACAGAGCGACGTGATGGGTCGCCAGGGCGTGCCCTCGGCCGTCGTTCGTCACTGTCCCAGCGCTCTTCAACACGCGACCGCGATGCTTGTGGAAAGCCGAGTGGGAGTCCCTGGTACCTCGTGCCAGGATCCCCGCCGACAGGCGGTGAAACTTGTCTCTGAGGAGGTCTCATGCGTCACCGAGTCGCGCTCGCCTGCCTCGCGGTGTCGTCGCTCGTGTCCGCAGCCGCCCAGCAGGCGCCCGCGCCGTTCGATCTCTCGAAGACGCACGTGGTCGTGCGATTCTCAGCAATGGACCGCGTGTCTGTCCGAGAGAACATCGTCTTCAAGACGGCTGACGGTACGGATCTGGCGATGGACGTTTACTCACTACCCGCGAACGCGCGGCAGCCGGCGGTCGTGATGATCAGCGGCAGCACGAACGTGAGAGGCTGGGGCCTCTACAAGGATTACGGCCGCATCGTCGGCGCCTCCGAGGTCGTCGCCGTCGTTCCGGACAAGCGATATGAAGGCCCCAAAGGGATCGAACAGGGCGCACAGGACACGCTCGACCTCCTGTCACACCTTCGCGCCAACGCCGCGAAGTACAACATCGACGCGGATCACATCTGTATCTGGACGTTTTCCGCCGGCGGATCGCTCGCGCAGCTCGGCATCGATCCGAAGAACAAGCTGTCGTGCGTCGTGGCGTATTACGGTCTCGGCCAGGCCGGCCCCCACATTGCACTCCGGGAGCACGCTGCCGCGATGCCGCCGATGCTCGTCGTCCGCGCCGGCCGCGATAACCCAGGCCTGAACAACGCGATCGACACGTTTGCGTCGCTCGCCCTCGCACTGAACGCCCCGGTGACGATAATGAACTATCCCGCGGGCGTGCACGGCTTCGAGGTCGAGGACACGCGACCCGAGCCGAAGGAGCCGGCGAACATCGCAGAGACCGAGCGGATCCTTCGCACGACGATGCACTGGATCCGTGAGCGCGTGAAGCCGTAATCGACCAGTACAGATCGATCTCAGCCGCGCTTCGCGCGCAATTCCGCCGCGACTTCCTCGAGGCGGTCGTAGCTGATCGCAGCGCCGCGGGCCATGCCGGAGGCGATCACCGTGTCGCGGATTTGGAGCGACGGATAGGTCGCGGTCACCGTCATGCGGGTCTTGCCGTTCTCCTCCGTGAGGTCGGTCGTCACGACGGACTCGGCATCCGGGAACGGCGCGTAGATTTCGGTGAAGACGAGCCGTTCGGGCGGCTTGATCTCGCGGTAGACGCCGTAGAACTCCGCCTCCCCCTTCGGGTGGCGGTTGACGAACCGCCACGCCCCGCCGGGACGCAAGTCCACCTCGCAGACCGGGACGGAATAGCCGGCGTCGAGATTGCCCCACCAGCGTTTGATGTGCTCGGGCTTCGTCAGCGCCTCGAAGACCAGTGCGCGAGGCGCGTCGAAGAGGCGAGTGAGACGGATCTCACGATCCGACGGTGTGCTGACTTCGAAGCTCTTACTGTTTGCGACGCTGCTTACGGCCATGCTTCTGCTCCTTCGTTTTGAGTGTCTTGAGGTAGGTGTCGAGGCGGTCGAGCCGCCCTTCCCAGATCGCGCGATAACGTTCCACCCATGCCGCCACTTCCTTGAGAGGAGCCGGTTCGATCCGGCAAGGTCGCCACTGCGCCTCTCGCCCCCTCGCGATCAGTCCGGCGCGTTCGAGCACGCGCAGATGTTTCGAGACAGCGGGCATGCTCATGTCGAAGGGCTCCGCGAGCTCGGTCACGGAGCACTCTCCAGAGGAGAGCCTGGCGAGAATGGCGCGGCGGGTGGGATCGGCGAGCGCCGCGAACGTGGCGCTCAGTTGATCGCTCGGCATCATGTGTAACCTGTAAGTTAAATAACCTATAGGTTAAATACACCGCCCTCGAATCGCAAGTCAAGTGATTTCCTTGCTGGCTCGAGGAAATGGCGAACGGCAGAGCCGGGCGCCGGGGTGATGCGAGTCGCTTCGGATCAACAACACGCCGGCGCCAGCGCAGCCTGGAACCTCGAGACGAGCCCGGTAGCACCGTGGCTTAGAATTCACCCATGTCAGACACAGCCGAACGTCACGAGGGACTGGCCTGGGTGCGCGGCGCTGGCATCTCGCGCGAGTGGAACGGCATCAAGTACAAACTCGGGATCTCGGGGAAGAATGTCGGCGCGAAGCACCTGTCGATGAACGTGGCCGTCGTTCCTCCCGGCGCGGTCGCATTCGCGCACATCCATGTCGATTTCGAGGTGATGCTGTACATCCTCGAGGGGCGCGTGCGTCACGAGTACGGCCCCGACCTGCGCTACGCCGTCGAGCACGAGGCCGGAGATTTCATCTTCATCGAGCCCGGTGTGCCGCACGAAGTGCTCAATCTCAGCGACTCGGAACCGGTCGTCGCCGTCGTCGCGCGATCGAGCGCAGCCGAGTGGGATGACATCGTGGAGTATCCGAGCCGACGCAGGCCGCAGGACCGTCCCTGATGCCCGACGCGGAACGTCGGGTCCGGGCTCCGGGTCGGGATCGCGGGGCCGGGGGTCCGGGACCAGGCTCCGAGGTGCGGCAGCCCCGATCCACCGGTGCCACTTCTGTTAGTTCCTCTCGGCATCCGCACTCCCCTTGTTTATTTGGGACACATCCGCCGATACAAAAACCGAGGCGCCGTTTCGGCGTGCCTCTTGCGTAAGGTGTTTCCATGAACGACGGTGTTACTCGGATTTCGCAGAATCACCCGCTGCGGACCCTGTTTCAGCACTTGGTCCGCGGCAATTTCAGGCGTGGCGCGCAGCTTGACGACGCGGAGGTGGCCGACTACGTGAGCACGGTGCTCATGGAGTTCGCGCACGTCGAGAACCTCTACCGCATCCGCAATGCCCGCGGGCAGCAATTGAAGGATGTCGCCGACATGCTGGTGGAGTCCAACCCGCTACTCGATGCGCCCTCCTTCGATCGCGAACGGGCGGTCCGCAAGCACGTGGGAGACTTCACGCTGTTCTTTACCGGGCTCTTCCCCGAAGCGGTGGGCGCGTTGCCGCGACTACGTCCTCTCTCGGTCGATACCTTCGTGGACTACGTCAAAGCCGGCAAGGAGTCCTACCACGTCGTCTCCAAGTTCGACATGTACGAGTACCGCGAGGAGGCACCGTTGTTCGGACGGCTTGC
Organism: Vicinamibacterales bacterium; assembly: GCA_035537955.1. GTDB lineage: Bacteria > Acidobacteriota > Vicinamibacteria > Vicinamibacterales > 2-12-FULL-66-21 > JACDCA01. The sequence goes on along the minus strand of DATLLF010000161.1, from coordinate 12,248 downwards.
TTACCACTTCGAGCAGTGCGTCCACGGTCTGAACCTCGTCAAGCGCGATCTGGAGCAGATGCAGGGAACCTATTACAAAAAGCTGCAGAAGGACGTCGGTCTCGAATAGACCCGTCGCAGACCGGGCGCGCTGTTCGTCGCCCTGCTTGCCGGCCTGATGGCTCAGCGATTCTGAATTCCGCCGGATGCACTCCTCTGCACGAGGAACAAACAGCCTCTTCGTGCGTATAATCATAGCAATGTCAGCTTTAGCCTCATGACGCGAGAATCGCTCGGCGAATTCGAGCAACTCGTTCTTCTTGCCGTCGTCCGCCTCGGTGACGAGAACGTCTACGGTGTGCCCATCGCAGACGAAATCGAGCGGCGCACCGGCCGCAGCGTTTCACCGGCGGCCGTTTACGTCACCCTGCGGAGGCTCGAACAGAAGGGAATGCTCTCGTCCACGATGAGCGATCCCACGCCCGAGCGAGGCGGCAAGGCACGCCGGTGCGTAAAGCTGACCGAGGCTGGCGCAGAGAGTCTGCGCGTATCGCGTCAGGTCCTCGACCGCATGTGGCAGGGCGTCGATCCGCGGGTGCGGGGCCAGCGATGAGTAATCGCGCTGCCGGCTCCCGGCGGCGTCCGCCCCGTCTCGGCCAATGGCTGCTTCGGGCCACGCTTCCATCCGACGTCCGTCAGGACACGTCCGGCGACCTCGAAGAAATGTTTCACCGGCGGATGCAGCGTGATGGCGCGCGGCGCGCGCGGGCGTGGTACCTGCAGCAGTCGCTCTCCTTCGCTGTGCGATTCTCGATGGAACGATTGCGCGAACGCTGGAGACATGCCGACATCCACACCGGGTTCTCTTGGGTGGATTTCAAGCTCGCCGTGCGCATGCTCGTCCGCTACCCGGGGTTGACGCTCGTCGGTGTGATCGGTATGGCCCTCGGTATCGCCATCGCAACGGCCGCCTTCACGATCTCGAACGATGTGCTCGATTCGACGCTCCCGCTCGAAGAGGGCGATCGCATCGTATCCATCGTCAACTGGGATGTCGCCACGAACAACCGGGAGCAGCGGACGATCCATGAGTTCGGAGCATGGCGCGAGCAGCTGCGATCGGTCCAAGAGGTCGGCGCCTTTCGGACGGTCGGACGCAACCTTGTTCTGAAGGGGAACCAACCGCAACCCGTGTCGGTCGCCGAAATGACCGCGGCGGGTTTCAACGTCGCACGGGTATCTCCGACGGCGGGCCGATACCTGCGGCCTGAAGACGAGCGCGCCGGCGCACCTGACGTCGTTGTGATCGGCCATGAGGTGTGGCGCGGGAAGTTTGGCGCTGATCCATCCATCCTCGATCGCCAGATCCAGCTCGGCGACAGGTTGTACTCGATCGTCGGGGTCATGCCACCGGGATTCGGCTTCCCTGTCAATCACAGCTACTGGGTACCGTTGCGGCTCGATCCGGCGGTTTTCGAGCCGCGCTCCGGGCCGGGCATGAATGTTTTCGGCCGGCTCGCACCTGGCGCGACCCTCGACAGTGCGCAAACGGAATTGAGCGGCGTCGCTCAGCGGATGGCCGCAGCGTTTCCGAGGACGCACGAGCACCTGCGTTCCGTCATCGTTCCCTACGCCTATGCATTCAACGACATGGACGACCCCGGGAATGCGCTGGTGCTGCGGGTCACGCAAACGCTCATCGTGATGCTGCTCGTTATCGTCTGTATCAACGTTGCCATCCTCGTCTACGCCAGAACGGCAACGCGCCACGCGGAAATTACGGTGCGCACCGCGCTCGGCGCCACTCGAAGGCGCATCGTCGCGCAACTGTTCCTCGAGGCGCTCGTGCTCGCCGGCACGGCCGCCGTTGCGGGTATCGCCGTGGTCGCTGGGGGGCTCAGACAGCTCCATGCGGCGATCGTGCAGCTTGACGGGGCGCTGCCCTTCTGGATGGAGTTCAAGCTCTCGCCGCAAGGCGTCATCTACGTCGTCATGCTGACCGTCTTCTCGGCAGCCATCGTCGGAGTCGTACCGGCGCTCAAAGCCACAGGACGTCGCGTGCAGGGCTCGCTCCAGGGATTCTCGGCCGGCGGTGGATCGCGCATGGAGATGGGGCGGCTGTGGACGACGCTGATCGTCGCCCAGGTGGCGTTCGCTGTCGCGCTGCTGCCGGCGACGGTGTTTCACGCGTGGAACTCGCTGCGCCCGCGTTCGGGGGATCGCGGGTTCGCCACATCGGAGGTTCTGACGGCTCGTGTATTCGCGGAACAGCCGGCCGATGACGCTGCGCCTGCGCGAAGGCTGAGCGACAGCAGCCTCACCATGCTCGAGCGGACGCTCGAAAACGAAGGCTCGGTCGCTGCGGTGACGTTTTCACTCGAGAACCCCGGAGAGGAACTGGCGGCGGTGTTGGAGGCCGAAGGCGTGCCGGCGCCCGTCGAACGCGTCGACTACAACATCGTCGAAGGCAGCAGGCAGGGTCATCTCGTGCGATTCAATCGCGTCGCGACCGATTTCTTCGATGCCTTCCAGGTCCCCGTGCTCATGGGACGCGGGTTTCGATCGGCTGACACGATGCCGGCGTCAACGTCCGTGCTCGTGAATCGCACGCTCGTCGATCGCATCCTCTCCGGTGCGAACCCTCTGGGCCGCCGGCTCCGTTATGTCGGACGAAGCCGTGAAGCCGGCCAGGGGAATGTCGAGCTGAGTCGCTGGTACGAGATCGTCGGGGTCGTGCCTGACTTTCCTCCAGGCGCTGCGGCGAACGCCGAGATGAGCGGTAAGGTGTATCACCCCGTCGGCAGCGGAGGCATCTACCCCGCCGTTCTATCCATACGAGTCCGTGGAATCACGCCCTCGTCGTTCGCGGATCAATTGCGGGAGATTGCGACAGCGGTAGATCCGGCTCTTCAACTCCGGCAGATCTCGACATACCAGCAGGCCGTCGAACGCGAGAAGGGAGTGATGCGCCTGATCGGTTTTACTCTGATCGGCTTGACGTTCAGCGTTGTCGCGCTTTCGGGGGCCGGCATCTATGCGCTCATGTCGTTCACCGTTGCGCGACGCCGCAAGGAGATCGGCATTCGCGCCGCGCTCGGCGCGGATTCGTCGCGGATCCTGTCGAGCATCTTCGCGCGCGCTCTGCGGCAACTCGGCGCCGGCGCGGGACTGGGTCTGCTGGGCGCGATCGCATTCGAGAGATTGCTGGAGGGGGAAATGTTCCAGGGCCATGGCGCCGTGATCCTGCCCATCGTCGCGGTCATCATGTGCACGGTCGGCCTGCTCGCCGCCTGGGATCCCGCGCGCCGCGGACTGCAGATTCAGCTCGTCGAGGCGTTGCGGGAAGAATAACGCCGCACCGGCTGCCCGCTGCGCACTCTGCAAAGCTCTGCGCCCTCTGCTCCGCTTCAGTCTCGCCTCACAGTCGCTTCGCGTAATTGAGCAGTTCCAGTCCGTAACCACATTTTTCGTACAGGCGGCGTGCGCGGCTGTTCGTGGCGAAGACGTTCAAGGTGATGAACGGGAGTTGCCGGGCGCGGGCCCACTCGTCGGCGTAGTCCATGAGCGCGCGGCCCACACCTGTTCCTTCCGCCGCCAGGCTGGTCGCAATGACCGAGACGTGCGCGTGGCGTCGGCCGAAGAAATCGGACGCGACGACGACGTGCAGGCATCCCGCGACAATCTCTTCACGCTCGGCAATGAACACCTCGGAGTCAGGATGAGCGGTGCGCAGCGCATCGATCATTGCCCTCCTGTCAGCGCCGGTGATCTCGTCAGCGGTTCGCCATGGCGGCAGGGCGAAGTTGGCCATGCGGGCCGAGAGGTCGGTCAGGTGGCGCTCGTCGCTGTCGACGGCCTTTCTGATCGTCAGTGGACCCGGAGACACCATGGCTGTTTATCGCGCCAGGCGGCGCCCGAGATCCGCCAGATACGTGTCGATGGTCGCCGTGTGCCCCATCACGAATCTCGCTACGAAGCGAAACACCGGGTTGTACACCTCTCCACGCTCGGTGATGCGCAGGCGAGTGCCGTTACCCTCCGGCATGAACTCGTAGGTCCACGTGCCGCCGAACGGCAGCCCGGCATCGGCGATCCTGACCTGAAAGCGCTGATCGCGCTTCGACTCCATCACTTCGAAGGTCACGGCATCACCGCCCGAATGCTCGCGCCAGTGAAGAGGATCACTCTGCAGGACGTCTATCTTCGAGACATCGGTGCGCCACTCCGGGTAACGCGCCACGTCAGAAACGGCCGCAAAGACCGCCGACGCGGGCGCGGCAAACGTCGTTTCGCGTGAGGCGATGTGCCCCTGAGGCAGCGCGTATCCAATCGCCGTCACCACCGCGACGACGGTCAGAAGTCCAAGGATCGCGAAGACAAGAAGTTTCTTCAAGCCCGCACCCTTGACGTCAACCCCACGCCCTCATCGTCAGTTCCCTAGGCTCTTCCCGCGAACTCCCGCGTCTCCGTGTGGACCTTGACCTTCTCCCCTTCCTTGATGAAGAGGGGCACGCGTACCTCGAGCCCGGTCTCGAGCGTCGCTGCCTTGGTCACGCCGCCGCTGGCGGTGTCGCCGCGAACGCCGGGTTCGGTCGACGCAACGGTCAGCTCCACGTGCGGTGGAAAGACGACGCCGATCGGGTTGCCGTTGTACTTGTGGACCTGTACGAGCACGTTGTCGACGAGCAGCAACCGGTCGTCACCGAGCGTGTCGGCGCGCAATGTGAGGGTCTCGAAGTTCCCCTGGTCCATGAAGTGGTAGCCATCGGCGTCCGCATAGAGGTACGACGCGGGGACCATCTCCAGATCGGGCTCCCTGAATTTCTCACCAGCCTTGAAGGTCTTGTCGAAGACCGCCTGCGTCAGGAGGTTGCGCATCTTGATGCGCACGAGCGTCTGCCCGCCGCGAGCCGTCGGCTTGGAGACCTCCACGTCGATGCAGTGGTAGGGCGCGTCTTCGAACTCGAAAAAGGACTTTCGTTTGATGTCGATCGCTTCGATCAGGCTGGCCATCGCTTTATTTTACTCACGGTCCGTCATGCACCTGCACTCACATCGGGCGACTCTCGGCCACCCATCAGCACATGATGGGAACTTCCGTGGATAGTTGACGTCTATGTGCCTGACGCGTATAGTCGCCCAACGCACATAGTGGAGGTCACCGTGCTCGTGGTCCGCCGTTTCCGAATGGTCCTCGCGGCTCTTGCCGCATCGGTGGCGCTCAGCGCGCAATCCGCCACTCTTCCAGCCGCCGCCGCAACCCGGATCGACGAGATCGTCGCGGCCGAGCAGGCACGACAGAAAATCCCCGGCGTGTCGATCGCGGTGGCGTTCCGCAACCAGTTGATCTATTCGCAGGCTTACGGATTCGCGGATCTCGAGCATGGCGTCACGACGAAGCCGACGACGGCGTTTCGAACCGCTTCGGTGGCGAAGCCTCTCACCGCGACCGGCGTCATGATGCTGGTCGCAGCCGGCAGGATGACGCTCGATGCTCCGATCCGCAGTTACTGCGCGGCGTGGCCTGAAAAGCACCCACCTGTCACGGTCCGGCAGGTCATGGCCCACCTCGCGGGTATCCGCCATTACACGAAGCCGGGCGAAGCCGCAGGCAAGACCCATTTTTTCGAGTTGCAGGATTCGCTGTCGCTGTTCAAGAACGATCCGCTGTTGCACGAGCCGGGGTCGAAGTACTTCTACTCGACCTACGGATACAGCCTGCTCGGCTGCGCGATGGAGGGCGCCTCGGGCGCCACGTACGAGCGGTTCATGACTGACAACGTATTCGCCCGCGCCGCCATGACGCGCACCCGGCTCGATCGCATCTATGAGATCGTGCCGGATCGCGCGCGAGGGTATCAGGTGCTCACGCAGGAGACGTTCGACCGGTTGCCGCCCGCCATCCGCTCGTTCGCGAAACCAGGTGAGGTCTATAACGCGGACCTGCACGACACCAGCATGAAGGTCCCGGGAGGAGGGCTGCTGTCGACTGCCGAGGATCTCGTCCGGTTCGGAATTGCCCTGAACACGGGCAAGCTCGTCGACATGGCGCGTGTCGAGGAGATGTGGACGGAACAGAAGACAAACGACGGGAAGGGCACCGGCTACGGGCTCGGTTTCGGCGTCTTCCCTGCGCAGGATGGGATTCGCCGGATCTCGCACAGCGGCAACCAGGCAGGCGCCGCATCGTTTCTCGTGATCCTGCCGGAAGTGGGCGTCACCTACGCGATCATGACGAACCTCGAAGACGCGGAGCTGGGCACGATCTCGCGCGGTATCGCGAACACGCTGCGCGATACGTTCATGGGGAGCAGGCAGTGAGTAGAAAGCGCCCGCATCCGGCAACCGCGCTGCCCCTCACACCGGTCGCGTTCGAGATCCTGCTGTCCCTCGCCGAAGAGGACCGTCACGGCTACCACATCATGCAGGCCGTCGAGCGCCGGACCGACGGGCGCATCACCCTGCATGCCGGCACGCTCTACCGCGCGCTTGCGCGGCTCGTGGATATCGGCCTGATCGAGGAGCTCGACGAGCGTCCGGATCCCGCAACCGACGAGCGTCGTCGCTACTACAGGCTCACACCATTCGGCCGCGACGTCGCTCGCGCGGAGGCCGCGCGACTCGAGAGTCAGGTTCGCGCGGCGCACGCAGTTCTGAGACCGAAGTAGTGCGGCTTGCGGCTTGCGGCTTGTGGCTTGCGGCTTGCGGCTTGCGGCTTGCGGCTTGCGGCTTGCGGCTTGCGGACGAAGAAGGGCGAATGCGGGGCGATGCGAAGGGCGAATTTTGTATCCGTCTTTTTGGGAATTGGAAGTTGGGAGTGACCGTCAGTACTTGGAATTAAGTCGATGCACTTGATTTTCCGTCTGCTCGTCACGTTGTTCCCGCATGCGTTCCGCGAGCGTTATGGGGTCGAGATGCTTCTGGCGCTCGTCGATCGCCGACGCGACGCACGGCGTGGCGGCCGCTGGATGCTCGTCAAGTGCGATCTCGGCGCCGCGGCCGATCTGCTGAAGAGCGCGGCTGCCGAAGCGGTTCGCAGTGCCAGATCAGCGTTCATGTCGATCGGACAGGACGTGCGCTTCGCCATTCGGATGCTCTGGCGCCGACCCGCGCTCTCGGCGTTCAGCGCCGCGACGCTCGCCCTCGGCATCGGCGCGGTGACCGCGGTCTGGAGCATCGTCTACGCCGTCCTTCTGCAGCCCCTGCCCTATCCGCGCTCCCATGAGATCGTGGCACTGCGCGGCATAGTGAACGGCAGCACCGCCGGCGTGTCGTATCGAAACATCCTAGACATCAGAGAGCGTGTCACGACGATGACGGCCTTGTCGCCGTTCTTTGCGCAGAGCGTGAACCTTACCGGCGTTCTGGAACCCGACCGGCTCAGAGGTGGATTCGTCACGAGCGAGTTCTTCCGTGTCGTGGATGTGCAGCCAGTGATCGGCACGACGTTCGGCAGCGACGCGGATGTGGCGCACGGGCCGCGGCTGGCGGTCCTCACCTATGACACCTGGCGCAACCGGTTCGGCCAGCGCCTGGATATCATCGGCTTGCCGGTTCAGTTGAACAACGCCACGTTCTCTGTGGCGGGCGTCATGCCCGCGTCGTTCGATTTTCCGATCGATGACGTAGAGGTGCTGCTGCCGTTCTGGACGACGACCGCAGGCATCGATCGCGCCAATCACAACTACATCGCCGTCGGTCGACTGACGCCGGCAGCAACGCCGGCACAAGCCACGCTCGAAGCGGCCTCGATTGCCGCCGCACTCGAACGCGTATATCCGGAAGCAAATGCCGGACGCAGCGCCCGCGTCGAGCCACTGAAAGACGTCCTCGTCGAAGACACACGGTATCCGCTGCAGCTTCTCTCGATGATGGTGATCATCATGCTCGTGGCCGCCTGCGCGAATGTCGCCGGGTTGCACCTCGGCGACGTCAATCGGCGACGGCAGGAGATTGGCGTGCGCTCGGCGCTTGGCGCCGGGCGGCTTCGCATCGCGCGCCAACTCCTGATGGAGTGCATGGCGCGCGCGACGATTGGAGCGCTGCTCGCAATCGCCGCCGCGAAGGCAGCAATCGCGTTTCTCGTCTCTGGTGCGCCTGTTGATGTCTACGGCATCCAGAACGTGAGCCTTCATCCTGCGATCCTGCCGGTCGCGATCGTGTGCGGACTGTTCGCAGGCATCGCTGCCGGTGCCCCTCCCGCGCTCCATTGGATCCGCTCCGGAGAGGCTGGCGCGTCTGCATCCGGTGAACGGACCACGAACGGACCGATGAGTTCGCGCCTTCGCCATGCCCTCGTCATCGGTCAGGTGGCACTCGCCGGAGTGCTGCTGGTGGCCGCTGGTCTCACGACGCGCAGCTTCGCGCGGCTTGCCTCAGTGGACGTCGGCTTCGATCAGCAAGGGCTGCTCACGCTTGAATACCGGCTGCCTGCAAATAGATACGGATCACCAGAGGCGCAGACCCGCTTCCATGAACGCGTGCTGGACCGCATCCGATCGCTGCCGGGGGTAACGTCGGCTGCAGGGGTGCGCGCGCTGCCCTTCAGCGGGAACGCCAGCAGTGGAGACGTGCGGCTCTCCGGGAGTACCGCGTCGATGCGGGCGTCGTTCAACGCCGTCTCCGACGATTACTTCTCGACGATGCGCGTTCCGGTCATCGCCGGTCGCGTCTTCGAACCCACGGAGGCCACCGACCCGATTGTTGTCGTGAGCCACACCTTCGCGGAGCATGCGTGGCCGGCTGAGAGCGCACTCGGCAAGCGCGTGTACTTCGACGGCGTCGGTATCACGGCAACGGTTGTCGGCGTGGTGGGCGACGTCCATCACCGCGATCTCGCCGACGCGGACAGCGGTACGATCTACGCCTTCCAGGCTCAGAACCCCGCGTTGTTCAACACGCTCGCGGTACGCACGACCGGCCCGCCGATGGCGCTCGCTGACGACGTGCGCCGGGCCGTCTGGAGTGTGGACCCCGATCAGCCTGTCTGGAAGATCCGCACGCTCGAGAGTCTCGTCGACCGCTCGATTGCCACGCGTCGATTTCTGCTGCAGCTCGTCGCGTTCTTCGGTATCAGCGCGGCGGCGCTCGCGCTCCTCGGGTTGTACGCCGTGGTTACGGCGAGTGTCGCGCAACGGACCCGCGAGATCGGTGTACGAGTGGTGCTCGGCGCAGCCCACGGGCGAATTCTCGGCCTCGTGCTGTGGAGCGGCCTGCGTCTCGCCGCGGTCGGGATCCTGCTCGGCCTGTCGCTCGCGCTCGTGGCCGCCAACGCGATGCGGAGCTTCCTCTTCGAGATCAGCGCGCGCGATCCGTTGACATTCGGGGCGACCGCCGTCGTGCTCTGCGCGGCGGCGCTCATCGCCTGCTGGATCCCTGCCGCTCGCGCGCTGCGGGTGGATCCCGCCAACGCGCTGCGGCAGACGTGAGCGCCACGGCCTGAAACGACTGGCCGCCCCCGCGCACCGGGTGTTCGAATTCGGCCGGCTTCCGGCTCCCGGCTCCCGGCTTCCGGTTTCGCTTCGCGGCTTCCGGCTCCCGGCTTCCGGCTTCCGCTGGCTTTCGACTTGCTGGCTTCCGGGCTTCCGGGGTTCCCGCTTCGCTCGCGCTTGGAGACTCGACAAACCCGTTTGAGCCTCCCGCGCACAAGCCTGAAGCCGGGAGCCGGAAGCCGGAAGCCGGGCGTCCCCGGGCACGGTTCGTGTAGTCTCCGGACCCTGGATGTTCGAGGACCTGCGCGCTGCCGCCCGAAGTGTCGTTCGGGCCCGGGGGCTGACTGCCGTCCTGCTCGTCAGCCTTGCGCTCGGCACCGGCGCCAATGCGGCCGTGTGCGGCATCGTCTATCGGCTGCTGCTTGCGCCGCCGGATGGTGTCAAACAGGCGCGCAGCCTCGTTTCGATCTACACGAGCGAGTTCAGCGGCGCGCCATTCGGCCGAACCTCGTATCCAGACTTCGTCTCGGTTGCCCAGCAGATCCAGACCGGGTCGATCGCGGCGTTCGACGACAATCGCCTCGCCAACGTCCGGGTCGTATCTGAAAAAGACAACGGTTCGAGTTCGGGCGAGGTGCGAAGCGCCCGTATCGCAGCGGTTACCCCAACGTTCTTCTCGACGCTGAGACTCGCGCCACGCGCCGGCAGGCTGCTCGAAAAAGCGGACACCACGACGCAGCCGCGCGCTGCCGTCATCAGCTTTGCCCTCGCCGAAGCACTCGATACGGCGGCAACCATCGTCGGTCGAACCATCGAAATCGGGAGCGAGACGCATCTCGTCGTTGGAGTGGCACCGCGGAAGTTCCGTGGCCTCCAGGGCAACCGGCTCACGGATGTCTGGGTGCCGCTCGATGAGCAGCACAGCGGCGAGCGGGGCGACCGTCGCCTCTCGATGATCGCGCGGACCGATGACGGTGCGGACGCGATGAATCAGCGGCTGCTGGCACTGAGCGACGCCCTCGCGGAGCAGTATCCCGAAAGCAACCGCGGTACGGTCGTGGATCCCGAGGCGCCGCGGAAGATCACCGCCCTGCGCTACACCGCTTTCGATCCGGAATCACGATCGGAGGCCGCGACCATTGCAGCGGTCGTCGCCGGCGCGGTCGCGCTGCTGCTGGCCGGGGCCTGCGTCAACGCGGGCACGCTCCTGCTCTCGCGGGCGATGGCGCGCAGACGTGAAGTGGCAGTCAAGATGGCGCTCGGCGCCGGATGATCCGCGCTCGCGCGCCAGCTGCTGTTCGAAAGCCTCCTGATCTCATTCGCTGGCGGTGCGTTCGGGCTCGTTCTTGCCACCTGGATCCTGCGCGCCGTGCCGGCGATGTTCTCACCCGATCACGCCGCGCTCCTCGATACTGAGATCGATGCCCTGCTCGTCGCCCTGACGATCGGTATCGCGACAGTTGCCGGCGTTGTGTTCGGCGTGGCACCCGCGATCCACGGGACGGGAGCGCCCGCCGTACTGGCGCTGCGCGCCGATTCGGGCGGAATCTCGGAACAGCACGGCGGGCTGCGCATGCGCGGACTGCTGATCACCGTGCAGCTCGCAGTTTCAACACTGCTGCTGATCACGACGAGCGTGCTTGCCGCCCGGCTGTCGGAATCGCTGCGCGGCGACTTCGGTGTGCGATCCGGGAACATCGCGATGCTGGCGATGCAGAATCCGGGCGAAAGCTGCCGTGTCTACGATCCGATTCGGGGCGTTCGTTTTCAGAACGCGCTGGCAGAGTCGCTGCCGAAGGTCAGCGGCATCGCTGCGGTCGGATGGGCATCGATACCGCCGCTCGGACGCGGCAACGTTCGCCAGTACGCGATCCAGTCAGGCGCGAAGGCACTCGATCGCGTCGACTTCAATGTCAACGTCGTCACGCCCGGGTACTTTCGCGTGCTCGGCATCGAAGTAATCGAAGGACGTGCGTTCGACGCTGGCGACGGCGCACTGACCGAGGCGGTTGCAGTCGTCGACGAGTTGCTCGCGAGGAGGCACTTCGGCACATCCGCCCTCGGCCAGCATCTGTTGGATGGCGACGGCGAGCCGGTGAAGATCGTCGGCGTCGTGAGAAGCGGCCGATACCGGACGCTGCAGGATTCGCCGCAGCCGACGGTCTACCTGCCCTACTCGCAGGAGCATCTGCCCTGCGGATTTCTGTTCGTGCGCACGGCCTCTGAGCCAGAGGGGATGTTCGCGCTCATTGCGGGCAAGCTCACGGCGCTCGATGGCGGCGTCATCATCACGAGGACCACGACGCTCGAGCAGCACCTCTCCGAGGCGCTCGCGATCGACCGACTGACGACGACGCTCGTGGGGCTGTGCGGGATCATCGCGCTGCTGATGGCGATGGCCGGCGTCTACGGCGTCATGAACGACGCGGTCGTGAGGCGAACACGCGAGATCGGCCTGCGCGTCGCGCTCGGTGCAGGCCGTCCACAGGTCGTGAAGCTGGTGTTCACGGAGGCCACTTACCTCACCGTCACCGGTATCCTGATGGGCCTTGCGGCGGCCGTCGCCCTCGAGCAGGTTGCCACAACGTTCGTCCACGGTCTTCCCCGCTTGAACCCGGCGAGGCTCGCGACAGCGCCTGCGATCCTCGCCATCGTGGTGGCACTCGCCGCGATCCTGCCACTGCGCCGAGCGCTTGCCGTCAATCCCACCATCGCGCTCCGCGCCGAGTAGCTTCCGGCTTGCGGCTTGCGGCTTGCGGCTTGGAGGATTACACCCGCGGCAAACGCAGCCGCGCTCTCGATCCGCCGGCCGGTGCGCTCTCCAGAATGATGGCTCCG
>DATLLF010000160.1:0-26076 GCA_035537955.1 Vicinamibacterales bacterium | reverse complement strand
CCCCTGGGTCCATGTCGAACGTCGATCCCGCTCTCCCTGGATCTCATCGCGTCTGACGGCTGGTTGTTCGCGAACACGCGGGGAGACGCTTCTTCGAACCCGCCGATCGCGGAGAGCGAGCGCAGCACGCGATACAGGGGGTCAGCCTTCGCGCCAGCCGCGCCGAGGTCGTCGGCCGCGCCGCCGCTCGCTCAAGAGGTCCGCCGTGCGAAGACGCGCGGCGACATACGGCGCGGTCGAGGCAATATGTCCGGTCGCGATCTGAAAGACGTGCTCCGATGGATCGATGGCGGTGCCTGGCGTGGGTACTCTTTGTGTTGAACGATCGCTCACGAAGCTGTCCTCCTGAAGTGCTGCGAGTGGTGCAGGTATGATGACGATTGATCACTGATGCGCCAGATTAGAAGATCCCGCCTCTGCGCGATAGCCCTGCTGGTTCTGCTCCTCGATGCACGATTACCGCTGGGCGCGCAGCAGTCGGGCAGCGGCGGCACGAACCGTCCGGATCAGCGCGACAAGCCGTACATGGTCCTCGTATCTCTGGACGGGTTCAAGGCGGAGTACCTCGACCGCATGCCGCTCCCCAACCTGCGTCGTGTCATGCAGCGCGGCGCAAGGGCGAAGGCGATGGTGCCGGTCTTCCCGTCGCTCACCTTTCCCAATCATTATTCGCTCGTCACCGGCATGCATCCCGGCCGCCATGGCATCGTCGCCAATCGCTTCTACGATCCGGCGAGCAAGGCGTCCTATGTCTATACCGACTCCAAGATCGTCAGCGACCGCACCTGGTATCGTGGAGAGCCGATCTGGGTCACCGCCGAGAAACAGGGCATGGTGAGCGCCTGTTTCTTCTGGCCCGGATCCGAAGCGCCAGTTCAAGGCATCCACGCAACGATGTGGAATCCGTACAACGGAAAGATCCTGAACGAGGAGCGCGTGAGCACGGTGCTCAAGTGGCTGCGGCTCCCGGTCGAGCGGCGGCCGCACGTGATCACGCTGTATTTCAGCGAGGTCGACACGGCCACGCACGAAGGCCCCGTGGAGGCGCCAGAGGTCGAGCAGGCGGCACGATCGCTCGACACAGCCGTCGGCCAGCTCCTCGACGGAATTGACACGCTCCCCTTCCGAGACCGCGTCTACCTCGTGATCACGTCGGACCACGGCATGGTCAACACGTCGCCGGCACAAACAGTGACCCTCGATTCGTTGCTCGACGCGAAAGATCTCGCTGACGTAGTGATCGGTTTCGGTGGTCCGGTTGCGAACATCCACGTGAAGGGCGGCGCTCCACGCGCGCGTGCTCTCGTCGAGAAGATCAACGCGAAACTTGCACGAGGCACCGCTTACGTGCGTGCCGAGCTGCCCGAGCGATATCACTACCATGCGGACCCTCGCGCGGGCGACATCGTCGTTGTGATGGACGAGTCCTGGACGATGTCGATGCCGCGAGCGCCGCGAACCAGCGGAGCGGAATCCGCCGAGCGCCCGGCGAACGATCGTCGCGGGGCGCACGGTTGGGACAACATGTTCCCGTCAATGCGCGCGATCTTCCTGATGCTCGGTCCGGGCATCCGCGAAGGCGCACTCGTCGACGAGGTCAACAACGTGGACGTATATCCGCTCATGACCGAGCTCCTCGGGCTCGCGCCCGCCGCAGACATCGACGGACGCGCTGGAAGGATCGGGGCACTCGTCAGGAAATAGGACGGCTCTCGTCAACTTGGGCATCACCGGTGAGATTTACCGAGCGCCAGAACCGCGTCCGCGTCCTGCAGGCCCTCGATCAGGCGGTACGCCAGTTCCGCACTCGGCAGCCGTTATGGCCGTTGCGTGTCCCGGCCGAGCCGCGCTCGCTGAACGCGCTGATCGAAAGAACCGTCGAGGGCCGCCCATTCGATCCGCTCACGCTCAGATCGCGTACTCTCCTCTGGCTCCGTTGGGACGACGACGCAAGCTGGGAGCTGTGGGTGATCGCACTCCCGTCAGGGCTCAAGTTGTACTGCGACACGAACGCGGGTGAGACGCGGATGCTCGCGACGGGCCGGCGCGATTCGGAGATCGAGACCGACCGGCTCCTCCTCGAACTCCTTTCAGAATCGGCGGGAGAGCACTTCGGGATCGAGATGGCGGGCGGCCCGCCCGCCATGGTGCGCTCGCCGATCGACGATCGCACGCTGATCGTCGACTTCTTCCTGAACCTGTTCGAAGTGCTCGGGATGGAGGAAGAAGTCCGCGAGATCGTCGGCGATCGTCATCACGAAGACTTTCGCGTGGACGTCGAGCGCTGGCTGCGGAAGACGGGTTTCAAGCTTGATGACGGAGCGCCATGACCGGCAGGTCGGTGTCGGTCCGAGGTAAGTGGACCGAGCCGCGATCCTCGAACTGGAGGCCGGATCCGGGAACCAGGTCGACGACGGTTCTCGACACGAGCACGTCGCCGGCCGCCGCCGCGCTCGCCAGGTGGCGGCTGACGCGGATCACCGGACCGTTCTCGCTCACCGGATCCACCTCACCGATGTGGATCCCGGCCCGCAGTTCGTGAATCCCTGAAGCGGCTGCAATCGCCGCCGCGCACTGAACCGCGCGTGCCGGTCCGTCGAAGAACGCGCTGAGCCCATCGGGCACCGGCAACGTCGTGCCGCGGTACCACGTCACTTCACGATCGTAGATCTCCTTCAATTCGCCGCTCGCGGTGTCAGGCACCGAGATGGTCATCACGGTGGCGAGCACGCGCTCCGTCGGTTTGCGGATCCGCCGCCGCGCGAGAAAGGTCGCGATCTCCGTCAGGATCGCGTTCTGGTCGCCGACGAACGGCAGGTGATCGTCGCCGGGGAGCTCGATGAACTCCGCGCCCGAGATGCGCGAAGCGAGATAGCGCCCTTCCTCGACGAACAGGCAGCGGTCGCCGGTCCGGTGCAACACGAGTGTCGGCACGCGGATCGACGGCAGCACGTTGCGAATGTCGATCTCGGCGTTCATCTCGGTGAGCGCCACGGCGGCGCCGGGGCTCGCCCCCATCCGCAGATACGAGGCCCACCACGTCCTGAAGGCGGGGTCGTGCGCCAGGGACGGCGCGCGCTCTTCAACGCCCACCGGTCCACCCCACTCCGCGAGCAGGCGCCGGCAGAACGCGTCCCGCTCGCTGCGCGTCGGTCCCCACGGATAGTCGATGTCGCGGAGGCGACGCGCGTAGCTGCCGATCATGACCAGTGCTTCCGTCTTCTCGGGGTATGTCGCCGCGAAGAGACTGCACATCGGTCCCCCTTCGGAGACGCCGAGCAGCACGGCGCGTTCAGATCCGGCAGCGTCCATCACGGCGCGCACGTCGTCCATGCGCTGCTCGAGGGTGGGCAACTCGTGGACCGCGACTGCGTCCGAGAGTCCGGTACCGCGTTTGTCGAACAGGATGAGACGCGACATCGAGGCGAGCCGGGTGAGGAAGCTCGCGAAGGAGGGTTCGTTCCAGAAGTATTCGAGGTGCGACACCCACCCCATGACGAAAACAATGTCGAGCGGCCCGGATCCGACGACCTGATATGCGATGTTGACGTCGCGGCTGCGCGCGTAATGCACCGGTGGCGCAGTCGGCGCGTAACCACCTGCGGGTGCACTAGTTGCGGCAATTGGGGACAGGCCCCCTAGGGGGCCTGTCCCCGTCCCGGTACCCGAATCGGTGGTCGGCGCGCCGGCAAAGGGGAGGAAGCGGTAGCCGCGGCGGTGCGCCGTTTCGATGAAGCGGGGGAAATGCGCATCATCCCCGAGGGCCTTGCGGATCTCGCGGATGGTCACCTTGAGGACGGCGTCCCCCACGAAGACGCCCGGCCAGATGGCGTCGAGCAGTTCCTGTTTCGTGAACAGCCGTCCGGGATTCGCGGCAAGATGATGCAGGACTGCGAACGCCTTGGGGGTTAACGGCACCACCGTGCCGGACCGATACAGATGGCCGCTGACCGCATCCAGCGTGAAATTACCGAACGTCATGAGACGTGAGGGTCCTGAAGGATGATTCTACGCCGCCGTTACTGAACTCTTACCGCATCCTTACCGCCGATTGAGGACTTCGCGCGCCGGGGATCCGTATCGTCTGTCTGGAGGTAATCGACGTGAAATCCGCATCTTTGGTCGTCCTGGTCGCTTGCGTCGTTGCGGCCCCTCGCGCGCTGCTCGCCCAGGCGCCGCCGCCACCAACCCATAAACACTACGACACCCCCGCCGGGTACGAGCAGCCGCAACCGGGCAAACCGCTCGCACCGCGGCTGCAGAATCTCGGTGTGCACACGTTCCCGGTGTCCACCAAGCACAGCCGTGCCCAGCTCTTCATGAATCAGGGTTTGAACCTGGTCTACGGTTTCAACCACGCCGAAGCCACCCGCGCGTTCGCCGAGGCGGCGCGACTCGATCCGAACCTGGCCATGGCCTACTGGGGGCAGGCGCTCGTACTCGGGCCGAACATCAACGCGCCGATGGATCCACAGAACGAAGCGAAGGCACTCGAGCTCGTGCAGAAGGCGGTGACGTTGAAGTCACGCGCCACTCTGCGTGAACGCGCTTATATCGACGCGCTCGCAACGCGCTATACCGGCAAGGCGGATGACCGCAAGAACGCGGACCGTGCGTTCGCCGACGCCATGCGGAAGCTGGTCGCGAAGTATCCGGATGATCTCGACGCCCGCACGCTCTATGCGGAAGCGCTGATGGACACGCGCCCGTGGAATTACTGGACGCGCGACGGCCTGCCCTACGACGAGACCCGCGAGGTCGAAGCGGCACTGACGCAAGTCTTGAGCAAACATAAGAACCATCCCGGCGCGCTGCACCTGTGGGTCCATTTGTGGGAGGCGACCGACACCCCCGAGCGCGCGGAAGCGGAGGCAGACCGCCTGCTGCCGCTGATGCCCGGCGCCGGACACATCGTCCACATGCCTGCGCATATTTACCAGCGCGTGGGGCGCTTCCAGGACGTGATCGACGCCAACGTCCGCGCGGCGAAGGCCGACGAGGACTACATCGCGCAGTGCCGCGCCCAGGGGATGTATCCCCTCGCCTATTACCCGCACAACCTTCATTTCATCTGGATGGGGGCCACGGCGACCGGGCAGAGCAAGCTGGCGATGGAGTCCGCGACCAAACTGGCGAGCGCAATCCCGAATGAGGCGCTCAGCGCGGTTCCGATTCTCCAGGGCTTCGTCGTTACGCCGTACTGGACGATGGTGCGGTTCGAGAAGTGGGACGAGATCCTCGCCGACAAGGGTCCCCAGCACGACACGCCGTTCACGCGCGGCGTGTGGCGCTACGCGCGCGCGATGGCGCTCACGGCGAAGGAGCAGATGCCGGAGGCAGAGCGCGAGCTCGAGCAGCTGCGCGCCGCGGTCGCGGATCCATCGCTCAACGCACAGGTGACGTTCTCGAACAATACGGGCGCCGCGATCCTCCGCATCGCTCCGGAAGTCGTCGCCGGCCTCATCGCCGCGAAGCGAAAGGACTGGGACAAGGCGACGGTGCACCTGGATCGTGCCATTCGATACGAGGATGGGCTCATCTATCAGGAGCCGCATGACTGGCACGCCCCGGTGCGCAACACGCTCGGCAACGTCCTCCTGGCCGCAGGGCGCGCCGACGAGGCGGAAGCGGTGTTCTGGGAAGACCTGAAGAAGTTCCCCGAGAACGGCTGGTCGCTCTCGGGTCTGACGAACGCTCTCAAGGCGCAGAAGAAGAACGAGGAAGCCGCGCTCATCGAGAAGCGTTTCAACCGGGCGTGGGCCAAGGCAGACTTCAAACGCGCGGTGACCACCGCGGCTGAAAACGAGCCGTCGCGCCACGAGGTCACGCTTCAGAGCGGCGCGCGCCTGCGCTATCGACAGCAGGGCCGGGCAAGCGGGCCGGCGGTGATCATGCTGCACGGGTATTCGGACTCGTCGTTCTCGTTCAGCCGCGTGCTTCCGCTGATGCCGGGATCGCTTCGCGTGATCGTTCCAGATCAGCGTGGCCATGGCGAGTCGTCGCGCATCGCCGGCAGCTATGCGATGGACAGCATGGCGCGCGACATCATCGAGCTGATGGATGCACTCAACGTGCCCTCGGCGACGCTCGTCGGCCACTCGATGGGCAGCTTCGTCGCGCGGCGCGCCGCTGCGCTGGCGCCTGAGCGCATCACGCGGCTGGTGCTCGTCGGTGCGGGTTTGCGCGCGAACACCGAGCCGGTCCTCGAGTTGCAGCGCACGGTGAACACACTGACCGATCCCATGGACCCGAAGTTCGTCCGCGACTTCCAGATCAGCACGGTGTTCAAGCCTGTTCCCGACGACTTCATGAACACGGTCGTTGGCGAGAGCCTGAAGCTGGATGCGTCCACGTGGAAGGGGGTCATCGCGGGCATGACCGCGTACAAGCCTGCAGAAGCGCAGATCAAGGTACCCGTCCTGGTGATCGGGGGTGACAAGGACGCGGTCTTCGCCGTGGAGGAGCAGCACGCGCTCGTGGCGAGCATTCAGGGCGCGCGCGTGCGGATCCTGCCGAACATCGGCCATACACCCCACTGGGAGGACCCCGATACGTTCGTGACCGAGCTCCTCGCCTTCATCGGCGCGACAAGGTCCTGACGCGGACCTCAGTTCGCGCAGCGACGTGCGAGATGTCTTCGCCGGCGTCTCGCACGTCGAGCCTCATATAATTCTTCGCCATGGCGCAGACCGTGGGATTCATCGGCCTCGGACTCATGGGCCGGCCGATGGCGAAGAACCTTCTCAAAGCCGGCTTTCCGCTCGTTGTTCACAGCCGCAGTCCCGGACCCGTCGAGGATGTGGCCGCACAGGGCGCACAGCGCGCGCACTCTCCCGCGGACGTCGCGGCGCGCGCGACGCGGATCGTGACGATGCTGCCGGACTCTCCGGACGTCGAGAAAGTGCTCGAGGGCCCGGACGGCGTGTTCAGCGCCATTCAGCCCGGCACCATCATCATCGACTGCAGCAGCATCGCGCCGACCACGGCGCGTCGTCTCGCTCAGCACGCCTCGGACCTCGGTGCGCGGATGCTGGACGCGCCGGTGAGCGGAGGCGAGATCGGCGCAATCAGCGGAACCCTGTCAATCATGGTGGGCGGCGACGCGGATGCCTTCACCGAAGTGAAGTCGATCTTCGATGCGATGGGCAATCCCGAGAAAGTAATCCGAGTCGGCGACTCCGGCGCGGGACAGATTACGAAGGTGTGCAACCAGATGGTGATCGGCGGCACCTTGTCGGTGGTCAGCGAAGCGTTCGCGCTCGCGCGAAAGGCCGGCGTGGACCCGGCCAAGGTCCGCGAGGCGCTGCTCGGAGGCTTCGCGGCGAGCCGTGTGCTCGAAGTCCACGGCGAGCGGATCCTTCAACAGAACTACAGGCCCGGTTTCCGCTCGGCGCTCTACGCGAAAGACATGCGGATTGCCGCGCAGACGCTCGCCGACACGCACACGTCCGCGCCCGTGTCGACGATCGTCCAGGAGCTGGTCGCCGGCCTCGTCGCGCGCGGGCGTGGTGAGATGGATTACTCAGCTCTCGCTACGCTTTTCTTCGAGCTGTCCGGACTCGAGCCGATGGACTGACGGTGAGGAGATCGATCATGCGCTCTTTCGTCGCAACCGTCGCGGCCGTCGCGGTCCTCAGTGCGGCGGGGTCCGCACAGCCGCGCAAGAAGGTCTTCATCTCGGCCGACATGGAAGGGATCAGCGGGATCTCGGGATCCGACCAGCTTTCCGCAACTGGTGCCGAATACAACCGGTCGCGCAAGATGATGGCTGATGACGTGAACGCGGCGGTACGCGGGGCGCGACGAGGCGGCGCAACCGAGATCGTCGTCAACGATTCGCACGGGAGCATGCGGAATCTGCGGCTCGAAGACCTCGAGGGGGACGACGTTCGCCTCATCAGCCACAGCTTCAAACGATCCGGAATGATGGAAGGACTGGACGAGTCATTCGACAGCGTCATCTTCATCGGCTATCACGCCAAAGCAGGTAATCCCGGAGGCCTCTTCGCCCATACCGGGAGCGGAGTGCTCCGCGACGTCCGCGTGAATGGCCAGTCAGTCGGCGAGGGCGGCCTCAACACGATGGTCGCCGCGTGGTATGGGGTCCCTGTCGCGCTGGTCACGGGCGACGACGTGGCGGTGACGCAGGTCGCGGAAGTCGCAACGTTGGCGAAGACGGTAGCGGTGAAGCGCGCGATCAATCCGCGTGCGGTGGAGCTGCGTCCGTTCAGAGTGGTGCACCGCGAGATCGAGGAGGGTGCGTACGAGGGGGTCCGCGACGCGAAGAAGTTCGCGCCGCAACGGTCGGCCAGCTACAAAGTCGAGGTCCAGTTCCAGGAGGTGGCGATCCCGGAGGTGGCGCAGAGCATCCCGACAATGACGCGTCCGTCCGCCGACACGATCGCCTTCACCGCCGATTCCATGCCGAAGGCCTATACCCTGATCCGACTGCTCTACCGCTACATCAACCCCGACTAGCGACTGGGGGTGTCAGCGACTGGGGGTCAGATCTTGTTTCTTGCGCCGGTGTCGCCGCGAGAGGACGTTTCGCGCAAGAAACAAGATCTGACCCCGGCGTGTCTCAAGGTACAGTCAGGCGAGTGGCACGCATCGAGGACTACGCGCTCATCGGAGACACACAGACCGGCGCTCTCATCTCGAAGGACGGCTCGATCGACTGGCTCTGCCTCCCGCGGTTCGACGCCGGCGCCTGCTTCGCGGCACTGCTCGGCACCCGCGATCACGGTCGGTGGCGCATCGCGCCTGCGGGCGACGTCCAGCAAGTCACCCGTCGCTATCGCGGACCCACGCTGATTCTCGAAACGGAGTTCACCACCGCCTCGGGCGTCGCACGGCTCACCGACTTCATGCCGCCGCGTGGCGTGGAACCGGACCTCGTCCGCATCGTCGAAGGCGTCAGGGGCGAGGTCGAAATGGACGTCGATCTCGTCGCGCGGTTCGACTACGGCTCGGTCGTGCCGTGGGTCCGACGTATCGAGGGTGACTGGACGGCGATCGGCGGCCCCGACAGCCTGTCGCTGCGGACGCCGGTGGACCTCCGCGGCGTCGACCTCGCCACGCAGGGGCGTTTCACCGTGCGCAAAGGCGAGCGGGTACCCTTCGTACTGACGTGGCACCGGTCACACGAACCCGTGAAGATGATCCCGGATCCCTTCGTCGCGCTGTCCGACACGGAGGACTGGTGGCAATCCTGGGTGCAAGCGTTCGCGTACGAAGGACGGTGGAAGGAACAAGTCCTTCGATCGGCGATCACGCTCAAAGCGCTCACGTTTGCACCCACCGGCGGGATCGTCGCGGCGCTGACCACGTCTCTTCCCGAGCAGCTCGGTGGCGTCCGGAACTGGGACTATCGCTTTTGCTGGCTGCGCGATGCGACGTTCACTTTGTTCTCACTGATCCACTGCGGATTTCACACCGAAGCGGCGGCCTGGCGGAACTGGCTGCTGCGCGCGGCGGCAGGCGATCCGTCGAAGTTGCAGACCATGTACGGCGCTGCTGGCGAACGGCGTCTTCCTGAATTGATCCTCGATTGGCTGCCTGGCTACGAAGGCTCACAACCTGTGAGGATCGGGAATGCGGCCGTCAAGCAGTTCCAGCTGGATGTGTATGGCGAAGTGCTCGACGCGTTACACGTCGCGAGGGTCGCCGGGCTCGACCTCGATGCGTCCGCATGGGCGCTGGAGAAAGTGATTCTGGAGTTCGTTGCGGAGGCGTGGCGCGAGCCCGACGAAGGCATCTGGGAGGTGCGTGGCCCTCGGCGGCACTTTACCCATTCGAAGGTGCTCGCGTGGGTCGCGTTCGATCGCGCGATCAAGGCGGTCGAGATGTTCGGCGCGAGCGGACCGGTCGATCGATGGCGTCAGCTGCGGCACGAGATCCACGAGGATGTCTGCCGGAACGGCTTCAATCAGGCACGGCAGACGTTTACGCAGTATTACGGGTCCGACGAAGTGGACGCGAGCCTGCTGCAGATCCCGCTCGTCGGCTTTCTTCCCATCGACGATCCGCGCGTGACGGGAACGGTGCGCGCGATCGAAAAGGAACTGCAAGTGGACGGCTTCGTTCGACGGTACCACACGCACGGCGAGGTCGACGGCCTGCCGGAAGGAGAAGGCGCGTTTCTGGCGTGCACGTTCTGGCTGGCGGATGCGTACGTCCTCCAGGGACGCCGGCAGGAAGCCGAGTCGCTGTTCGAAAACCTGCTCGCGCTCACGAACGATGTCGGACTGCTCGCGGAACAGTACGATCCAGGCTTACGGCGGCAGCTGGGCAACTTTCCGCAGGCGTTTTCGCATGTGTCGTTGATCAACACCGCGAGAAACATCGCCAACACAGGCGGCCCCGCGCACGAACGATCCGCGGGTGTCAGATCCTGACCGCGCCCCCTTTCACCGGGCGAGCGTTCGGTAGCGGTCGAGGAGCTCGGTCTGTCGGGTCCGCATCGGCATATCGCGGCCGCGGATGAACACCCGCTCGGCATGCGTGGTCAGCTCGAACGGATCCCCCGACCAGATCACGACGTCGGCGTCCTTACCCACTTCGAGCGACCCCGTAGACGCGGCAACGCCCCAGACCTGCGCAGGAGCGAGTGTCACCGCGCGCAGCGCCTCGTTACGATCCAACCCGTAAGCGATCGCGTTGCCAACGTCCTGCCGCAGCGTACCCGCGCGCTGCGTATCGAAGGACGACAGGAGCACGGTCACGCCCGCCGCTCTCAGGCGAGCCGCGTTGTCGAGCGTCGCGTTCAGCGCATCGAAGGAGGGGACGTCGGTGAGCGCTTTCAGCACGACGGGAACCTTGCGCCGCGCGAGCTCGCTGGCGACGGTCCATCCTTCCGCCGCACCGACGAGGACGATCTTCAGCTTGAACTCGTCGGCGAGCCGCATCGCCGCTAGCAGATCGCTCGCGCGGTTGGCCTGGATGGCGAGGGGCAGTTCCCCCATCACCACCGGGCGCAGCGCTTCGAGATCCAGCCGTCCGCGCACGTAGTCGCGGCGCTGGCGTGAGTTCCACGCGATACGGTTGCGGCTGAAGTCGATCGCGTCCTGCAGGACCTCTCGCAGCCGCAGCATCGCCGTCGCACGCGAACCGCCCGCCAGGCCTGCACCCGCTTCACCGAGCGCCGCCATCATCGCGACCGGCGTCCTGGTGATGCTCGCCGGCGCATGCTCCCCTGCAAGATCGAACAGCGCTGCCTGCCCCTGCAGGATGTTGCCGGTGCCTCCGGGGACGACCACGGCCCGTGTGATCCCGTCTGCACGCGTCACCGGGATGGCTGTCGCGAGGGGATTGAACGCGTCGACGACGGTAAACGCGGCCCCGATCCCCGGATCCGTGCTCACCTGATCGGCGGTCCCTTCAGCCGACAGCGGGATTTCGACGATCCCGAGGTTTGTATTCGAGTCGATGAACCCAGGCGTAACCACCTTCCCTGTGCCGTCCACTACGGTGGCACCCTGCGGCACCGTGACGTCGGATCCGACCGCGACGATCTTCCCCGCGCGGATCACGACCGTCCCCGAGTCGATCGCGGTCCCGTCTCCAGTCATCACGCGCGTGTGTGTGATCGCCAAAACGGGGCCTGTCCCCAATCCGCTCGCGGCCGCGGAGGACCCCAACCCGTTGGGCTTTTTCGGCGTTTGCGGCGCTATATTCGCAGACGCGAATATCGCGGATTTCGGCGGGGTGCCAGGCACGGGGACAGGCCCCCTCCGCAGCCCCAGCATGAAGTCGCTGTCGCGGGGCGGTGAGGCGCGGTCGAACAGCTTCGCGCCGTCGATGAAGACCTGCTCCGCTTTGGCATACACGCTGAACGGATCCGCCGACCAGATAACGACATCGGCGTTCTTGCCTGCCTCGAGCGAGCCCGTGACCTTGTCGATGCCGAGCGCCCGCGCGGGGTTGATCGTGAACCATCTGACGGCGTCGGCGCGATCGATCGTCATGCCCGCGCGGCGGCCTGCCTCCATCGCCTTTGCTGCTTCCTGATTCAACCGCTGTGCGCCGTTCGGATCGTCGGAATGGACGATCGCGCATCCCTTGGCCTCGTTGACGAGCGCAATGTTCTCCTTGATACCGTCGTACGCCTCGAGCTTGAACCCCCACCAGTCCGCCCACATGCTCGCGCAGATGTTGTTCTCGGCGAGGAGATCGCGGACCTTATAGGCCTCCACCGCGTGGTGAAAGGACGTGATCTTGTAGCCGAACTCCTTCGACAGGTTGATCATCGCGGCCATCTCGTCCGCGCGATAGCAATGGTTGTGCACCAGGATCTCGCCGTCGAGCACGCCCACGAGCGTCTCCATTTGCAGGTCGCGATCCGGACGCTTCTCCGGATCGGAGCCGCCCTCGCGCCACTTCTTCCACTTGTCGCGATACGCGGTGGCGGCGATCCATGCCTTGCGATAACCCGCCATGTTGCCCATCCCGGTCGACGGCGCCGAATTGCGGCTCCCATACACGCGCTTGGGATTTTCTCCGCACGCCATCTTCAGCCCAGCGGGCGCGCCGGGGAACTTCATACCTTCAGCCGTACGCGAGGGAATGTTCTTGACCGTCACACCGCGTCCGCCGAACAGGTTCCCCGACCCTGGCAGGATCTGCATCGTCGTCACACCGCCGGCGAGCGCGAGCGCGAACTGCGGATCCTGCGGCCAAATGGAATGGTCGGCCCACACTTCGGCAGTGTTCGGGCTCGTCATCTCGTTGCCGTCCTGGGTGGACTCGATCCCAGGCGCCGGATACACGCCGAGATGCGAGTGCGTGTCGATCACGCCCGGCGTGACCCACTTACCGGCCGCGTCGATGACGACCGCGCCGGCAGGTGCCTCGACGCTCTGCCCGACCGCGGCGATCTTGCCGTTCTGCAGCAGAACGGCCCCACGTTCGATGACCGGACCAGCGGCCGTGAGAATCGTCGCGTTGCGAATCAGCGTCGCTTGTGAGGGCAGCGGCTTGTAGGTCGACGCGTACGGGTTCGCGGGCGCGCTCTGCGCCGGCGTCTGCGCGCCTTGTCGCGCGATTACTACGCGGCGCGGCGCAACCAGCACGAGTGTGAATGCGATGAGAACGATCACGGCACGAGGACGCATCAAGAAGCCTCCAGGAAAACGCCATTGTGCTCCGGCTGACCCGCCCTGACCAACCGGGTGTGATGAACGGTCTCGACAGGCGTAGAATCCCCCTCACGGTCGGACTAATACGACAGATCTTCGAGGAGGAGCCAATGCAGAGAATGAAGACGTTCGCAGTCGCCGTCGGAGTCATGCTGCTCGCCGGGTACGGCGCCAGCGCGCAGCAGGCCACGCCTCAGAAACCACCAGCGCCAGCGGCGAAGAAGCCGATCGCTGCCGCCAGGCACGTGATCGTGGCACCTGACGAAGTGAAGTGGGGCCCTGCGCCGCCGTCACTGCCAGCCGGCTCAGAGGTGGCGGTGCTCGAAGGCGATCCCGGAAAGGCCGGAATGTTCACGCTACGCATCAAGATGCCGAACGGTTACACGGTGCCGCCACACTCGCACCCAACGGACGAACACGTCACGATCATCTCCGGCTCGTTGATGGTGGGGATGGGCAGCAAGCTGGACGAGTCCGCCATGAAATCCCTCGGTGCGGGCGGCTATGCGACCATGCCCGCGCGATCGAATCACTACGTCCGCGCCAAGGGAGAGACGATTCTCCAGGTCAACGGGACGGGACCGTTCGAAGTCAACTACGTGGATCCCAAGGACGATCCGCGGAAAAAAACGACGACGGCCAGCAAGTGAACGGATCGGTGAACGCACGCACGACGGCACCGTCATTGCTTCGTTGCGGAGCATGCTGAAGACAGGCTCCCTCAACGACTCGCTCGTCTCCGGGATGGCGGGAGCGGTTGCGCTCACCGCCATCCACCAGGCGGCGAAGGCAGTGACGGCGGACGCGCCGCGTATGGACGTGGTCGGCATGCGGGCGCTCGTCCGTGGCGCGGACCGCGCGGATGCCGATCTGCCCGAAACACACAAAGGTCTGTATCGCGCGGCGCTCGCCGGCGACCTGATCTGCAACACCGCGTACTATTCGCTGGCGACGAACTACACGCGAGGCGCGGCGATGGGACTGCTCGCGGGGGTCGGCGCGCTCGTGCTGCCGCAGCGGCTCGGCCTCGGCGCGCCGCCGCGCAGCGAGCTGCTCTCGAACCAGGTGATGACTGTCGCCTGGTATCTCCTCGGCGGCCTCGCCGCAGCCGCAACGTCCACATGGCTGGCGAACAAACGCGCTGAATCCACGCGCGAGGTCGTGGGAGGTTACTGAGGCATTTGTCAAACTTCAAACTTCAAATCCCAACTGCAACATCCTCGCGCGAACGGATCCGGGGAGTTGAGACTTAAATTTTTGCAGTTTTGAAGTTTGAGTTTGGAGCAGACGCTCCCTCTTACACCTTGAAAAGCACCCCGCTGGCCGGCCGCGCTGTCGCCGTGCGGACCGCGTCGACATACTTCTGCAGCTGCGCGCGATAGCGCGCTTCACCCGCGGACAGCTCGTGGTCCGTCTTGAAATCCACGACGATCGTCCGGTCATCTTCGTCGAAGGCCAGATCGAGCACGCCTTCGATCAGCATGCCGTCCTTCTGCGTCCACGTCACCGGGGTCTCGCGTCGAAGCCGTGAGGTGCGGCGCGCGCGCGACATGATGTCGTGCTGAAGCACTGACGCGACGACGGCGGCCGATGCCACGATCTCGTCCGCCGACGCAGCGAGGATCTGCCCCTGTACCTCCGCCGTCCTCCGAATGGCCTCCGCATCGGCGTCGAGAGGAACGATCGCGAGGATCGCGTGCACGAGCGTGCCGAATCGGGGGCCTCGCGGCCGGCCCGCGGCACCCGCGATCTCGATCACGTCGATCTCGGCCGACGCGGCGATCGCTTCGTCGATGCCTTCGCGCGCAGCCTCCGCAGCCCACGCGGTGGCAGTCTGCACGCGTAAAGCGGGGACGCTCCCCTGCTCGAGGAGCTGCTCGCGATCGGCGCGCCATTTCTCATATGCCGCCAGCCGATCTTCGACGGCGAACATGTCGCCGTCTTTCACGATCAGATCGTCGCGGCGCAGCCCGAACGTCGACGACACGTTCAGATGGAAGAGCGACGGGTCCCACCAAGTTACGTGCGACGTGCGACGTGCGACGTGCGACGTGCGACCTGCGACGTGCTCGATGCTGGGTGCCGAGATCTCGTAGGCACCCGGCGCGACGGTGCCTGGACGGGCGGGGTCGCCATCGGGGCGAATCAGTACGGAATCTTTCGACCGGAAGGGCGGACAGCCGGCCGCCTTGCCTGCAGAGCGGCGCATCGTCTCCGGCGGGTAGATGGCCGGCGTGAGCGGGTCCAGCCATCCGCCTTCGTAGGGACCGTCGCCGATCGCGGGGACGACGAGCAGGTCGCGGGCGCGTGTGGCGGCTACGTACGCGAGGCGCTCCGACTCGGCACGGTCGCGCGCGGACTCTTCTGCGTCGTGCAGCAGCAGATCGCGCGGCGCCCAGCCGCCGATCTTCAGCGCGCACAGGTTCGACGGCGGATCGATCCAGCGTCCTGCCTCGGCGCGCGAGAGCTTGCACGTGAGGTCCGCGAGGATCACGACCGGGAACTCGAGTCCCTTGGCTTTGTGGACGGTCATCATGCGGACGCCGTCGCTGCCCTCTTCGAGGATCGGCGCTTCGGCCGCCTGCGCGGTGTCAGCCGCGAATCTCAGCTCCTCGACAAATCCGCGGAACGAAATCCCGCCGCCGGCTTCGTACTGGCGTGCAAGCTCGGCGACGTGCAACACGTTGGCGAGCGCCTGCTCGCCTGCCGGGCGGAGCACGAGGCCGACGTGCGCGCGCGTGGCGTTCAGCAGGCGCTGGATCGTATCCGCGACGGGAATGTAGTTGCGCCGCCTGTGCCACCGCTGCAGCAACGTCAGCGCCTGAACGATCGGCGCGAGATGATCCGGATGCGGCGATCGGGGAATTCGGAACGGATGAAAAACGCGATACGTCCGCTTCCAGTCGAGCAGTTCCTCGTCGCCAATCGCAAAGAATGGTCCCCGCAGGCTGGCGAAGACCGAGAGCTCGTCGTCGGGCCATTCGATGGCCGCGAGCGCCGCACGAATGGCTTCGACTTCTTCTCGGTCGTGAAAGGTCTTCCCGCCCACGAGCACGTGCTTCACGCCGCGCGCTTCGAGTGCCTGTACATACGGCATGGTCACGTCATCGCCGAAGCTGAGGAAGCGACGGAACAGGATGCAGACGTGCCGCGCCGCAATCGGAACAGGCTCGTCGCCCGCATGCTCCGTGACTTTCCACTTGCTCTCGTTCACCAGCCAGTCGATGAACGCACCGGTCGCGTCGGGCAGCGATGCTTCGATTGCGACCGCCGAGACGTTTCGCGATCCGTAGGGGCTGGGCACCGGCAGCGCCACGACCGACGGCTGATTCTTCGGCGCCTCGCGAAACGGCGACAGCGGGACGTAGTCGGCCTGCAGCGTGAACGCGTCGACGGTCATGATCGGCGCGAAGGCCACATTGACCGCCGCCTGTATCCCGGGCACGCTGCGGAAGCTCGTCGTCAATTGCACGACCTTCGCTCCGCATTGCGCGAGCCGAGCGCACACGTCGCGGTAGACGCCCACGTCCGCACGTCTGAACCGATAGATCGACTGCTTTGGATCACCAACGATGAAGAGGCGTCCCGGCGTGGGAATGGAAGTACGCCAGTCCGTCGATGAAGGGTCGTCCGCGGCGAGGAGAAGCAGGATTTCCGCCTGCAACGGATCGGTGTCCTGGAACTCGTCGACGAAGATGTGCTTGAAGCGGTCCTGAAAACCGCGGCGCACACCCGTATCCTGCTTGACGAGATCCCGCGCCTTGAGGAGCAGGTCGAGAAAATCGAGCGCGCCCGCGCGCGTCTTCAGCTCCTCGTAGCGCGCGACGGCGGCGCGCAGTTCCTGCTGGAGCGCGGCGGCAAGATCGGCATCGGCGTCCATGCGGAACTGGTCGAGGTGCGCGCGCAGCTGCTCGACCGCTTCGACAACGGACGCGCGAGGCACACCCGGCCGATATCCGGGGCCGCGACCATGACGCGCCCGGGAGAAGTTCCTGTCGCGCGCGAGGTCTGCCAGCCGCGCTTCCCATCCGTCGAAATCGACGTGATCGAACGACTGCTGCAGCGCGATTTCCTGACTCAGATGTCGGGCGGGCGCAGTATCCATGAAAAGGTTGTCGCGCGCATAGGAGGGACCTTCGGCAAGGGACGCGAACGCGTGCAGCTCCTCGATGAGGCGTTCGATCGCGCGTTCACGATCGAAAGGCAATCGAGTCCATGGCGCGGTGAAGTCTCTCCATTGCGCAAGCTCCCATGCGGCACGGCGCAGTCGATCGATGGGACCGTCCTCGCGCGCCGCGCCACGTCCAAAGCCGGCCCACACGGATCGGCGCAGCGCGCGGCGCACACCCTCCGGCGGATCCGCGAGCTCCGCCTGTATCCAGGCCCCGAACGCCTCGTCGAACAGCCGCTCGGCCTGCGACTCGGTGAGGACGGTGAACAGCGGATCCACGCGCGCTTCCACCGGCCGCTCACGGAGCAGCTCGGCACAAAAGCCATGGATCGTGCTGACGTGCGCCTCTTCCAGCTCTCCAAGCGCGCGATCAAGCCGCTGCCCGATCTCGTCACTGGTGCTGTTCTCGCGCGCGCGCGTCCGCTCTTTCTCGAGCGCTTCGCGCAGGCGCAGCTTCAGCTCCCCCGCGGCCTTTTCCGTGAAAGTGACCGCGACGATGTTGCCGACGGTGACGGTGCCGTCGGCGCCCCCGGTCGAGAGGATGCGGAGGATCCGCTTCACCAGCTCGGTGGTCTTTCCCGTTCCAGCGGCGGCTTCGACGACGAGCGTGTCGTCGAGCGCATTGGCGATCGCGTCGCGCGCATCCTGGTCGGCGAGCGGTGAGTTACTCATCAACTTCAAAGCTCCATGTGCTTGACTTGCGAGGATTCCATCTGCATTTCCCAATGCTCGCCGGGCCCGCCCCCGCTCGCCCTCGCTCGGCGCCTCCCTCGAGCCGCAGGCGTCGCCGCGTTATGGCTTCCCGCGCAGCGCCATGAGATCCCCCAGCTTTTCAGGCATCTTGTGGCGGACGCGAAGCTCTTCGTGCGGGCCGCAGACGACGCGGAAGTCGCACCAGGTGCAGGCGCGCTCGGCGGGAGCGGCGGGCAGAAAGCCGAGCTCGATCGCCCGGTCGACGATCTCGAGTGTCTCGAGGCCGGCGCGTCTGGTGGACTCGTTGATGGGGATCTCGTGATCGGTGAAGCCGCCCGGCGCCGTGCAGTAGAAGAGGCGGCCTGACGTGACCGGCGCGCCGAGCGCTTCCTCCACGGCAACGCTGTACAGGACCGGCTGCAGGATCGCGCCGCCGCCGATGACCGTGCGCCACGTCGTGCGGTTCTTGCCGGTCTTGTGATCAGTGACGCGGAGCGCGGTCCCGCCGCGCTTCTGCTCGATGAGATCCACCGATCCGCGCAGCCTGAAGCGTCCGTCCACGAGCACGGGATCGACACGGCTCGCGGGATCGCGGCCCTCGGCGGCGAGCTCCTTCGGCAGGCCGAAGCTGTATTCGAAGTAGGTGGGCACCCAGTCGCCAGCCGCCGGCAACCGTCTGGCCCACACGCGAAGGTCTTTCGCGATGTCGGCGATCTCGTCCCGCCACACGCGCTCGATCGCAGGCGCGAGCCGCTCGTGGTAGCGGTCCGCTACGCGCCCGACGATCTCATCCAGGGCAGCGAGAGCGCTCGCCAGGTTCTGCTCCGTTAAGGGCAACCGCCCTTCGCTCTTCAGCGCACGGAAGAATTCCGCCTGCACTTCGTGGAAGAGCGCGCCGCGCGTCAACGGATCCAGCTTCTGCAGTGCGTCCGGTTCCTCCGCCGGCTGGAGGCGATAGATCGCCGACAGGAGGAATTGATACGGACACGCAGCGAATTTCTGCAGCGCGGAGAGTGAATACGCGCGCTCCCCCAGCCGCTGCGAGTCGAGCATCGGCTTCGTGAGGCTGTTGATGCGCGTGATGCCGTCGAACGCGGTCCACTGCGAGCGCGCGCGCCCCCAGCGAGTGGTCACGGACCGTTTGAGGTTCTCATTGAGGCGCAGCAGATAGTGCGCGTGGCCGCGGACCGTGGTGCTGTCGGCGCGAAACAGTTCGCGCAGCACGGCGAGATCGTGCTCGAGATCGTCGAGCGCGGTCGATGGGTCCTCAGGAGAAGGCCAGGCGAGCCCGGCACCTCCCTCTACCGCGGCGCGCTCCTGCAGGGCCTCGTGATTGGGGATGCGGCCTGTGATCGCGCGCATGACGTCGAGCGCGTAGAACGACGGCACGCGCGGACGCGATTCCGCCACCTCTATGCGCGGATACGACAGCCACAAGCGATCGGTCGCGGCACCGACCGAGAGCCGCAGCAGCAGACGCTCAGCCTGGCCTCGCTCGGTCTGCGTAGGCAGGCCGGCGCCGAGGGGGACACGCAGCTCGCCGTCGAGCATCATCGGGTCCTCGTGCGGCTTCTGCGGGAACATCCGTTCCGCCAGACCTGGCACGAACACCACCTTGAACGTGCGGCCGCGCGCCTCGTGCGGGCTGGCGACGAACACGCGGCCGTAGCGCGACTTCGGCGGCTCGGTCTCGAGCATCAGCAACCGCTCGGCAATCACGTCCCGCGCTTCCTCGAGTGCGACCGGCGCGATCGCGCTCATCGGCCGCAGCTCGGCGATCACGCGGGACACGCGTTCCGGATAGCGCAGCACGCGCGGCGCGAGCGCCGAGAATCGATCCAGCCACTCTCCCCACGACCCGTGCGCGGGCCACGAGGCGAGCTCGTCGATGATCGGCAGCGCGAAGCGTCTCAGGTGCAGCAGGTTCCTTCGATCGCGCTGCAGCCGCTCCACACGCGGGCTCTCCGGGTCCTCCTTCGTCTCGGCGTCCATCTGCACGAGGTACTGCTGATCGAGACCATCGAGGCGCCGGTGCCAGCGTTGCGGATCTCCGCCGATGACGGCGGATTCGACGATCAGGGTCTCCCACTTCCACGGGGCGCGCAGGGAGCCGTCGATCACGGCGGAATCTTCGTTGTCGCCCTCCGTGCTGGGTGCCGGATGCTCGGTGCCGGGTGCGGCCTCAGTGCCAGGTGCTGATTGCTCACTGAGTGCTGGGTGCTCGGCTCCGAGCCGTTCCGCCGCGGCTCGGACACTCTCCAGGGCCTCATCGTCCGGTACCACCAAGGTGAACTCGCGGCTGGTGCCATCGAGCTGCGGGACCTGGGCGAGAGAGAGATACTCCGCAAAGCGCCGGGCGGAAAGCTTCTCGCAGGCGCACGCGAGGATGGCGAGGAAGGCGCGGCCCGCCGGATGTGGGCGGTGCGTGCCGCGCGAGAAGTACGCCGGGATTCCCTCGCGGCGTTCGCCCGGTCCGTTGGGTCCGCTCGGTGCGGTGGGTCCGCCGACGCGGCGGAACGCGTGTTCGAGAAGACCGGCGTAGCGCTCAGGTGAACGAACGAACACGGCAATCTCGTCGAACTGCACACCGCTGCGGACCTCGTCGAGAATCCTGCGCGCGATCTCGACGCACTCGCGTCCTTCGCCCGGCGCGGAAAAGACATGGACGTCACCTGCCGGCGCGCGCACCTTCAGCCGTGATGCCGCGAACATGTAGCGCCGCAGTGCGACGAGGTCGGCATCTCCGGTCTGCACGAGCACCTCGGGCTTCACTCCCACGGCGTCGAATCGGCTCAGGGCGGCGATGTCGCCGAACGGAACGGTCGCCAGGACGTCGCGCGACACATCCGCCAGCGCGCGGACCAGCTCGAACTCGAGGTGTGAATCCACGGCAACATCGAGGAGCAGCAGCGGTGCGCTCAGATCCATGCCCGGCGCGCCGCCGGCGCGGACCACTGACGTCGCCACCTTGAACAGCGTCGCGCGATCCCGCGCGGCGGCGCTGTCGAAATACTGTTCGAACCGACGGAGCAGCGAGGACAAGTCGGGCCCGCCGAGCGGCAGCGCCGCCAGCGCATCCGGAGAGACCTGCGCCAGCCGCAGCTCCTGCAGCGTGCGTGCGAGCGCACGGGCGAAGCCGGGAGTCTTCGCCACCGGCTCGAAGTACGACAGCACGCCGTCCTGCTCCGCCTCGAATGCCGCACGCGCGGCGACCGCCTCGGAGCCGAGGTACGTGGAGAGCGAATAGCCGTCCCTGGCGAGCGACGGCGCCGCCAGACGGACCGCCAGTTGCGCCAGGCTGAAGCGGTGGATGCCGATCGTCGCGCCCGTCTTCACGGCGAGCGAACGCGCCAGGTCATCGACGGCACCGCGCGAGGCACCAACGATCAGGACGTCGGTGCCCGTCGGCGCGTGGGAGGCGACGAAGGCACGCGCTTCCGCCAGCCGCAGCTCGGTTGCGGAGGACTCAGCGATCCGGATGTGTGGGGATGTCGAAGACCGTGCACGCGCCATTTGCAGCTCCGTCCCGGCCGCTCTGCCGGGTCACCGTGATCAGCCGCGCCACGCAGCTGGTTTGCGCAGAGTATCACAGCCGAGCTGTTCAGCAGCTATCGCAGTTGGCCGCCTCGAGTCCGCGATCTGCCGCGACGACAAGCGTCGGCGCAGTCGAGGCTCAAGGCGCTACGGTATGTACGAATCGGTCTTAAGCAGCGGAAGTGGCGAAGACTGCGTCGAGAAGATCCTGATCTGAAAACAGCGGTACTGTTCTCGGATCGAATCGCCGGACCGCGCGCGGATCGATGTCAATGTGGATGGTGCGCTTCTCTGCGTCAAGGGTGGCGCCTCGATCCGCAGGCACGAGGTACCGTCTCCTGCTCAGCAGGGCCGCGCACTCGACCACGAAGAATCGCACTTTGCGCCGTGCCGGCTCGAGCAGCACGCCTCCGATGCGACCTAATGGTTGGGCCTCTCTCGTTTGAACCTCGAGACCCTCGAGTGTACCGTTCGGATGCACCACGTGCGCGGCGTCCATGTATCGAAGGTTCTGTTCATTGAGAGTGGCGTGCATTTCGTCCTCCTGCCATCGAGCGTTCAGCAACAGTCTTGCCACGCAACCGCAGCTATACTCCGGCCCATGCGCATCGCATCAGTTCTTCATGGCCGAGGCGCCGTCCTGAGCGCTGCCCTGCTCACCCTCCTGAACGGGCCAGCGGTCGGTCAAACGGCGATCACCACGCCGAAACAGCATTTCGGGTTCGATCTCGGCGATGACTATCAGCTCGCCAACTACACGAGGATCGCCGACTACTGGCGAAAGCTCGATGCGCAATCAGATCGGCTGGTCGTCAAGGAGATGGGCAGGACGGCCGAAGGCCGTCCGCAGTTGATGGGCATTGTCACATCACCCGAGAACCATCGGAACCTCGAGAAGTACCGCACGATTGCACGGCGGCTCGCGTTCGCGGAAGGGTTGACCGATGACGAAGCGAAGACGTTGGCGAGAGAGGGAAAGGCGGTCGTCTGGATCGATGGCGGGCTCCATGCCACCGAAACGCTGGGCGCCCAGCAGCTCGCCCAGATGGTCTTCGAGATGGTCAGCCGCTCCGACGAGGAGACCACCAGATTCCTCAACGACTGCATCGTGCTGTTCGTTCACGCGAACCCGGATGGCAACGAGCTCGTCGCCGACTGGTACATGCGCGACGCGGATCCGAAGGCGCGTTCTCTTGCGGGCCTGCCGCGGCTCTATCAGAAGTACATCGGTCACGACAACAACCGCGACTTCTTCGCCTCCACGCAGGCGGAGACCGAGAACATCAACCGCGCGCTCTATCACGACTGGCTGCCGCAGATCCTCTACAACCATCACCAGAGCGGGCCGGCCGGCACCGTCGTCTGGTCGTCGCCGCAGCGCGATCCCTACAATTACAACCTGGATCCGCTGCTCATTCTCGGCCTGCAGGCGCTCGGCACGCACATGCACCAGCGGCTGGCAACTGAGAACAAACCGGGCGCAACGATGGCGTCCGGAGGGGCGTACGACGGATGGTGGAACGGCGGCATCCGCAATACCGGGAACTTCCACAACATCATCGCGGTCCTTACGGAGACGATCGGCAGTCCGACACCCATGCGGATCCCATTCGTGCCCGCGCGACAGATCCCCACGCGCGATTTGCCCTACCCGATCGCACCGCAGGAGTGGAGGTTCAAGCAATCGATCGAGTACTCCATCTCGTTCAATCGCGCGGTCATCGACTACGCGTCGCGCAATCGCGAGCACCTGCTGTTCAACATCTATCGAATGGGCCAGCGTGCGATCCAGCGCGGCAGCGAAGACAGTTGGACCCCGTCTCCTTCGCGGATCAACGCCGCTGCGGCGAATGACCCGAATGCATGGGCCTCGCTTCACACGCCGGAGCTGCGCGATCCTCGCGCGTATATCGTTCCGGCCGATCAACCCGACTTCCTCACCGCCATCAAGTTCATCAACGCGTTGCGCGAGGTGAACGTGACGGTCCACCGGGCGACCAGCGACTTCCGCGTGGGCGGCACACCTTACCCCGCCGGTTCGTTCGTGGTGTTCACGGCGCAGGCGTTCCGGCCGCACGTGCTCGACATGTTCGAGCCGCAGGACCATCCGAACGTCATTCCGTACCCCGGCGCACCGCCAACGCCGCCCTACGACAACGCGGGGTGGACCCTCGCCTTCCAGATGGGCGTGCACTTCGATCGGGTCCTCGAGCCGTTCAGCGGGCCTTTCGAGAAGGTCACCGACTGGAACGTGAAGCCGCCGGTCGGAACCGTTTCCGGATCAGGCGTGCTGGAAATCGATGCGCACCAGAACGACGCCTATACCGCGGTGAACAGATTGCTCGCCGCTGACATACCGGTTCGCGTCGGCGCGAACCGGTTTCTGCTGGACTCTGCCACCGCGCCCACCTCCCGGCTCACAAGTCTCGTCGCGCCACTGGGTGTGGATGTCAAAGAGTCGAGCTTCGAGATCGCAACCGCGCTCCGGCGCCTGACCGCGCCGCGTATCGGCCTGTGGGATCAATACGGCGGTTCGATGCCGTCAGGGTGGACGCGATGGATCCTCGAGCAGTTCGAGTTCCCCTTCTCGCGCGTCTTCGCGCCCGAGCTCGACGCCGGTAATCTCAACGCGAAGTTCGATTCACTGACCTTCGTGGACGGCGCCATTCCGTCACCAGCGGAGTCCGGAGAAGGCACCGGGCGAGGCGGACGCGGTGGTGGCCCGCAGCTCGATCCTTCGAAGATTCCCATTGAGTATCGCGCGCACCTCGGACGCATCACCGCCGACCAGACGATCCCCAGGCTGCGTGAGTTCGTCGAGGCCGGCGGCACCCTCATCGCGATCGGCAGTTCCGCCTCGAGCATCGTCCGCCACTTCAAACTGCCGCTCGACGATCACCTGGTCGAGAACGGTCGTCCGCTGCCACGCTCCAAGTACTTCGTGCCGGGATCGGTGCTCACGGCGAAGGTCGACACACGCGACCC
The DNA here is from genome assembly GCA_035537955.1 of Vicinamibacterales bacterium. Taxonomy (GTDB): domain Bacteria; phylum Acidobacteriota; class Vicinamibacteria; order Vicinamibacterales; family 2-12-FULL-66-21; genus JACDCA01. The sequence continues at coordinate 1,557 of DATLLF010000160.1, read as the reverse complement.
GATCGCCACCGGCATGCCGGAGCGCGTGGACTTCTTCTTCGACAACAGCCCGGTGTTCCGACTCACTGAGGGTGCAAACGGTAGGGTGCATACGATCGCCATGTTCGACACTGACAAGCCGCTCAAGAGCGGCTGGGCGTGGGGGCAGCAGTACCTCAAAGGCGGGATCGTTGCAGCGTCGGTGACCGTCGGCAAGGGACGCGTGTACCTGTTCGGGCCGGAGATCCTCCAGCGGGCGCAGCCCCATGGAACATTCAAGTTGCTGTTCAACGCACTGCTGGCAGCCCGTTAACGAACCAGTAGTGGAGAAGACTGTGGCACTGTGAGCCGTCGAACCGTCCGCGGCAGGACAGCGGGTCGCCGCTTTAGGTCTCGTTGATAACCTCTGCTGGGCTCGCCCGCCCGTCGTCGGAGTTTGCACGGATTTCCGCATTTGTCGCGAATTGGACCGCCGGACAACAGGACCCATTCAGTAACTCTACCGGCAGCAGGTTTGCAATAATCACAGGTTATGGCCGGCAAAAGAGGACGTCCGCGCAAAGAGACGAGCTCATCCTCCCTCATCGACTGGCGGGAACCCGAAAACAATGCACACGTGCTCGACTGGCGCGAGCGTGCGCACGAGTTCGGGATCATGCCTGCCGGCGACGGCGAGGAACCGGAACACGTCGTTCTCCCCGCAGACCGCCTCATCGATGAAGAAGAGACCGAGGCGTACGAACGGCGTCGCCCCGGCTACGACATGGAAGCCGAGAATGAAGACCTCGGGCCTCCGCGTCAGGAGGAAGAAGAGAAGTTCGAGGCGGGGGTCTCGCGAGAGGACCTCGACCTCGTCCGTTTGTATCTCAAAACCGTTGGCCAACGGAAGTTGCTGACGGCAAAACAGGAGCAGGACATCGGGCGAAGGATCGAGGAGGCCCGTGCCGAACTGCAGGCCATGCTCGGTACCATCCCCTGCGCGCTGAATACGCTGCTCAGCCTTGGTGCCGAAGTGAAGAAGGGAACCGCGCCGGCAGCCGAGTTGATCCTGCTGCCAGACGGCGGTGAGCTGCAGGAAGAGAACGTCGTTGGCGTGCTGGCCTCCTTCCAGCGGATGCGCAACGCGCAGAAGCGCGTCGCGGACTGCCGGCAGAAATGCGAGGACCGCCGGTCGACCGCGGCGACGCGCGCCAGCTTCATTCGCGCGATGCGAGACGCGAACACGACGATCGAGAACGAGATGCGCAAGCTGCCGCTGCGCCCGTCGCTCGTCGAGCAGGTCGTGCGGGAGCTGGGAGACATCAACAAGGCCTTCGATGAGCTCGATGCCCTGCCGGCCGCGAAGCGGACGGAGGCGCGCCACGAGCTCGAGAAGCGGGCCGGGATGCCGCGCCGCCGCTTCTGCAAGGCGTTCGCGCTCGTCCGAGAGCAGGAGGAGGTCGTCAACGAAGCCAAGCGCGAGCTGCTCGAATCGAACCTCAGGCTGGTGGTTTCGATCGCGAAGCGCTACACCAATCGCGGCCTCTCGCTCCTCGACCTGATTCAGGAAGGGAACATCGGCCTGATGAAGGCGGTGGA
>DATLLF010000159.1:0-4021 GCA_035537955.1 Vicinamibacterales bacterium | reverse complement strand
ATTATGGACGGCCGACCGATCTACCCTGGGCGGTCGCCTTCCCGGAGGGACTTCCACCCACAACCGTTGCCGTCCACCCGACGCAGATCTACGAGGCGCTCGCGCTGGTGCCGCTTGCGCTTCTGCTTTTTCGGTGGCGTCGGCGGGGCCGTCCGGACGCATTCGTGGTCGGCGCATACCTCGTGCTGGCGGGCGCGATCCGCTTCGCGATCGAGTTCCTTCGCGTGGACGTGCGCGTGCTCGGCGGGCTGTCGGTCGCGCATCTCGCTTCTCTCGCCGCGATCCTCATCGGCGCCGTGATCCTCGCCACTTCGAAGGGGCAGGCGCCCCTCAGCGCAGCGCTCGACCGGACGCGCGCGCGATGAGCTTCGCCCCTTCGCGGAACCACAGGACGCAGCTCGCCGCGGCAACACATCGCAGCCAGTCGGCGGCCGTGAGCGGAACGGTCCCAAACGCTCGCTGCAGCGCCGGCACGTAGACCACGGCGAGCTGCAGGGCGACGGAGACGCTCGTCGCCGCCCACAACCAGGAGTTCGTAAAAAGATCTTCGAACGCGCTCCGTACGTCCGACCGCGCATTGAAGACGTTGAACATCTGGAACAGCATCAGCGTCGTGAACGCCATCGTCTGCGCATAGGGCAGATCTCCCGTTCCTTCGATGAATCCGCCAGGCATCGACGCGTCCAGCACGAAGAGCGTCCCCGCCGCCATGACTACGCCGACGAGCAGGATGCCGCGCCACATGGAACCCGTGAGTACTCCTTCGCTCGCCGGTCGCGGCGGCTGCTGCATCAGCCCCTCGTCTGCCGGATCGACGCCGAGCGCCAGCGCGGGCGGACCGTCCGTCACGAGGTTGATCCAGAGGATCTGCGTCGCCAGCAGCGGCAGCACGAGGCCGCCCTGCTCCGCGTGCAGACCGATCCGGCGAGCGAGCACGACGCCGAGAAACATCGTGAGGACCTCGCCGATGTTCGACGAGAGCAGATAGCGGAGGAATTTGCGGATGTTCGCGAAGATCGCGCGCCCTTCTTCGACGGCGGCGACAATCGTCGAGAAGTTGTCGTCGGCGAGAATCATGTCCGCCGCTTCCTTCGACACGTCGGTGCCCGTGATCCCCATGGCAATGCCGATGTGCGCGCGTTTCAGCGCGGGCGCGTCGTTCACACCATCGCCGGTCATGGCAACGATGTTCCCGGTGGCGCGCAGGGCTTCGACGATACGGAGCTTGTGCTCGGGATTGACACGCGCGTACACCGACACTTCGTTGATCACGCGGGCGCGATCATCGTCAGACAGCTTTTCGAGTTCAGTCCCTGTAATCGCGCGACCGTCGTCAGAGATCCCCAGCTCGCGGGCGATGACGGACGCGGTGGTCGGATGGTCGCCCGTGATCATCAGCGGCCGGATCCCTGCAGCGCGCGCGCGCGCGACCGCCGTCCTGGCTTCGAGCCGCGGCGGATCGATCATGCCGATCAATGCACCGAACACGAGCTCCTGCTCCATACCCGCGTCGGGCGCGAACCCGGCTCTCAGCGTCTCGTCGCTCAGCGGCCGGCCTGCGACAGCGAGCGTCCGCATCGCTTCAGCAGCAAGCCGTTCATCGGCCGAGAGGATCTCTTTCGCACGGGCGTCCGTGAGGGGACGATACTCACCGCCGACGAGCTCGTATTTGCAGCGACTCAAGAGGACCTCGGGCGCGCCCTTGGTGTACAGCATCACGCGGCCGCGGATCGTGTCCTGATGGACGGTGCTCATCATCTTGCGTTCCGACGAAAAGGGCACCTCTCCCAGTCGCGGCATCGCCGTGTCGAGCGATTCGTGAACCACTCCGGCCTTTCTGGCGGCGACGAGCAGCGCGCCCTCGGTCGGATCCCCCTGAACGGTCCATCGCCCGTCCTCCTCCTTGATCTCCGCGTTGTTCGCCCGGTCGACTGCTGCGAGCACGCGGTCGAGCTCGATGCGCAGAGGTCCGTCGATCGCGCCGCCTCCCTCGCGAACGACGTCACCCGTCGGCTCGTATCCCGAACCGGCGAAATTGACACGTCCGCTTGCCGTCACGACAACGCGGACGGTCATCTCGTTCTTCGTGAGCGTGCCGGTCTTGTCGGACGCGATCACGTTGGCCGAGCCGAGCGTCTCGACCGCAGCCAGATGCCGGACGATCGCGTTGCGGCGCGCCATCCGCTGCACGCCAAGCGAAAGAACGGCCGTGACAACGGCCGGCAGCCCTTCGGGAACGGCGGCTACCGCCAGGGCCACCCCGAGGATGAGAACGTCGAGCATCGCCGCGAGACCGTGAACGTCCTCGACGACGATGATCGTGGCGATCATCACAATGGCGATGGCGACGACGACCAGGCCAAGGATGCGGCCCGTGCGATCCAGCTCGGCCTGAAGAGGCGTGCGCTCCTCGCCCGTGGTTTCGAGCAACCCGGCGATGCGCCCCATCTCGCTGCGCATCCCCGTCGCGGTGACGAGCGCGCGTCCGCGTCCGTATGTGACCGCCGTGCCGCTGAAGACCATGTTGTGGCGATCGCCGAGCGGCACCTCGCCCTCGATGATCGCGGTGTCTTTCAGGACCGGCACGCTCTCGCCGGTCAGCGCCGCTTCGGCGGTCTGAAGCGCGGTCGATTCGATGATCCTTGCGTCGGCAGGGATCGTGTCACCTTCTTCGATGATGACCAGATCCCCGCGTACGATATCGGCCGCCAGCATTCGTCGCCGCTGCCCGCCCCTGATTACCGTCGCCTCACCGGCCGACATCGCGTGCAGGGCAGCCACTGCGGCTTCCGCACGCGACTCCTGCAGATACCCCATGGCCGCGTTGAGCAGCACGACGGCGAAGATGGCGATCGCTTCGTACGGTAGCGGCGCATCGCGCTCGTAGACCCAGAGCGCGGTCGAGATGACGGTGGCGGCGAGCAGAAGAAGAACGAGAACGTCCTGGAATTGCGCGAGGAAACGGCGCCAGCCGGGCACGCCGGGTTTTGCCGCCAACTCGTTCCGCCCGTCCGACGCCAGTCGCTGCCTTGCGTCGTCGTCAGAAAGGCCGCGGGAGAGATCCGTGGCGAGCGAGGCTGCGACTTCTTCCGGCGCCTTGCGGTAGAGGTCGCCAGGTTCCGGTTGCGTCACCACCTGTCGATATTAGATCGACGGATCCGCAGATCGGCCGACCGATCGATCTGCCGATCGACCGATCTAATTGATCCAGTCTGCGATGAACACGTTCGTCTCCCCCGCGGTCTTCGCGTTCCTGTTGGATGCGAACACGAGGTGTTTACCGTCGGGCGAGAACATCGGGAACCCGTCGAACGTGTCGTTGAACGTGATCCGTTCGGCTCCCGTTCCATCGAGATTGATCGTGTAGATGTCGAAGTCGCGCCCTTTCGGGTCCTCGGTATTCGAGGCAAAGATGAGGCGCTTGCCGTCGGGGTGCCACGACGGTGCGAAGTTGGCGCCGCCGCGTCGGGTGACCTGCTGGATGTTGCGGCCGTCGCGATCCATGACGAACAACTCGAGGGATGTGGGCCGCCAGAGCGCCTGTTTCAGGAGCGAGCGGTAATCGTCGAGTTCCGCTCCGGCCGGCAATTGGCGCCCGCGAAATGCGATGCGCCCGCCATCCCACGAGAAGAAGGGACCGCCATCGGGTCCGGGACGGTTGGTGAGCCGCCGCACGTCCGATCCGTCCGCCTTCATCGAATAGATCTCCATGTCGCCATCACGCACGCTCGTGAACGTGATGAGACCGTCGGGGGCGATCGTCGCCTCGGCGTCATAGCCTGGTGAGTTGGTGAGATTCGTCAGGCCAGTGCCGCTCGGGGTGGCGCGATAGATGTCATAGCTGTCGTAGATCGGCCAGACATACCCGCGCGAAAAATCGGGTTTTGGAGGGCACGCCGCCGCCGTGGCGTGCGTGGAGGCGAACAGGATTTCTTTCCCCGCCGGGTAGAAGTAGCCGCAGGTGGTGCGGCCGTTACCCGTGCTCACGCGGCGTTCGTCGGAACCGTCGATCTTCATGGTG
>DATLLF010000158.1:0-6506 GCA_035537955.1 Vicinamibacterales bacterium | reverse complement strand
TCGGGTTGCACAGCCGCTGGCTTGTGCAGCTGTGAGTGTTCTTGCGTGAGCGCCCAGAATGAGCTCAAAGATCTGGCTGTCCTGGCTGGCGGCCGCTGCGATCGCGACGTCCGCTGCCTGCGGCAATAATCCGAAGCCGCGAAAAGGCCCCGTGTCTGCGCCGGCCGTCCAGGCGCCCGTTAAAGTGGCGCAGCCGCCTGCGCCTCAGCCACCAGCAGACCCCGTGGCAACGCTGATTGCCGCGTCTCAGAAAAGTTTCGAAGCTGGTGAGCGAGAGCTGAAACTCGGCCACCTCGATCGCGCGCGGAGCGAGTTCGATCGTGCCGTGGACGTGCTGCTCGAATCACCGTACGGCGCGCGCACCGACGCGCGGATGCGCGAGCACTTCGACCGCCTGATCGACCGGATCAATGCGTACGAGGTCACGGCGCTTTCGCAGGGTGACGGCTTCGCCGAAAAGAAGTACGAGCCTGCGTCGATCGACGAACTCCTGAAGATCGCGACGTTCGCCACCGCTCCCGCAGGCGCCGAGACGACCGCCAACGTCAAGGAAGACCTGTCACGCACCACCCACGATATCGACATCCCGCAGAACGACCGCGTGCTCTCGGCCGTGGAACTGCTGCAGGGGCGGCTGCGCGATTTCGTGCAGGAGAGCCTGACGCGCGGGGCCAAGTACCTTCCCATGATCCAGGACGTCTTCCGGGCCGAGGGCCTGCCGCTGGATCTTGCGTTCATCCCGATCATCGAAAGCGGCTTCAAGACGAACGCACTGTCGAAGGCCAGCGCCAAGGGACCGTGGCAGTTCATGGTGCCGACGGCGAGGGACCACGGGCTGAAGACCGACTGGTTCATCGACGAGCGGTCCGATTTCGAGAAGTCGACGGTCGCCGCGGCGAAATACCTGAAGATGCTGTCGAAGATGTTCGACGGCGACTGGCACCTCGTGCTCGCCGCTTACAACGGCGGACAGGGCCGCGTGCAGCGCGCGATGGAGCGATCGGGCATCGAGAACTTCTGGGACCTCTCGGAGAACCAGCGCTTCCTCCCGAAGGAGACGCGGGAGTACGTTCCGCTCATCCTCGCCGGCATGATCATCGGCCGCAACCCCGTTCAGTACGGCTTCGAGGTCGCGACTGCGGAACCGATCGCCTACGAAAAAGTTCCCGTGCCGCGCGCGATCGATCTGCGCCGCGTCGCGGAGTGGACCGGCACTTCGGTCGACGAGATCCAGGCGTTGAATCCGGAGCTTCGCCGCTGGACGACTCCCGTCCGCTATCCCGATTACGCGTTGAAAGTCCCTGCGGGGACCGCCGAGCAGTTCCGCAAGCGGCTCGCGGACGCGTCTCCTGACGATCTGACCACCTTGAACTGGCACACCGTTCGTGGTGGCGAGACCCTCACCACCATTGCGCGGAAGCTGCGGGTCAGCAAGACCGAACTGGCGGCGGCGAATGCGTTGAGCACGCGCGCACGCGTCAGCGCCGGCCAGAAGCTGATCATCCCCCGCGCCCCGGCCACACTCCTGGCGACGCGGACGGACCGCACGGCCCCGACGATTGCGGCATCGCGTCCGGTGTCCGGTACAGGTTCGGTGCCTGATGCCGTGCGAACCAACGTCTCCAGCACACCGACGTACTACAAGGTCAAGCGCGGCGACACGCTGTCGAAGATCGCGCAGTTGTTCAACACGTCGGTCGAGAAGATCAGAAGCCTGAACAGGCTCCGCGGCAACACGATCACGCCCGGCGCGCGCCTCCTCGTCAAGGGCCGCTGAACGCCGAACACCGACAGGAGATGCGGATCGCTGGCGCGCCTCGCGCGAACGCGAAAGGTCCGCTGCGCCGGTCGGAGATGCGGACCTGAAGGTCCGCGCTAAAACGTTGGTATGCCGTTCCTGCGCTCTCGCGAGATCTATCGCGGCGCAGATTGTGCGCGGTTAGACGCCGATTCATCGAAATTCCTGACAATCTGAACCGACAACGGTCTTGCACGTTCCGGGGAGCGATGCTCGCATGCATGCGGACCGCGGCGGTGTTCGGGATCGAAGCGTCGAACATCCAGGTTGAAGTCGATGTGTCTCTCGGGCTCCCCTGCTTCAACATGGTCGGCCTGCCGGACACGTCGGTGCGCGAAAGCCGCGATCGCGTGCGCAGCGCCATTCGCAACTCGGGGTTCGAGTTCCCCTGCCGCCGGATCACTGTGAACCTCGCGCCGGCCGACATTCGCAAGGCCGGCTCGTCATTCGATCTGCCGATCGCGCTCGGGATCCTCGCGGCGTCGGGCAACATCAATCGTCGCGGCATTGACGATGTGCTGTTGATCGGAGAGCTGTCGCTGGACGGCGGGATCCTGCCGGCACGCGGGGTGCTCCCGATCGCCGCCGCGGCGCGCCGCGATCACGTGACCGCGCTGCTGCTGCCGCGCGCGAATCATCCCGAGGCGGCGGTCGTCCGCGGCCTGCGGCTGTTCGGCGTGCGCTCGCTGCACGAGGCCGTCCACGCACTGAACGATCCTGACGCGTTCGAAGCCTCGGCCACGATCCCACCCGCTCTCTGTCCTGCCCCGCGCGAAACCCAGGGCGGCGACTTCAGCGACGTCCACGGACAGGCCATGGCGCGCCGCGCGCTCGAGATCGCAGCAGCGGGGGCGCACAACACGCTGATGATCGGTCCACCGGGTGCGGGAAAAACGATGATGGCGCGTCGCGTCGCCGGTGTCCTGCCGCCGCTCACATTCGACGAGGCGCTCGAAGTCACCTCGATTCATTCCGTCGCCGGGCTACTCCCGCCTGGCGCCGGACTCGTGGGCGAGCGCCCGTTTCGCGCACCACACCACACGATTTCGGACGTGGCGCTCGTCGGCGGCGGCGCGCAGCCCCGGCCCGGCGAGATCAGCCTCGCGCATCGCGGCGTGCTGTTCCTCGACGAGATGGCGGAGTTCAGCCGGCACGTTCTGGAAGTGCTGCGTCAGCCGATCGAGGAGGGCGTCGTACGCATCGCGCGCGCGGCGCGCACCTGTACCTTCCCCGCCCGCTTCATGCTCATCGGTGCGATGAACCCGTGCCCCTGCGGCTACGCGGGAGACAGCGTCCGTGCGTGCAAGTGCACACCGCAGCAGATTGCCAAGTACGGGGCGCGGTTGTCGGGTCCGCTGCGCGATCGCATCGATCTCACCGTACCGGTTGCGGCAATGCCCGCGAAGGATCTCAGCGACGCCGCGGGAGGCGAATCATCGGTGACGATCCGCGAACGCGTCGTCGGTGCGCGCGGACGCCAGCTGGCGCGGGATGCCGCCCTCAACGCGACGCTACATGGACGACGGCTGCGCGCCGTGACGCAGCTCGACACTGACGCGCGACGGATGCTCGATCGGGCGCTCGAGAAGTTGACCCTCTCTGCGCGCGGTCACGATCGCGTTCTGCGCGTCGCGCGAACGATCGCGGATCTGGGTGCTGCCGATCGAATCGCAGCCGAGCACCTCGCCGAGGCGCTGCAGTTCAGGGGACAAGACTGAGTGCTGGGTGCTCAGTGCTGCGGTGCTTGGTGCGGTGCGGGGTGCCTGGTGCTCCGTGCTGGTGCTCCGTGCTGGTGCTCGGTGCTCAGTGCTCGTGCTTGGCGGCCCGGCCTGCGCGCTCTAGCGCGACGGTCGTGCCGCCGAAACGGTTCCGCCCAGCGCCTGGAGTCTTCCGCGCGCGTCGTCGGCTCCGGGGAAGTCCGCCTTGAGTGAGAGTGCTTTCTCGAACGCCGCCGCCGCCTTCGATTTGCTGCCGGCCTTCAACTCCGCGAGGCCGAGATGGTAGTGATACAGGGGGTTGTCCGGCGTGCGCGCGACGGCTCGCTCGAAGGCACCGATCGCGTTGGTGGCAAGCCCTTTCTTGTAATAGGCCCATCCGAGCGTGTCGTCGGGTTCGGAACGGCCACGGAGTTCTTCCTGGGCAACAGTGGCGAGCCGGATCGCCTCGTCGAAGCGGCCGGTTTCAGCATAGATCCAGGCGAGATTGTTTGCGGCCACGCCCGAGCGCGGCTGCCTGGCCAGGATCTCCTCGTACTGCGCACGGGCGGCGTCGCGGTTGCCCTTGGCTTCCTCGATGAGACCGATCATCGTCAGCGCGCCGGCCGGCGTTTTCGTATGCTGGGCGAGCGTGCGGTACTCGGCGATGGCGCGGTCCTGCTGCCCCTGCGCGAGATAGAGGCGGCCGAGCAGATCGTAGGCCTCGAACTGGGACGCATCCGCCATCACGACACTGCGCAACGCGTTCTCCGCCTGCGCCGCCCTGCCAGCCACGAGATCGACCCGTGCCGCCAGTACGCTCAGCCGCGCATCGTTCGGTGCATCCGCGCGCCATTTCGCCAGCCGCGCGTCGGCGGCGGTGACGTTGCGGTCGGCGACGTCTGCGGAGATCAATCCGACGCGTGCCTCGTGCAGCGCGGGATCCAGCAGCAGGGCTTCCTCGAACGCCGCGCGGGCCGCGGCGGTCTGACCGCGCTGCAGCGCGACCTCGCCCATTTCGACGTGCAGTGGTGCGGCACCCGGCGTTCGCGCAATACCTGCGGCAATCTCCCGTTCTGCGCGCGGCAGCTCCCCCTGCGCGCGAAGGCTTCGCGACACGAGGACGGCAGCCTGTGGATCGTTCGGTTGCTGCCGCGCCGCGTTTTCCGCAGCGGCCAGCGCGCCTGCCGCATCGCCGCGATCCAGCTGCAGACGGGCGAGCTGCAGTTGCGCGGCGCCAGCTCGCGGGTTCAGTTTCAAGACCTCGCGAAACGCCTGTTCGGCGGCCGTCGAATCACCTCGCTCGAGCGCTATGAGCCCCAGTGCATAGTGGGCGGACGGGAGCGAACGATCCGCAGCCAGCGCTTGCCGCGCGTGCTTCTCCGCTTCGCCAGCGTCGCCGTCGTCGGCGAGGAGCATTCGCGCCTTGGCAACCTGCGCGTTGGCGTACTCCGGCTTTTCTTTCAGGAGCGCATCGACGGCCGCGTGGGCCTGCGCCTTTCGTCCTGCCGCATAGTCGATTGCCGCAAGACGCAGGCGCGCGGCTCTCGAATCGGGATGATTACCTTTCTGCGCGAGGTCGCGCAGCACCGTCGCCGCCTGCTCGGGTCGGTTCGTCCCGGTGTAGTAATCCGCAAGGGCGAGCGCGCCGCCAGGTTCGTTCACCAGCGACTTGAAGTGCGGCTCCGCTTCGGCCGCACGCTGATTGACGACGTAGAAGAGCGCCAGGGCGCGGTGGACGGACGCATTCGAGTTCTCGAGGGCGAGTGCGGCTTTCAGCGATCGCTCGGCGGCATCCCGCCGTCCGCTCGCCCATTCATAATTCGCCAGGGCGAGATGCGAATCGACCGATTGCGGCGCGAGCTCGACCGCTTTGCGGAAGGCGTCTCCTGCCGCCGCCTTGTTGCCACTGACGAATCGTGCCGTGCCGAGCGCCGACCACGCCGGCGCGTACGCCGGATCGAGCGCAATCGCCTGCTCCATCTGCTTGATCGCACGGCTGGTGTCGTTCATACCGGCGAGCGCGTTGCCGAGGAGGATGCGAGCAGACGGATTATCAGGGTCCGCCTTCACCGCGAGCTCGGCGCGCCGGCGCGCGGCATCGTATCCGCCGGCGGCGAGGAGCAGCGTCCCGGCTTTCAGTTGCGCGTCCGTGTTCGACGGCTGAAGATCTGCTGCGCGCGCGTACGAGGCATACGCGTTCCGTACATCCCCTGATGCCTCGTACGCCTGCGCCAGCTTGTAGTGCGCGTCGGCGCGGTCCGGCTTCGCGTTGATCGCATTCCTGTACTCGATGATGGCGGCCTCGTACTGTTTCTGCGCCGCGTATCGGTCCGCGCTCGCCACGTAGTCACGCGCCGCGCTGTCAGGATCTTTCGAACACCCGGCGATCGCGCTGAACGCGACGGCGCCAACCAGGAGCTGCAGTCGTAACCGTTTCATGGCATCAGCCTCTCGAGATGCGTGAGCAGAGCCGCTGCGAATGCCGACGCTTCCTGACGAGCGTCGATGCCTTGCGCGATCGGTACGATCACGCGTACGAGCCCGCCGTTGGTGCGGTGCAGCGTCGCTGCATCCCACATCAGGAGCGCCTTGTTCTTGTATTCGTTGGCGACCACCCGGCCCCGCCCCTGATACCAGTAGAGAACGACCTGTTGGTCCAGACCTTTCTGGATCACGTATTGATTGACGGTCACGTCCCCGCGACGCGATCGCAGCGCGATCGTCGCGGACGAAACGGGTTGCCATCCCGCGCCGGGCAGACAGTTCTGCGGTGAATGGATCGTGTCTCCCTGCCGCTGGCTGTGGTAATAGCCCGCGTACAGGTTCACGGGCACCCCTGATGCGCTCACGTACGTCCGGTGGACGTAGTCGTCGACGCCGAGCACGGAGACAACGTCGCTCGCAAGAGGCTGACCGTCGATACCGCGCCAGCCGTCGATCTCGTACGGTAGCGCTGCCAGCGACGGGCGTGCGACGGGTGTTTCGATCGCCGCAGCGCGAGACCCGAGGAG
>DATLLF010000157.1:0-15445 GCA_035537955.1 Vicinamibacterales bacterium | reverse complement strand
GTGACGTCCCGAGCGAAGGACAGCTGATCGTCGGCGGGCGCAATCTGGCCGATCTGTCGCCGCGTCAGGTGCAGGCGTATCGCCGCTCCCTCGGTTTCGTCTTCCAGGATTTCAAGCTGCTCCCGACCAAAACCGTCCTCGAGAACGTCGCGCTCGTCCCGCGCGTGCTGGGGATGCCCTTCGTGCAGCAGCAGCGCCGCACGTTTCAGGTGCTCAAGTGGGTCGGGCTGCAGCACCGGATGAACGCGTATCCGCTGGAGCTCTCGGGCGGGGAGCAGCAGCGGGTCGCGATCGCGCGCGCGATAGTGAACGATCCGGTCATCATTCTCGCCGACGAACCGACCGGCAACCTGGATCCCGATCTTTCGCTCGAGATCATGAATCTCTTCCGCGAAGTCAACGCGCGCGGCACCACGGTGCTCGTGGCGACGCACGACCGTGAGTTGATCAGGCGCGTGGGACGCCGCGCGGTCACGCTGAACCATGGGCAGATCGTGGAGGTCGCCTGATGCGCGCGCTGCAGTATTTCTTCCGCGAGGCGCTTGGCAGCCTGTGGCGTGCGCGGGGTGCGGCGTTGCTGGCGATTGCGACGATCGGTGTCGGACTTTTCGTGCTGGGATTCTTTCTGCTCGTGAACACAAACGTTCAGCGCGTGGTGGACCGCTGGAGCGAATCCGCCGAAGTGTCGGTCTTCCTGGAGGACGCCGTCACAGCCGAGCAGCTGAAGAGCATCGATGAGCTCGTCGCCCAGAGCCGCCTCGCGGCCCGTCGCGAGTACATCTCCAAACAGCAGGCGCTGGAGCGGTTCAAAGCGGATTTCCCTGACCTCGCACCCGCGGCCGCATCCACGAATCGCAGCCCGTTGCCTGCATCCTTCGAACTCCAGCTGCGTTCAGACGTGCGCGAAGCGAGCGGCGCCGTTAACGCTCTGGTCGCATCGCTCTCGACGATGGCAGGCGTCGCCGACGTGCGTTACGACCGGCAGTGGCTCGAACGCCTCAATGCGATCATTCGCGGCGCGCGCATCGCCGGGGCTGTCGTCGTGGCGATGCTGGCATTCGCGGCGGCGATGACGGTGGCCAATGTCGTCAGGCTCGCGGCGACGGCGCGTCGCGACGAGATTGAGATCATGCAGCTCGTGGGCGCACCCTTCGCGTACGTCCGGGGCCCGTTCGTGGCCGAAGGCATCCTGCAGGGGGGAGCCGGGGCGATCCTTGCGATTGGTGCACTGGCCGTTCTCTTTCAGGCCGGCCGGTTGAGGTTCGAGCTGACATTTCTGTCATTTCCTATCCTCATCGTCCTGCTGTTGGGGGGAATGGCCGTCGGCTGCCTGGGTGGCTACGTGGTCGCCAGACACGTCCGGTAAGACGTACGGTGAGGTAAGTTGACACGTGCCCACCTGCCGTTTACACTCGAATCAACCCCAATGACCCACGCGAGGAGTCGCATGGCACGCGTCAACCCCATGAGGGTTTCCAGCGCCTCTGTCTCGGTTCTCTCGGATTTCTACCGCCGCGAATTCATCAAGCATCGTGAGTGTCTCGCGCTTCAACGGGAGTACTTCTCCGAACGCGCGATCACGGATGCCGATGCAGCGCTCGCGAAGATCATCGGCCGGCTCGAGCAGCTCTGCGAGAAAGACGACGCCGACCAGTTGATCGGTCGGTTGCTGCGGCAGTTCAATGCCGTGACCAACCTGTCGGGTTGGTCTGATCCGACCCAGCTTCACTGACCCACGCTCTCGAACGTCTTCGCCTCGATGCGCTCGCGATCTTACGCGCGGCCGTCGACGCGGTCGATCCACGTCCCCTCATCGCGTCCGCCCTCGCCGTCCCTGAAGCCTGCCGTATGATCTGCGCCGGCAAGGCCGCCGTGCCGATGTTCGATGGGGCGTACGAGACGCTCGGCGCAGGAGTGAGGCAGGCCCTGGTGACCAGTGGCGGCCTCGAAGGCATCGCGCGATCGATCCCCGTCGAGTGCATTGGCGGTTCTCATCCGTTGCCGGATCGAATGAGTGTTCGTGCGGGCGAGCGAGCCATGCAAATGGCAGCGCGCGCACGCGACGCTGGCGAGCTGCTGCTCGTTCTGCTCTCGGGCGGCGCGTCATCCATGCTCGCGCTGCCGGCAGACGGCGTGTCGCTCGAGCACAAACGGCAGACGATCGCATCGATGATGCGCGCCGGCGCCGGGATCACCCAATTGAATGTTGTGCGAAAGCATCTGTCGTCGATCAAGGGCGGCCGTCTTGCCGCCGCTGCGCGGCGCGTGCTCACGCTCGCGATCTCCGACGTGAACGACCCGGAAGACGATCCGTCAACGATCGGATCCGGACCGACGACCGCCGATCCGTGGACCTTCGCGGATGCACTCGCGATGCTCGATGGCCTCGCGTGTGAGGTGCCGGCTGCGATCCGTGAATATCTTCAGCGCGGCGCCGTGGGCCACCTCGAAGAGACATTGAAGCCCGGAGATGCGCGGCTCGCCGAATCCGTCTATCAGGTCATCGCGAACCGGCGGATGGCAATCGACGGGGCAGCACGTGAAGCGAGACGTCGCGGCTATACGTTGCAGACGATCGAGGCTCCGACGAGCGGCGAGGCGCGCGACGCGGGCAGGAACTTCGTGGAGCGGGCGCTTGCGGACGCGCCGCTCGCAGGTCCCCTGTGCGTCGTTGGAGCCGGCGAGACGATCGTAAGAGTACGTGGTGATGGTGTCGGCGGGCGCAATCAGGAATTCGTCCTCGGCGCAATGCGTGCGCTGGCGACATACCCGCGACCTGCTCTGGTTGCCAGCATCGGCACCGACGGAATCGACGGGCCGACCGATGCGGCCGGTGCGATCGCCTCCTCGGCGACGCTCGCGCGCATGCAGAAGCTCGGGATCGACGTCGATGAGGTGCTCGCGCGCAACGACGCCTATCCAGCACTCGCGCGCGTAGACGGGCTGATCAGGACAGGACCGACGGCGACCAACGTCGGCGACGTGCACGTCGTGCTTACAATGATCGAATGACGCGCGGACGCATATTCCTGACGGCGCTGGTCGTCCTCATCATTTGTCTCGGCCTCGGATATGCCTGGGGGGCGTCGGGGCGCAGGATCGTGCAGGCCGCGCTCGAAGACTCACGGCAGCAGCTGGATCTCGCGGAAGCGCGCGGCGCGTTGCTCGACGCGCGTGTCAGCCTCTACAACAACAATTTCGGCGATGCGTCGCGCCGTCTGGAAGAGGCGAAAGTACCGCTGCGCAAGGTGAAGGACCGGTTCCAGGACGCCGGCACGAGTGATGCGGCCGCCAGCATCGACGCAGCGCTCGGTCACATCGATGAGGCCCAACGTCTGGCCGGCAAGCTCGATCCGGCCGCGAATACGCGCGCCGGCGAAGCACTCGAAGCTATAAGGGTGGCGACGCAGAAATAAAATTCCAACTTCAAACTCCAAACTCCAAACTTCAAAAAAGAGACAACGGGAAGGTGCCTCGTCCGCAAGGCCTTTCGTTCTTTTTGTAGTTTGCAATTTTGAAGTTTGAAGTTTCTCATTTCATGACCGTGGCCTTGACCTCCACCATGATTTTCCGGTCGGACGCAGGGTCGGCCGCTTGCGAGATGACGAGCGGCTTGCCGGCTTCGAGGACGGTTTGAATCTGCTCGTTCAGCGACGACCATTCCGTGGGCGAATCGTTGCCGAGGGTGCGCGGGTTGTATTCGAGCCCCAGTGAGAGGCGGATGCCGCCCGACGGAAGGATCTGCGGGTGGGCGTCCATATTGATCTGCACTCGCCCTTGTGTCCGCACGCTGCCCGTGCTGCGGATACTGCCGTTCCCCCGATCCGCCACCACCATCGTCACCACCTTGCGGATCGGTTCACCACTGCCGGTCTGATCCGTGATGGTCAGATCGAGCCTGATGTTGACAGACTGGCCCATCGGCTCCGGTGCGCGCGGAGGCGGGGGCTGTTCCGTGGGTTTCTGCTTCGGAGCCTCCTGCGCGAGCGCGGGCGTTGGTATGGTGACCGAGAGCGCGATCGTGAACAGAGCAACAGTGAGCGCGGAAGGTCTCTGCATGGGGCCTCTCATTTGCGGACTGTAAGCGGAGTGACGGCGAGTGGCGGAATCGCGATTGGAGTGAGAGAGATCGGCGCGATCACGATCGGTGAAATGGGCGCGAACCCCTCGGGCATCGGCATCGTGGTTATCCCGGCAGGTGCCTCCATGCTGGAACTGATTGCCTGCGGACGCACGTTCGCAGCGCTGACACGGTCGCGTGCGCCATTGAAGATCACACTGGGGCGCGGCAGCACGCGCGGGCGCTCGACTGCCGTATCACGGATCGTTGGTGCAGCCGCCGGCGCCGGCATGCTGGAGGGCGTCTGCGCAGCGCGCGGCTGTGGATCCGCGCTGACCGTGCGCGAAGACGGCGCGTCGCTGAGGCCGGGATGGACTGCGGCGTTCGGCTGGAACGCACGGAACAGCGCGACCGAGCCGAGAACGGCGACGATCAGCGCAGCCGCCGCGGCAAACGAATATTTCAGTGTGCCGCGCGGTCGCGGTTTTTCGAGGCGATCGGCTACACGACCCCGCAAATCGGGAGCGGGATCGACATGCATCATTCCGCGGACCGCGCGATCGATCGCATTGTCGAGCCGCCCGCGTGTGTCGTTAAGCATCGTGATATCCCAGGGCCGTCAGCTTGCGCTTCAGCACGCGGCGCGCTTCGGCCACGCGCCATTTGACTGTGCCGACCGGCGCGTCGAGCATCCGGCTGATTTCCTCGTATGTGTGTTCGCCGCTGCCCGCGAGCAGCAGTGCGTCGCGCAGTTTGCGCGGTAGCGTCCGCACCAGGCGGCGGATGTCGCGCTGCAGCTCCGTTGACTCGAGAGCCGCGTCGGGCGCCCGCTCGTTCGAGGGCACCTGGTCCACGACATCGAACATGCTGTCGCCCGCTTCATCGCGCGAGGCGAACGCGGCGAGCTTCAGCCATTTATTGAGCGACTTGCGGCGGTCGATCGCCTTGCGCCAGGTGATCGACAGGAGCCACGTGCGGAACTGCGACTCTCCCCGAAAGCCAGACAGCTTCCGCCACGCTGTCACGAACGCCTCCTGTGCCACGTCATCAGCCTCGGTTGCGGAGCCCACCGCGGCGAGCGCCGCGCGGAAGACGGCCCGCCGATTGCGTTCGACGAGCTCGCCGAACGCCTCGGAATCGCCGGCCTGGGCCAGCCGTACCAGCTCGAGGTCCGTTACCTCCACGGGGTGCGCTGCGGTCACACGCTTTGTAGACTCAGCCACTCTGGAGCAGGTTGGAAATTCGTTCCGCCGGGGCGCAGTAAGATGCGACAGATGTTGAATCACGAGCAGCTCCTGCGGATGATCCGCGACCGCATGGAGCACCCCGCGACACCGCGGGAGTTGCAGCAGCGCCTCAAGATACCCCGGGAAGACCGCGGAACCCTCAGCAAGCTGCTCAAGGACCTCACCAGGCGAGGCGACCTCGTCGAAACGCGCGGCAACCGCTACGGCCTGCCCGACCGGATGAACCTCGTGGTCGGCCGCATCACCACCCACCCCCGCGGTTTCGGCTTCGTGGCCGTAGAGAGGGGGCCTGGCCCCGTTTCGCGCCGCCGCGAAAAAACGCCTTCGGACGATCCGCGCAAGTCCTTTGAAGAGAGGCAGAAGCGGGAGTCGGGGCCTGGCCCCGTCTGGGACGGCGACCTCTACATTGCCGGGAGCAACTTGAATCAGGCGATGCACGGCGATCGCGTGGTCGCGCGTGTCGAACGGATCGGGAGCGACGGCCGCGCCGAAGGGCGGATCGTCAGGATCCTCGAACGCGCCTCCTCCACGATCGTCGGCAAGTTCGACCTGGACGCCTCCGGTTATGGCTTCGTCCTTCCGTTCGATCGCCGCCTGATCATGGATGTCGGGATCCCGAGCGGCGACGAGGCGAAGGCCAGGCCCGGGGATATGGTCCTCGTTGAGATCACGCGCTGGCCAACGCCTGCGCGTGGACCGCTCGGGCGTGTCACTGAAGTGCTCGGAGACATTGACGCACCCGGCGTGGACACGGAGATCATCATCCGGAAGTACGGCATCCGCGACGAGCACGCTCAGGAGGCGATCGACCAAGCGGTGAAGCTCGGTTCAGCGGTTCGTGAAAAGGATCTGAAGAACCGCACCGACTTTCGGCCGCTCACGACGGTGACGATCGACGGGGAGCACGCGCGGGACTTCGACGATGCGATCACGCTGGATCGTCTGCCCGACGGCAGCTTCTGGCTCGGCGTGCACATCGCTGACGTTGCTCATTACGTGGAAGAGGGTAGCGCGCTCGACGAGGAAGCCTACGAGCGCGCGACGTCCGTGTACTTCCCCGAACGTGCGGTCCACATGTTCCCGGCACAACTCTCTACCGGTCTCTGCAGCCTCAATCCACGCGTGGACCGTCTCGTGCAGTCATGTCTGATGGAAATCGACCGTCAAGGGGCCGTCGTCCGCTACGAGCTCCACGACGGAGTCATCAACAGCAACGAGCGCATGACGTACACCGACGTGAACGCCATCCTGACGGACCGCGACGCGGACGCGATTGCACGCTACGAACCGCTCATGCCGCTTTTCGAACGCATGCGTGAGCTCTTCGAGATCCTCAACCGGCGCCGGCGGCGACGGGGCTCGATCGACTTCGACCTGAAGGAACCGGAAATCGTCCTCGACGACGAAGGGATGGTCGAGAAGATCATCGCGCTGGAGCGCAACGTCGCGCACCGCATCATCGAAGAGTTCATGCTCGTGGCGAACGAGACCGTCGCCGAGCACCTGAGCAACCAGGATGTAGCGACGCTCTATCGCATCCATGAGGATCCGGATCCACTCAAGGTCGCGGAGTTCGAGGAGTTCATCGGCACCCTCGGATACGGTCTCGGCACGGACCCGGAGCACATTTCGCCGAAGCATTTTCAGAAGCTCGTCGACCGGATGCGCGGCACTCCGGAGGAGAAGCCGATCGCGTTTCTGATGCTGCGCACGATGCAGAAGGCCCGCTACGATCCCGAAAACCTCGGACACTTCGGTCTCGCCGCCTCCAGTTACACGCACTTCACTTCGCCGATCCGCCGTTATCCCGACCTGGTCGTCCACCGCACGCTGCGCGAATCGCGCCACGGTCTCATGGACCAGGAGCGCACCGATCAGCTCGCAGAAGACATGCCGGAGATCGCGCGTCATACGTCCGAGCGCGAGCGCCGTGCCGACGACGCGGAGCGCGAGCTGGTGCAGTGGAAGAAGGTCCGCTTCATGGCCGACAAGGTCGGCGACGAGTTCGACGGATACGTGACCGGCGTCAGCGCCTTCGGTCTCTATATCGAGCTGATCGAGCACTTCGTGGAGGGAATGGTCCACGTGTCGACGATGGCCGACGATTACTATCGGTTCGTGGAGAAGGCGCACCTGCTCAAAGGAGAGAACACCGGCAAGGTGTATCGCCTCGGTGACCGTGTCACCGTGCAGGTGATCAGGGTCGACATGGAACGGCGGCAGGTCGATCTCGGACTCTCTGAGATCCTCGAGCGAGTACGCGAGTCGGAGGAGAACCGCGGGCCGCGGCGGAGCCGTGCGCAGCCGAAACGAGAGGCGCACCTCAAAGACGCGAAAGGAGAGAAGAGAAAACAGCGGCCGGGGAAGAAGGAAAGAGAGGAGCGAAGGCGGGCGCGCTAGCAGCTAGTCGTCCTTCGATCCTTCACGGGTCGATTCCTTGAAGTTCTTGATCCCCTTGCCGAGGCCGCGGCCGATCTCGGGCAGTCGGCTTGCTCCGAAGAGCAGCAGAATGATGACGAGGATGATGATGAGCTCGGGAATCCCGATGCTGCCAAACATGATGACTCCTAGATCTCGGCGCTCGGGGCTTCACAGCCTGCTTCGCCGTAGTCGTGGCGAAGGCGAGTGTCGCGGGAACAGGGACGATTCTATCACCCTGCGCGGAACCCGGTTGATCGCCACGGCGGCGGCGTTCTGCGTGTTATCGACAGATTTCGTCCCCGTCACTGCGGCAACTCGGCCCGCACCATCTCAGTTCACATCGACAGTAAACCTTGTTGAGGTCTACGCGAGCGTCGTCGACAGCAAGGGGCAGCCGGTTCGCGGACTGAGGGTGGAGGACTTCGAGGTCCTCGAGGATGGAGAGCCGCAGAAGATGACGACATTCACGGCCGGTGATTTTCCGCTCACGGTGGCGCTCGCGCTCGATGCCAGCTTCAGTATGGCGGGGAAGCCGCTCACCATCGTCAAGGGAGCCGCGCGCGGTTTCCTGACTGCGCTGCGCCCGGCCGACCAGGCGGTGGTGATCGCCGTCGGCAGCCAGGTCGCCGTGCTCGCACACGCGCAGACGCCCCGCGCCGAACAGCTCGCGGCTGTCGACGCGCTCAGCGCGTGGGGAACTACTGCCCTCCACGACGCCATCATTGCGGCCATCGAAACGGTTGATGGCGCACGCGGCCGCCGCGCGCTCGTGATCCTGTCCGACGGCGACGATCGTTACAGCGAAGCCAGTGCCGCCGACGCCCTCGCACGCGCGCGCCGATCGAACGTGATGGTGTATCCGATCGCGCTCGGCAAGACGCGTCCACCGCTGTTCGCCGAGTTGGCGACACTTACCGGTGGCCGGTCTTTTCATGCGAAGGAGCTCGAAGGACTCGATCAGACGCTCAGGAACATCGCGGAGCAGCTGCGCGAGCAGTACCTCGTGGGATATTCGCCGACGCGCACGCCGGTGAGCGGTTCGAACGAGTGGCGCTCCATCAGCGTCCGTGTGAAGAAGCCGGGTGTTTCCGTCCGCGCGCGCGACGGGTATTACGTGCGATGAACGCAGGGCCGGCTGAAGCCGGCCTGAGTTGTAAGGAACTGTGCCGGCGCTCACTTCATCCCGAACAACTCGAGCATCAGACGCAGCTCCAGCGTGGACAGGAGACGACGGCGAAGAGTGTGGTACGGCTGCTCGCCGGCGACGAGGTCGGACATGATGGCGCGGATCCGGCTGCTCCGCCCGAGCGCGGAGAGCAGCAGCCCCATGAACTGCGGGCGGAAGAAGCGCGCCTTCAGGCGTGCGGCGAGGATCAGTTCCGAGTAGATCGTGTCGCGCACGCGTGTCGAATACGCGCGCGAAGCGTCGCCGTTCTCGAGAAGACTCAGCGCCGCGTGCTCAGCGGACATGAGCGCGAAAAAAATTCCTTCACGCGTAACGGGATCGACCAACCCTGCGGCGTCACCGGCGAGCAGCCAACCATCTCCGCAGGGCCGCTCGCGCTCGAGCGTCGCTGCGCGCAGGGAAGGGATCGGCCAGCTGTAACGCTCGCGCGTACCGGTTCGCACGTTGCGATCGATCCATTGCGCCGATAAGCGGAGCAGGTCCGCCGTGCTGCTCACGTCAGCCTGCGCGCAGGCGCCAACGGCGAGGTGATCTGGACGCGGGAAGGACCACAGATACCCCGCAGAATCCTCCTCGAACGCGATGTCGATCTGCCGCGAGGTGGCGCCATGCACGTAATACCCCGCGGCAATCGACAGGTCGGCGCGTTCGAAGGGGACGGACACCCGCCGGCGCACGAGGCTGCCCGGACCATCAGCGCCGATGATCCAGCGCGCGTGGACGGCTCCGTCGCGCGTGCTGACCGCCCAGCCATCCGAAGCGCGCGCGAGATCCGTCACGCGCGTTCGCAAGACCGTCGCACCGGCGCGTTCCGCGCGCGCGAGCAGCCGCGCATCGAAGATCCGGCGCGAGACCACCGCGAGCCGGAGCGGCTGGCCGTCATCGGCCAGGGGCATGGTCTGCAGTCTCCCCTGGTAGGCGAAGCTGGCTGAGGCGATGGGGACGCCGTCGGCGAGGCCCTGGACGGAGCCGCCAAGCAGCGCGAGCGCGCGGCCGGTCACCCCGCCCCCGCACGGTTTCTCGCGAGGATGGCTGCCGTCGATCAGGGCCACTTTCGCGCCGCCCGTGGCGAGCCTGGCCGCGGCCCACGCTCCGGCGGGGCCACCCCCGGAAATCACGACATCGAAAGGCTTCAGAACACCGAACTCCTGACGTCCATTCTTCAACAGGAAGCGTCCAATTGAGGAGACGCACGCCACAGAAATTTCTTACCAACACCGGTCCAGCTGGGGCATCCTTATTGCAGCCTTGCGCAGTGCGGCGGAAACGTCGAGAATGGCAGCAGTCCCAGAAGAACAGCCAAGCACGATGAGCCAGGATCTTCACGCCGGCGCCAGCCCGAACGCGCGTTTCCTCGTCGGCGAAACTGAGGCGGCGAGGCTCGACGCGAAGCGCGCCGGGAACGCGACGCTCGTCTCGGCGCTGATTCACGGCGCGTTCGTGCTGCTTGCCCTTTACGCGATCACCAATCCTCCTGAAGTACTGACGAACCTGACCGATCAGCTGCCGAAGGAAATCGTCTGGCTCGACCAGCCGGGGCCCGGCGGCGGCGGCGGGGGCGGCGGCAACAAGATGAAGGAGCCGCCTCGCAAAGCCGAGCTGAAGGGAGTCGAGAAAATTACGGTCCCTGTCGCGAAGCCGCCGAAGCTTGAAATGACCAAGCCGGAGCCAACGCCTCCCGCTCAGATCGTGATTCCGGCAACGCAGACGGCAACCGGTGTGACGGTACTGCCGGGGATGGTTTCGAACCTTCCGACACCCGCCGTTCCTTCGCAAGGTAGCGGTGAGGGCGGCGGTGCAGGCACCGGTCGCGGCACCGGCATCGGATCCGGTCAGGGATCCGGTCTCGGCCCGGGGTTCGGCGGCGGCACCGGCGGCGGCTGGTATCGTCCAGGGAACGGAGTGATCTCTCCCGAAGTGATCCACGAAGAGAAGCCGCAATACACGTCGGAAGCGATGCGCGCGAAGGTGCAGGGGATCGTCGAAGTGGAGGCGATCGTGATGCCCGACGGCAGCGTCAGCCAGGTGCAGATCGTCCGTTCGCTTGACGATCGATTCGGTCTCGATCAGAAGGCCGTCGAGGCCGTGAAGCGGTGGCGCTTCCGCCCTGGCACCCGGATGGGGAAGGCGGTTCCCGTCCTCGTCAACATCGAGCTGACGTTCACTCTCCGCTGACTCGTCGCGGGGGCCTCAGATCTTTGAGGACGCGCGTCAACTCCCAAAATCCCAACTGCCAACTCTCCAACGGCTTTCATCTGGAATTGGGAGCTGAAGGTTGGAAGTTGTTCCGTCTCTTCTTTCTTTCCTGAAGCCCTACGCTACAGAACACTAAGGGCCGGCCCGCGATGTCGCGAGCCGGCCCTTTCTCTAACTCCCAGCTCCTGACTCAGCGCCGTTTCGGACGGACGATGTAATCCGGCCAGCACACGTCGGATCCGGACGTCACGTCGAACATCGAATCCTCGTCCGAGAGGTCCGTCGTCGAACGCGCGGCCGCAGCGCTCTGCACCGTCGGATCCAGGGCACGCGCGATCTGCTGCCGCAGGTCCTGCACGTGCAGCGCCGTCGCGCGATCGGTCGAGATCTTCGGGCCCTGCAGATCCGCGTCGAGCGTCTTCAACTCGCCCCGGAAGAACGCGCGCACGTCGTCGGACTGCGCCTGCGCGCCGTTGACGCGGTTGCCGAGCGTCTCGATGTAGGCGCGCTGGAGGTTGCGTCGATAGGCATCGATCGGCTCGGCCGAGGCGCCATATACCTCGCTGAAGATGCCCTTACGAACATCGGCGAGGAAGTCGAGCGGCGCGTAGGCCGCCGGGCCGTCGATCGCTTCCTGCTCGACGAGGCGGTTCACGCGCGCGCTGCTGAGGAGCGAATTGAGCACACGGCCCTGACTCGACTCCATCCGGTCGAGCACGCCGACGGGTTCGATCCGTCGCAGGATCTCGGGGTTGAGCGCCCACTTCGGCGCCTTGAACGCGTTGTCGACCAGGAATTTGACCGCCGCTTCCTGCTTCGTGCGTGGAATCAGCTTGAAGCGGACGCCGGTCTGGCCAACGTGCTTCTGCTGCGAGTTGTAGCCGCCGACGATAGCCGCGACGTGATTCATCTCGAGCGACCACTGACCGAGCACGCGTCCGTAGACCTCTTCGAGATCCGCATACGGCTCTCCGGGCTTCGTACTGGTGGCCGACATCAGCATGCCCGCCACCTTCTCGAGGTTCTTCATCCCGAGTGTGGTGGCCAGCACCGCATCCTCGTCGCCGACGGCTTCGGTCAACTCGCCCGGGTCGGTGCCGGCGGATCCTTCGGTCGTGAAGCGGAGCCACGGTGTTGCGTCCTGCTGCTTCGCCCATTCGTCCAGCGTTTTCTTCTCCGCATCGGCGGTCGTCGCGCCGGGAATCGGCTTGTACCCCCACATCGCCGCGAACTTGTCGTAGGGGCCGATCTTGGGGATCAGGTCCTCGACGGCAATCCGGTCCTCGGGCTGTGCGACGTAGTTGAAGCGCGAGTAGTCCATGAGCGTTGGCGTGTGGCCATTCTCGTGGACCCACTTCGCATCGCGGACCTGCGCGAGCGAGTACATCGAGCTCGCCTTCATGTTGTGCTGGAAGCCGAGCGTGTGACCGACTTCGTGCGCGGCGACGTACTGAATCAGCTTGCCCATCAAATCATCGGGGAGGGGCAGTTTCTGCGCGCGCGGATCGAGCGCACCGACCTGGACGAAGTACCAGTTGCGCGCGAGGTTCATGACGTTGTGGTAGAACTGGATGTCTGTTTCGAGGATCTCACCGCTGCGTGGGTCGTGAATGTGCGGGCCCGAGGCGTTCTCGATCGTCGAGGGCAGCCAGCGGATCACGGAGTAGCGCGCGTCTTCGGCGCTCCAGTCAGGATCTTCCTGCGCGGTCGGCGCATCCTTCGCGATTACCGCGTTCTTGAAACCCGCCGTCTCGAACGCCTTCTGCCAGCTCTCCACGCCCGCCTTCAGGTATGGCACCCACTTCTTCGGTGTTGCCGGATCGATGTAGTACGTGATCGGCTTCACCGGTTCTGAGAGTGCCGCGTTTGGATCCTTCTTCTCGAGCCGCCACCGCGTGATGAAGCGGCGCTGCGGAGCGCGCTGCTCGTCGGCGCTGTAGTCGATCGTCGAGGTGGAGAAATAGCCGACGCGCTCGTCGAACAACCGCGCCTGCATCGGCTTCTCGGGGAGCAGCACCATGCTGTAGTGCATGACCACGCTATGACTGCCCGGACGCAGCGTCTGCGCCCGTCCGCGTCCGCCGCCAGGCGCCGGGGCGGGGCCGCCCCGTCCGCCAGCAGCCGCTTCCACGGGTGGATTGTTGTACGTGTGCGTTGCCTCGACTTCGATGTTCTCGGGGAAGGCGACCGCCCGATCGACGAACGAACGCGACGTGTCGAAGGTGCGCGCACCGACGCGGGTGCGTCCGCTGAACTCTATGACATCCGTCGTGAAGAGCCGCGTCACCTCGATAACCGGGTTCCCGTCCTTCTCGGCCTCGACGTTGAAGGCCATGACGATGGGGTCGTTGTTCGAGGCTTCAACGGCCTTCGCGATCGGCGCCGATCGATCGGCGACGACATCGTACGAGACGGAACGAAGGAGGATCCTGTCACCGCGACGCTCCCATTTCACGACGCGATTGCCGGCGGCCTGCCCGCCATAGCCGGCGCCGAGCGTGGTCCGCGCGATCTGACTGACCCAGAGCAGTTCGCGACCCAGCTTGTCTTTAGGGATTTCGTAGAAGAGGTGATCACCCATCCGGTGTACGGTGAAGAGGCCCTCGTCGGACTTCGCTTCTTTGGTGATCACGCGGTCGTACGGCCGGATCTGCGGCTCGCGTGCCTGCTGGCCTCCGCGGCCGCCACCGCCCGCGGGTGGGTCCTGCGGCGGATCCTGCGCGAAGGCGACGCCCGGCGCGATCGCGAGAGAAAGCGCAATGGCAAGTCTGCGCATGTTCATGGACTCTTTCCTCCTGAAAACCGACCCGGTTCTAAATGAGATTGTTTGGGTAATCTGTAGGGGCCGTTCGCGAACGGCGCTACACGAGACATTGGGTTATACCACCTGTGGGACGAAAACCGGGATGGAATCTGGGCCGGCGAGCGTGTTGAGGCTGCTCGGGCGCATGGCGCTGATCGCGCTGGTCATCGGCACCTCGGTGACCGCTTCAGCCACAGAGCGTGTCACCCTTTCGCTCGTGTTCGCAGGAGCGATCGGCTGGAGCTTCGTGCCGCTGGTGCAGTTGCTGACGGGGTGGCTGCTCGTCAGTGGATCGGGTCGTGATCGCGTGCGATTGCTCAATCGGTACTTCGGCATGCACTGGCCGTGGTCACTGTGGATCCTCGTGACGTCGGCGACGTTCCTCGTATCGCCTGTGGCGCGCCGCTTCTCGTGGTGGATCACGCTGACTGCCGGGGCGCCCATACTGTGGACGCTCTGGCTTCTGGTGCGATTCTGCCGTGATGAGCTCGGCCTCGATATCGTCCGATCGCGGTGGCGGGTCGTCGCTCATCAGGCGGCGACCTATGGAATCGCGCTGGCCTACATCCTTGTCGCGGTTGCACTGTGGCCGCGGATTCTCGGATTGTTCGAGTGAACCGGGCCTGGCTCGCTGGCGCGGCCGCGTTTGCGATCGCCGTGGCCGCCGGAACGATCCTCGACGTGCGCGCCCCGCGCTATGCGCCGCAGTCTTCGACCGTTCTGTCCGCGGACTTCCACGTACACCCGTATCCGGGTGACGGTTCGTTGCCGGTGTGGGAGTTACAGCATGAGGCGGCACGCCGGGGCATCGATGTGATCGGCATCACAGGACACAACAACGAATTCGGTCTGGAGCTCGGACGGCTGCATCCGCCGGATCCGAGCGGGCCGATCGTCATTCGTGGCCAGGAGGTCACGACGCAGTCGTTCCACATGGTGGCGCTGGGGATTACCGAGCTGATCGACTGGCGTCTGAACGCGCGCGACACGATTGCCGCCATTCATGCCCAGGGGGGCGTGGCGATCGCCGCACATCCGGTGGAGGTCTCCTGGCGCGACCACGACGTAGAGGCGCTGCGGATGCTCGATGGCGCCGAAGTCGCGCATCAGAGCCGCAGGCGAGTCAGCCTCTCACGCGACGAATTCCTCGAGTTCTTCCACCGCGTGCAAGCCGTGAATCCGCGAGTGGCGCCGATCGGCTCCACGGACTTTCATATGGTCGCGCCTCTCGGCTTGTGCCGTACCTATCTGCTGGTTCGCGAGCGCTCAGCCGCCGGCGTGCTGGAGGCGATCAGGGATGGGCGAACCGTGGGAGTGGACGGACGAGGAGTCATGTTCGGAGCGCCGGAGCACGTTGCGCTCGTCGAGCAGTTCCTGGCGACTACCAGCCGTCCAGCGGTCAGCGGCCCCGAACGGCTGGCCGCCTTCCTGGCCATGCTTGCGCTCGCCGCGCTCGTTGTCCTCCGATAGAATTCTCCTATGTTGAAGAATTCCCGCCCCACTCATGCCGTCACGTTAGCGGCGATCCTTGC
>DATLLF010000156.1:0-16346 GCA_035537955.1 Vicinamibacterales bacterium | reverse complement strand
CTGCTGTCGAGACCGCCCGACAGGAACATCCCGAGCGGCACGTCCGACATCAGGCGACTCCGAACGGCGTCTTCCAGCAGCGCACGGAACCGATCCACCGCATCCG
Source organism: Vicinamibacterales bacterium (assembly GCA_035537955.1). Taxonomy (GTDB): domain Bacteria; phylum Acidobacteriota; class Vicinamibacteria; order Vicinamibacterales; family 2-12-FULL-66-21; genus JACDCA01. The sequence goes on along the minus strand of DATLLF010000156.1, from coordinate 16,240 downwards.
CGTCCGACATGCGATCGACGTCCGGATCGCGCTGCCCGCTCGGCACGTCCCAGTACTGCCGGATGACTACGTTGCCGTTTTCGAAGGCGAGGGTGTGTCCGGGGAGGAGACGGTGGATTCCCTTGAACAGCGTCTCGGTGCCCGACAGGTAGCGCGTGCCGAGGAGTTCCGGCAGCGCCGCGTCGTTCGCCTCGGCGCGCACGAAGCCGCTGGCGAGAATCGACTTGATCTCGGATCCGAAGAGCAGCCGGCTGCCCGCCCGAGCCCAGTAGAGCGGCTTGATCCCGAGCCGATCGCGCGCGAGCAACAGCCGCCGCCTTGCCGTGTCCCAGATGGCGAAGGCAAACATACCGCGGAACCGGTCGACGCACCCATCACCCCATTGCTCGTAGGCATGGATGATGGTTTCGGTGTCGCAGCGTGTCTTGTAGCGATGGCCTGCGGACTCCAGCTCCGGACGCAGGCGCGCGTGGTTGTAGATCTCACCGTTGAAGACGACCCACACGTCATCGCGCTCATTCGCGAGCGGCTGGTGGCCCGTCGCCAGATCGACGATGCTCAATCGGCGATGGGCGAGGGCGGCTCGGTCGTCCACGAACAGACCCGCATCGTCAGGGCCGCGGTGGCGGATGATGTCGCGCATCGCGATGGCGCGATCGCGATCCTCGGCCGCAAGCCCGTCTGCGCTCACGATGCCGGCGATACCGCACATGGCTAGACCGCCTCCGCGAGCGTCAGGCTCGAAGCACCCTCGCTGGCGCCGCTGCCGTCGATGAACGTCCGGAACCACAGCTCCAGCATCAGCAGTTGCCACAGGCGATGCGGATGGTCTGCGCGGCGCGTGCGGTGATCGGACCAGAGTCGCGAGACCTCCTGATCGTTGAAGATGCCGCGCGCCTTGAGACGCCCATCGAGCAGAAGGTCCGACGCCAGCCCCGACAGCGGTCCGCGCAGCCAGTCGCCGATTGGCGCGGCGAAACCGCTCTTGTCGCGCTCGGTGATCGAGCGCGGCACCCGACGCTCGAGCAGTCGCCGGAGGAGGTATTTGCTGCGTCCGTCCTTCAGCTTCAACGACGCAGGCACGCGTGCGGCGAACTCCACGAGCTTGTGATCGAGCATGGGCTCCCGCGCTTCGAGCGAGACGGCCATGCTCATGCGGTCCACCTTCGTCAGCACGTCATCGATCATGTACGTGCGTGAGTCTGCGTAGAACACGCGGTCCATCGGGTTCTGCGAGCCGCACGCGCGATACGCGGCGCGCAGCGTGCCAAGGGCATCGCACCCGTTGATCTGACGGACGAAATCGCCTGAGTAAAGGCGCGTCTTCGCATCGGCCTCGAATGTCCCGTTGACGTGTTTCAGCGCGTACGCTTCCTCCGGGCTGCGCGCCAGGTGTCGCAGCGAACGAGCGCCCTTGACCGACAGCGGGAGGGCGCGGCCGATCCACGACGCCACATGACGTGCGGGACCGAGCGCCGCGCGAACGCGGTGCTCGGCGTGCTCGACGCGGTGGTGCGCGTAGCCGCCCCAGAGCTCGTCACCTCCGTCCCCCGATAATGCGACCGTGACCAGCTCGCGCGCGGCTTTCGATACGTAGTACGTCGGCACGGCGGACGAGTCGGCGAACGGCTCATCGAAATGCCACGCGAGCTTCGGGAGGAGCGCCTCGATCTGCGGGCTGGCAGTCAGTGCATGGAACTCGCAGTCGAGATGACGCGCCACGGTTTCGGCGTGCTCGACTTCGTCATACTCGCGTTGATCGAAGCCGACGGCGATCGTCACCGGTCGCGCCGTGCTCGTCTCCTTCATGTAGGAGACGACAGTGGACGAGTCGATGCCCCCGGAGAGGAACGCGCCGAGCGGCACGTCGCTGATCAGTCGCAGGCTCACGGCCTCGCGGAGGATGGCGTCGAGCTGCTCCAGGTACTCGGCTTCGCGAGATGCATCGCCATCGCCCGTAAAATTCAGGTTCCAATACTGCGAGAGACGAATTCCGGAGCCGTCCGCCACGAGCACATGCGCGGGCGGCAGCTTGCGGACTGCTGAGTAGATGGTGTCTGGCGCAGGCACGTAGAGCAGCGTCAGGTACGTGTCGATGGCTTCAGGACGCCAGTCGCGCGGGACCTCCGGATCCTGGAGGAGCGCCTTGATTTCGGAGCCGAACACAATGCCCTTGCCCGGGAGGTGCGCGTAATAGAGCGGTTTCACGCCGAGACGGTCGCGGGCGAGCAGCAGTCGGCGAGCGCGCGCGTCCCAGACCGCGAAGGCAAACATGCCTCGGAAGCGCTCGACGCAGCGCTCGCCCCATTCCTCATACCCGTGGACGATGATCTCGGTGTCAGAACTGGTGCGGAAGCGATGGCCGAGCGACAACAGCTCGGATCGCACCTCGGCGAAGTTGTAGATCTCTCCGTTGAACACCACCTGCACCTGACCGTCCTCGTTGGCGAGCGGCTGATCGCCCGTGACGAGGTCGATGATGCTCAATCGGCGATGGCCGAGGCCGATACCGGGTGCACGGTAGAATCCGGCCGAGTCCGGCCCGCGATGCGCAATGGAGTCGGCCATCGCGGTCAGGACGCGCGCGTCCACAGGGCGCGAGGCATCGAAGTTGAATCGTCCGGCGATCCCGCACATGTCAGATCCCCGCCTGCGCGGCCTGTGCGCGGACGAGATGCTGCGCCTGCAACTCGGTCTCGTAAAGGGTTTCGAACATGCGCAGCATTCGGTCGAACGAATATCGCGCCAGCACCTCGCAGCGCGCGGCGGCACCGATCGCCTGCGCTCGCGCCGGATCGGCGTGCAGACTTCGTATCGCACTCGCAAGCGCTTCCGCATCCGCGGGCGGGACAAGGGCTCCGGTGCGGCCTGGTTCTACGAGATCCAGAATCCCACCGACTGCGCTGGCGATGACCGGCAGCCCCGCGGCCATCGCTTCGATGACGCCGTTCGGGAACGCTTCGGAGCGCGACGGCAGAACGAAGGCATCCGCGCCTGCCAGCAGTTCGGGCACGTCTTCGCGATGGCCCAGGAACTCGACGATCCGATCGACGCCCCTCACGCGCGCGAGTGCTTCGAGTTCCGCCCGCCGCGAGCCATCTCCAACGATCACGTAGCGCAGGTCGGGGCACGAGCTCGAGAGCAGGGCGGCCGCGGCAATCAGGGTTTCATGGCTTTTCTCGGGCCGCAGATTGGCGACGGTGATCACGCGCCGGATGGAACCACCGCGACGCGGCTCGAGATAGAGGTTCGCGTCGAGACCATTGGGAACGATCGAGACCCTCTTCTTGCGGACGCCTTCGCTCGCCAGCATGGCCGCCGCGGCGGGGGAGTTCGCGACGATCCGCGTAGCCGCACCATAGGCGAGCCGCTGCAACCGGATCTGCGCCGCAGACTTGTCCGGATTCAACTCGCGGCGGCTGCCAATGCGAACCTTGACACCGCCGAGAAGGGCGCCGGTCAAGCCGAATACGTTCGAGTAGAAGTCGCTCGTCTGGACGATGGCGATCCGTTCACGGCGGCACCAGTCGGCAAAGCGCCAGAGCTGCCGCAACGTTGACGACCGCGCAAAGCCGCGGACAGGGAATTCAACGACCGACGCGGCGCTCTCCTCGACACGCGCCAGCCATTGCCCCTTGCGACGAAAGCACACGGCGTGGACGGTGAACCTGTTGCGATCAAGCCGACGGATGAGCTCGCTCATCTGCCGCTCAGTGCCCCCTGCGTCGAACGAAGTAAGGAAGACCGCGACCGGAACTTGGGGACTTGAATTCACAGTCCGCCATCTCAGCAAGGCAGGTGCCACGGAGAGTGCGTCGTTCTTGGGTATTTCTGGAGAAACCCGTTCACTCCGATCAGCGCTCCTTTCACGCGTGGGGAGAGGTGTGTAGACCGTTACATCTCGTGGGCTGCCCGCGGCTGAAGGAGCCGTGAGGCTCAGCTAAGAGGCTCGTGCCGCGGGAACCGCCGGGGAATCGACATAATGCCGGTGCCACAGCTCGAACACCAGCAATTGCCACAGCCGCAGCGTGTGATCGCGGCGGCCTGACAAATGTTCCTGGACGATGTGTTCGATGAAGGACGGCTGAAAATAGCCGCGGTGCCGCGTGCGCGCGGAGCCGAGAATGTCGGCGAATACATCGCGGAGTCCGCCCCGAAACCACACGTCCAGCGGCACGCCGAATCCCTGCTTCTTTCGATCGAGGATCGCAGGCGGAAGCAGACCCTTCACCGCTTCCTTCAGGACATGCTTACGGCGGCCCCGATGAATCTTCAAATGCGCCGGCAGCGTCGCCGCAAAGTCGATGACGACGTTGTCGAGCAGCGGCACGCGCGATTCGATCGAGTGCGCCATGCTCATGCGATCGACTTTTGTGAGGACGTCTTCGGGGAGATACGTCTCGAAGTCGAAGCGCATCATCCGGCTGCGCGGCGGCAATGTCGCGAACCGATGGAAGTGCCGCCCCAGCGTCGCCCGGGCGCTCGCGCCGCGGAGTGACGCGCGCAGCTCGGGTGAATACAGCGCCGCCTTCTCGTCATCGCGGAACAATTCGACCGAGTCGATGAATCGGTCATCGGCATCCAGCGCAACGTGCCGCAGGAAGTTCTTCCCATGCGCGCCGTGAGGAAGCAGCGGCCAGACCATTGCCGCAAGCTTTCGTCGTCCGGGAATCGGGAGCGCGTCGAAGCGTTCGACCCGGGGGTGTGTCAGGTAGCGATCGTAGCCGCCGAACAGTTCGTCGCCGCCGTCGCCAGACAGCACGACGGTCACGTGGCGCCGCGCGATTTCCGAGACGTACCAGGTGGGTATGGCCGACGAGTCGGCGAACGGTTCGTCGAAGTGCTCGATCAGCCGGTCGAGAATGCTCAGTCCATCCGGACGAACAACGAATTCGTGGTGATCGGTGCCGAAGAGCGCGGCGACCGCGCGGGCGTGCTCCAGCTCGTCGTACTGGGGCTCGTCGAAGCCGATGGAGAAGGTCTTCACCGGACGATCCGAGGCTTCCGCCATGAGCCCGACGACGGCGCTCGAGTCCACGCCGCCGGACAGGAACGCACCGAGCGGCACGTCGCTGATCATGTGCGAGCGGACGGCCTCCGCAAGCACCCGTCTCAATTCGCGGGCAGCATCCTCCGCTGTCCCGCGAAACGTCTCGTGCGCATCGATCTGCCAGAACGCATGGACCTCGAGGCGCCCTTCATGCCACCGGAGCAGATGTCCGGGTGGAAGCTTGTGTACCCCCTTGAAGATCGAGCGATCGCGTGGGGTGTAGAGGAACGAGAAGTAATGATCGAGGGACGCCAGATCCATCGCGCCGTCGACGACGCCCGCCGCGAGCAGCGATTTCAGCTCGGATGCGAAGTACAGACGCCCGCCGTGCTCCGTGTAATGGAGCGGCTTGATACCTGCCCGGTCCCGCGCCAGCAGCAGCGTCCTGCTGCGCCGATCCCACAGCGCGATGCCGAACATCCCGCGCAGCCGCTCGAAGCACTGCTCTCCCCACTGCTCGTAGGCATGGACGATGGTTTCGGTATCGCTCGAGGTATAGAAGCGGTGACCCTCAGCCTCGAGCTGCGCACGCAGCTCGCGGTAGTTGTAGATCTCGCCGTTGAAGACCACCCAGACGGACTCGTCTTCGTTGTGAATCGGCTGATGGCCGGTGGAGAGGTCGATGATGCTGAGCCGGCGCATCCCAAGCCCGACGGCATTTTCGACATGGATGCCTTCGTCATCGGGTCCGCGATGGCGGATGACATCGCACATGGCGTGCACGGCCGCGACATCGGCGTCGTTCCGTGTGCCAGAGACCTGGTGACGATCGGCGAAACCGGCAATGCCGCACATATCAATTGGCTTCTGCGAGATGCACGGAGGAAGCCAGCGTGAGGGCGGTCTCGAGCCGGCCATCGGCGGGAATGAACGCGGCCATCGTGAATGGCGCAGCCGCGGTCACGATCGACTCGAGACAGAGCGCCCGCTCGATGCGCCCGTAGACCGGCGCCCACTCGTGCAGCCGTGCGTCGCGGGCAACGTGCAGCGGAGCGGACGCCAGGAACACGAGGTGTGCGCCGTTCAGGTGTCGGAGGAACGCGCGGTTGTCTTCGATGTGCTCCAGCGACCAGTCCGGATGGAAGTGCCACATCGACGCCGCGCTGATCCTGCCCTCGCCTTCGATGCGGTCCACGATCGTCCAGCCCGTGCCGTGAACGGAGGTGACCTCACGCGTGTGGAGGACTGGCGCATAGCCGTCATGGCGGCCCGCTGCGACGTCTCGATCGGCGGTGGACTCCCACCTCGCGCAGCGGGCATCCGCTCGTGTCCGCCAGTGGAAGGGCCCGAGCGGCAGCGACTGCGAGCGGCCCTCGATCGCCACGGTGTTGTGCATCGCTGACGAGCGAAAACGGTCGCGCGCTTCAGGATCCATCGTGTACGTGGCCGTGCCCGGATCGATCAGCAGTGGACGTCCGGCGACCGTCAGCACGACTGACAACGCGTCGGCGTGCGCGTGCCCGCCGTTGAGATAGCCGTGTGCGCCGCAATCGAACACCAGGTGATCCCCGCGCGTATTGCGCGAAATGCAGTACCCCGCCACCTCGAACGCGATGGATGGCGGACCGGTGCGCGACGCGGTGAACGCCTCGAGATCCGCGTTGTTGCCACACAACCAGAAGGTCTCCTCTGGCGGGGCGCCGACGGCGAGCGATGGCTCGTTGAGCAGCACGGCTGCAGTGGCCAGCGTGTCGGCGCAGTCAGCCGGCGGACGGCCCGCTATGGGGAACAACTGCCCGCCGTCATCGTCGCCAATCAGAGGGATCCTGCCCGTGTCGTCTGCAATGGCGCGAAGAAATCGCGCCTGGCGGACGGCCGGCTCGCGGAATTCAATCCCGTGCGGATCCGCGGACGTGCGCGCCGTGTTGAACGCGAAGAGATAGAAGTCGGTCGAGTAGCGATGGTAGTGCGTGGATCGCTCGGCGTGTCCGCCGTCCTCGAGCACCTGCCGGCCGGCCTCCTGCAGGAGGATCTCGCGTCCGGTCGTCGCGCGCCGCGCAGATGCGCTCAGCTCCGGCAGCGCTCGTCCGGTGACATAGAGCGCGAGCGCTTCACCGGTCAGGTGCGTGTTCGGGCTGAAATAGCGCGAGAGATTTTCCTCGACATGTGCCAGCTGCCGGTCGAGCGCCATGAGGAGATCGACGGTCCAGGGCTCTTCGTCGTCTGTTGACGCCGCGCGCGCGAAGAAATGCAGCGCCCACGTCCACGACAGGCAGCGCAACGCCAGCTCCAGCATGCTCGCCCAGTTCGTGCCGACCAGCGGCGGATTGCAGCGGATCCAGTCCGTCAACTGCCGGACGAACTCCACATAGAAACGGCGATCGCCCGAGAGCGCGTAGGCTCTGCCGAGCACCAGGAAATGCTGGTGCCGATTCAGCTCCCAGGTCACCTTGTGATCGCCGCAGGCAGGATCGAGGTAGGGTACGGCGTTCCAGAACGCCATGGGCGCCGTGCGGCCGTTGAGAGGATCCTGGTGCCACTCAGGTGGCGTCGAGACTGCGATGTCGCGGTGTCCGAGCAGCTCGTAGCGGCCTTGAAGGATCCGTTCCGCGCGCGCGGCTGCGTCGTTCGCGGGGAACTGCGACGCGATGCGAGCGGCGAGCGTATCGAGCTGCCGCGGATCGAGGGGAAAGATCGCCGGACGCCGGGCAAAATGGGAGGCCAGACAGCGGTGTGCCTCGTGCCAGTCGCTTCGGGCAAGTGCGTCGCAGGCAGTGACCAGCCCTGACGTCAGACCAACGCGCAGTGCCTCTCGCCGCCACCCGGGCGGCCGCAGCGTCGAGCGCGCGCGGCGCACGCGCGTACGCAGTGCGGCACGCGCCCTGAACTTCAGCTCCGCTCCGTCCATCGAACGAAGGCGCTTCAGCAAGGGCACGCTCATGCGGCAGTGGTTGCGGGCAGGGCCGCCGTGCGCGCCAGGCTGTTGTACAGCGCCAGCCACTGCGTCTTCACGTTCTGCCATCGATACCGCTCGCAGCTCTCACGCGCGGCCGTCGTCAGACGCTCCGCGAGAGCAGGGTCTTCGAGCAGCCGGATCATCTCGCACGCCGCCGCTTCGTGATCGTTGCAGTTGACGAGCAGCCCGTGCGTTCCGTGCGTGAGGATCGCCGGTATGCCGCCCGCGTTCGTCGAGACGACCGCGCACCCGCTCGCGAACGCTTCGAGCACGGAGGCCGGCATGTTGTCGATGTTGGGCGTCTGAAGGTAGATGTCCGCGTCGGCGTAATAGCGCCAGACGTCATCGGGCTTCACGCGTCCAGCGAACGTCACATTCCGCAGGCCGAGCGAGTGTGCAAGGGCGCGGAGCGATGCTTCCCTCGAGCCACCGCCAACGAGCGTGAGTGTCGCCTCGGGGTAGCGCTGTTGAAGGGTATGAAACGCTCGCATCGTGCAGCCGACGTTGTAAAGATCCTCGAAGTTTCGCGTCGAGACGACGGACGGCTTCAGCGGTGTTCGTCGGCGGAAGGCAAAGCGATCGAGATCGACGATGTTCGGGATGACTTCCGCGCGAATGTCGAAGCGTGCGAATACGTCGCGGAGAAATCTCGACGGAACGGCGTTCGCATCGACACGGGCCAGCACCAGGCGCGCGATGGCCGAGCGCTGCAGATGATCGGGCGCCTCGCCGCTGCGATAGTTCATGACGACCGGCTTGCCATAGAGACGAGCGATGAGGACGGCAGGCAGGGGCGCCAGGAGAAACGAGAAATACGATGCGGAGAACACGTGCACGACGTCAGCGTGGCGCAGCTCCCGCAGCAGGAGCGGCCAGTAGGTCATCTGCGTCACGACCGTTCGAAGGTACTTGATTCGAACCGCGGCCCGAATCAGTCTGGCGGGCGCCGGGTTGACGGGAACGAGCCAGGCGTGAACGTCCGGATCGTTCTGCCATGCACGAAGCAACCGGTCCGCCTGTACGGCCTGGCCGCCGAGAATGCCGATGCTGGGAGCGACGATCGCAACGCGGATCGGGTGTGTGGACGGGGGGCGCACCATGGCCGGACGACAGCTCTGCAAATTACTCGCCCGTCCCCATCCGCGCTCCGACCCAGCAGGCACCCTGTTTGCTGTAGGGCTCGCTGTGAACCCGTCTTTGAAAACGGCCGAATCGGCGGCCTCGCAGCCGCTTGTCGCTCGGCACTTGCCTTCCTCATCCCTTGCGTTGCGGTGCCTTGTTGAGCAATCGGCTTCCTACCTGAGGAGCAGCAAAGGGAGTCGATGAAGCCGCCGCACGATCCTCGGATCTGGGGACTTCCAGATCGTCCGCTCGAGCTGGTCGCGCGGAACGTCAGCACGAGGTATCTCGCGATTTTCGTGGATGGCGTCCTCGGCCTCGCCCTGCTCCCGTTCAACGTGGCTCACCTGGGGCCGTCCGCATATGGATTGTGGGCGCTCACCGCTTCGATCACCTGGTTCTTCAACGTCCTCGATCTCGGGTACGGCGGCGCGCTGGTGAAGTTCATCGCGCAGTACCGCGCCTGGCGCGATCGTACCGCGCTCAACGAGATCCTCAGCACGATCGGCCTTGTGTTCACCGTCATCGGCGCCGTGTGCCTGATCGTCACCGCGGTGCTCGCGTGGCAAGTCGACACGCTGTTCAACATCGATTCAGGACAGGTCGAAACAGCTCGCTACGTCCTGCTCATCACCGGCTTCTATCTCAGTGTCCGGTTCGCGTTCGCCATCTTCGGCTCGGTTGTCTACGGCTTCCAGCGCTACTACCTGAACAATGCGGTCAGCATGGCGATCAGCCTGAGTGTCGCGGCTGTCAACGTCGGCGTGCTCAGTGCGGGGCATGGTCTCGTCGCGCTGGTCGCTTCGACCACCGCCATCCGGCTTCTCTCGCTGGGGCTCTTCACGTGGAACGCCTACCGCGTGTACCCCGGCCTGAGCGTGCGGCCATCGCTGTTCCGCCGTGCCCGTCTCCAGGAGGTCACCGGATTCAGCATCTACATGCTGGTCCTCGACTGGTCTGCAAAGCTGAACTACTCGTCCGATGCGCTCGTCATCGGCGCGATGCTCGATACCACCGCGGTCGCGATGTGGACGATTGGGCAGCGCCTCGCACAGTTCACACAGCATCTGACGAACCAGCTCAACGACGCGCTGTTTCCGAACGTGGTCGACTCCGACGCGGTGCAGCGTGAGGATCGGCTGCAGGCGATTCTCGTGCAGGGCACGAAACTGTCGCTGGCGCTCGCGGCCCCCCTGTGTCTGGGCCTGATCTTTCTGGCCGATCCACTGATCGCGAGCTGGGTCGGGCCGCAGTTCTCGGCGAGCGTTCTGCCCGCACAGATCCTGCTCACGGTGGTTCTGGTGCGCGTCAGCACGGCTTCGGCAAACCTGATTCTCAGAGGCGCCGGGCAGCACAGATTGCTGGCAGTCACGAACGCGACGGCTGCAGTGGTGAACGTCGGATTGAGCATCGCCCTGGTGCGGCCGCTGGGCCTCGTTGGCGTCGCGCTCGGCACGATCGTCCCGATCACGGTCTCGACCGCATTCGTGCTGTTTCCGGCAGCGTGCCGCCGCGTCAACCTTCCGATCAGCCGGCCACTGATGCGGGCGATCTGGCCGGCGCTGTGGCCGGCGATCGTGATGGTCGTGCTGCTGCGGCTCGGAGCCCCAATCCGTCCCGACGGCCTGCGCGGCCTCGCCCTCCACTTCGCCGCCGGAGGGCTGGTCTACGTGGGATTGTTCCTGACGTTCGCGCTCGATGCCGACGAACGGCGACTGTATTGGGCGAAGCTGCGTAGCGTTCTTGCTCGTCAGCGCCGGGCGCCTGTGGCGGGCTGACCCTCCCAGCGGAACGCTGTTCTCACTCTGGCAGCGAGATCGGTCAGCAAGCGGTCAAGCCCGTAAAAGTGCTTGCCATACACGAACCCGGTGAGATCCCACCATGCGAGCTCGTTCTTGAAGGTGCGGGCGGGATCGCTCCGTCCGAATAGCGATCGCACGGTTTCGATTGCGCCGCGGACCGCCGCGCCGACCATATAGCGCGGAACGCCCAGCAGGTAGGGGACGTGCGCCGGACGCCGCCGATCCATCGTTCCCTGCGACACTCCCCGCCAGAAACACCAGCGCCGGAAGTAGCGTTTCGTCAGTCGTTCTGGCGAAACGTAGTGATGGATGATCAGGTCGGGGCGATAGAATCCACGCGCCCCGATCGCGAGCAATCGCGCGAACATGTCTTCGTCTTCGCAGGACAGAAGACGTCCCCCCGGCGTTCGTCCAAGATCGACTGAGTAGGGGCCGACGCGGTCGAGGATGAACCGTCGGACCACTGCGTTTCCGCCCATCAGCATCGCGGTGCAGGAAGGCCCGTACTGCTGAATGCTATCGCCGCATTCTGCCCAGCCGATGACGGCGCCGTAGGATCTGCCGACCCACAGCGGGCGTTCCCCTCCCCAGAGCGGAAGGTAGGGGCCGCCGATGAAGTCAGTGGACTCGTCGTCGAATGCAGTGGCGATGGTTCTCAACCAACTGCGATCCACCTGCTCATCGTCATCGACCATTCCAATGAGGTCGCTCCGGCTCGCGGCGATCCCCGCATTCAGCGCGTGAGAGCGGCCTGGCTGTGGCTCGTACAAGTACTGCAGCCGGCCCTCGAATCGGGCCATGAACGACTCGACGAGCGGTCGGGTATTGTCGGTCGAGCGGTTGTCGACGACCAGGACGCCGACTTCGAGGCCTGTGGGGCGGTCCGCCTCGAGGAGGCTTTCAAGCGTTCGCGAGAGCAGCGAAGCGCGGTTGTAGGTTGGAACGATGACATCGAGTCGCATGTGGTCTACCGGATTGCCGCAGGTTGCGGAGACAACTCCATCTCCATCACCGAGTACAGTTCACCGATCGCGCGATCTGTTGCCTTGCCCGGTCCATGGAACAGTTCCGACGCGAGCGCGCGTCGCGTTTCGGAAAGGTGGGCGGGGTTTGCCAGTGCGCGTTCGACGGCCGTGATGGTGCCTCGGGCGTCCTCCACCGTCGTCGACGCGGCCGCCATCAGCTCCACGTACTCATTGCCGATGTCGGCGCTGCTGATCAGTTCGGGCATCGCGATGCGGATCAGCGGACGATCGAGCAGCAGGTACTCGAAACCGATGGAGCTGTGATCTGTAATCAGCACGTCAGAGGCGACGAGCCAGGGTGAGGCATCCGACGTTTGGATCAGGTGCCCGCGTCCTCGCGCCAGAATCGGTTCCAGCCGCGCCACCCAGTCGATTCCTCCCGAGTTCATCACCGCGTTCCGGTCGAGCGAGTTGTCGTGCAGTTTGACGAGCACTCGGTAGCCTGCGTCCACGAGACCACCGACGACGTCCTCGCCCATGGCGTTGAGGGACGAGTGGCGCGTCCACGTCGGCGCGTAGAGGACGGTCGGGTACGCTGGATCCATGTCGTTCGCCGAGAGCACGCCGGCACGCGTGAGGGTGCCGTCCACGAGGCAGTCGCTTTTTGGCATGCCGACGAGCCGGATGGCAGGGCTGTCTTCGTCGATGGCGCCGCTCGCGAGGTAGTTCTGCAGCCGTCGCTGGTTGATGAAGAAGAGGCGATCCCACTGGCGCATCGAGCTTGCGGGACGATCGTAGATATGGCTCCACTTTCCCGCCACACCATGGAACATCTGCACACGACAGGCGCCGCGCGGCAGGCTGGCCCAGACGAAATCCGCCGCAAGGTACGCGTCGAAGTGGTTCATCAACGCGGCACGAGGGTCGAGCACCGTGATCCCGGCCGGTGCGTCGCGGAAGATCTCGCTGGCGCGTGCGGGTCGCTCGCTCGACATCACGCAGGTATGTATGCGGGAATCGGTGAGCAGCCGCCGGTGAACCGGCGCCATCATCCCGTATTCCATGGAGGTCCGTGCGTCGAGCACCACCCGGCGCACGTCCGGCCGACGGACGCGCTGCCATCGCGTGTCGAGATCGCGTGCCGCATGGACGACCGGCGACAGCAGCTCGCCGACCTTCATTCGTGCCCCTGTCCGCCCGGCGGGCGGCTTCTCGGAATCAACGGCTGGCTCGCAGCGACGGCAGGGTCAAGAGTCATCCTCGCGCGCGGCCGCTCGCGACGTCGTGTATCGAGAAACTCACGCATGCGCGTACGGAAGAAGCCGACGAAAAAGCGGAGACGCAACTCGTGATCGAAGGCACGCGACGCACTGCGAGATGCCATGGAACGCATCCACCCCCACACGTCGTTCAGAGCCTGGCGAAACAGATGCGCCGGCACCCCGAGAAAGCTTCCGCGCGTGCTCTGTTCCATCTCCTCCGATCGGAGCAGGGCATGGAAGTGGCCGTGCCCCGCATGCCACCGACGGTGGTACGCACGCTCCAGCCGATCAGGCTGGATCTCCGCGTGCACCAGGATCCGCGGGTCATACACGCCGAACCGTCCCGCGCGCAGAACGCGGAGCAGGAATTCGTGATCCTCGAGGGAGCCGATGCCGTTCCTGACACGCTGGAGTGCGGTCGTGAACACACCGACGGTCTCGAAAACCGAGCGCCGACACGCGAGGTTCGCTCCGACCAGACAGATCGGCCGATCGCTGGTGATGGCGATTGCCGTCTCACCGTGATCCGCCAGCGCCAGCGGTGCCCAGTGCGCCGTCGTGAGCCAGGCGGGCGGCGTCGCGGGCCAGAGTGGTAAGACCCGGCCACCAACCATGTCCGCACCGGAATGCTCGTCGAAGGCCCGCACGACCGACGCCACCCAGTGCCCGTCCACTCGCACGTCGTCATCGGTGAACGCGATCAGCAGTGCGCGAGCTTCGCGGATGCCGGCGTTGCGGGCGAAAGAGAGGCCCTGCCGCGGCTCGAACACATAGCGCACGCGGCTGTCGGACTGGGTGAATCGCTCGATGATCGCGCGAGTGCCGTCCGATGAGTTGTTGTCGACGACGATCAGTTCAAAAGGGGGAGTCGTGGCGTCCTGCGCGAGCACGCTGCGAATGGCGGGGAGCAGCAGTTCGCCCCGGTTGTACGTGCACATCACCACTGACAATTGGGGATTGTTCTGGCGGATCTCTGAGCGGGCGGAGTTCACAGTGTGCATCGACGCGCGCAATAAAGCAGAGCCTGTGCCAGCAACGCGCTGTTTATCTCCTTTATGTAGACATTCTTCTCCATGTATTCTCTGCAGAACTGCTGAGGTGCCTGCTTCGCATGAGGAAATCGGTCCATAAAGTGAGTAACCGCTGACGCCTTCCCGGCATCGGCCTCTATCCCTGACGAGTAAACCTCCCGCCCCGGAGCCCCTCGCGTCTCCACCTCAGGGCATACGGATTGCTCCGCTTAAGTGCGACATGAAGCGATCTCTGCTGGCATTAACTGCAACGACAACGGCCCTCATAACTCTGCTCCTGGCGCCCGCCGCCTCCGCGCAGGAGCGGCTTTGCGACACGCAATACGAAGACTGCCGCGCGCCGCTTCTCACTCTGATTCAGAACGAAACGGAAGGGATCGACGTCGCGTTCTGGTTCATGGAAGACTCGCGCTATGTAGCTGAGCTCGTCCGCCGCAAGCAGGCGGGCGTACCGATCCGCGTGCTCGTCGATCAGCGCGCCAACTCCAGCAAGCGTCTGAACGAGACGATCCTCAACGCAATGCGGGATGGCGGCCTCCCGATGCGCGACAAGTACGTCGGCGACATCCTGCATTTCAAGATGATGTACTTCCGCGCGCAGAAGGTCGTCGAGTTCAGCAAGGCGAACTACGCTGATTCCGAGTTCGTGCCGATCCAGCCGTACGTGAACTATTCCGATGAAGCGATCTTCTTCACGAACGACCTGCGGCTGACGAACAGCTTCCAGCGCCGGTTCGACGACCTGTGGACGAATACGGCGAGTTACCGGAATCTGTACAACGTCACCGGGCCGCTCACGCGCGCGTGCCCGACCTGCACGATCCATCCGTCGATGAACTTCCCGCCGACCGAGGACTATTCCGACCGGGCGGTCTCACGCTATGACGCGGAGACGCAGTCAATCGATGCGCTCGTCTTCCGGGTGACCGACCATCGCCAGGCAGATGCGATGATTCGCGCGGTCGGCCGGAACGTGCCCGTGCGACTCATCAGCGATCCGAGCGAGTACCGCAACGCGGACCGCGTCTGGGATTCGAAGCACATCGACCGGATGTACATGGCAGGCGTGCAGATCAAGATGCGGAAGCACGAAGGGCTGATGCACGAAGCCCTGGTGGTGATGCACGGACTCGGCGAAGTGATCTTCGGATCGTCCAACTGGACGACGGCCTCGGCCGGTTATCAGGACGAGCACAATTTCTTCTACGACCCGAGCCTGAATAAACCCGGGTTCTTCCAATGGTTCAGCGATCAGTTCAATCGGAAATGGAACGATCCGGGGAACTACGTACCGTTCCAGCCGCTGCCACCGGACTCGCCGGTGTACTCCGCGCCGTCGAACGGGGCCACCGGCGCAGGTACGAGCGTGACGCTCACCTGGGACGGCGGACCATGGTCCCACCTGTACGACATCGACTTCGGTACGAGTCCGAATCCGCCTGCGATCAAGAGCAGCCAGGAGATTGGTAGTCCACTGGCGGGTCAGGTCGAGACGTTCGTCGTCAACAACCTGCTTCCCGGAACGACGTATTACTGGCGCATTGTCGACAGAACATGGGCGAACCTCACGAACGGCGGTCCCGTGTGGAGCTTCACCACGGCAGGCACGCCCCCCGGCGGCGGTAATCCGCCTCCTCCGGCGAACACACCGTATGGCGGCTCGGCGCCGGCAATGCCCGGTACGTTCCAGGCGGAAAACTTTGATGAGGGCGGGCAGAACATCGCCTACTCCGACACCACGGGCGGCAACTCCGGCAGTGCCTATCGCGCGACCGACGTCGACATCGAAGCGACCACCGACACCGGCGGCGGCTTCAATCTCATGAAGACGCGTGCGAGTGAGTGGCTGAAGTACACCGTCAACGTCCCGGCGGCCGGCACCTATACGTTCGAGGCACGCGTTGCCAGTCTGGGCGGCGGCGGCACGTTCCATGTCGAAGTCGACGGCGCGGACAAGACGGGGTCGATCACGGTGCCGAACACCGGCGCGTGGCAAACGTGGCAGACGATATCCAAACCGGGGATCGCGCTCACCGCAGGCACGCACGTGATCCGCATATCACTCGATAGCGTTGGACCGAGCGGCGGCATCGGCAACTACAACTGGTTCCGCCT
>DATLLF010000155.1:0-25093 GCA_035537955.1 Vicinamibacterales bacterium | reverse complement strand
TGGCGTCAGGAGCAGGACGATGCCGTCCTCTTCGCGGACGAGTTTCTCGTTTACTGACTGCATCGCACGTGTCGCGCGCTCCGGTTCGCCGGCTCCTGAAATCACCGACCACGACTGCGCGATCGCATCGATCTGGCACTCGGCGTTCTCCTTCGACCCAAGCGGCGTTCCATCGTCGAAATACGCACGGCGATACCAGTCGCCGTCCCACGCGCCCTCGATCGCCTTGGCGAGCGCAGCTGCCGACTCGCGATAGCGTGTGGCGCGCGCCGTATCGCCGCGGGCGTCGACGAGGTCGGCGAACGGGCGCAGGATCGACACGATGAACCACCCGAGCCAGACGCTCTCGCCCTTCCCTTCCGCGCCGACCAGGCTCATCCCGTCATTCCAGTCGCCAGTCCCCATCAGCGGCAAGCCATGCGCTCCGATTGCAAGGCTGATCTCGATCGCGCGGACGCAATGTTCGTAAATCGATGCCGCCACCGGTGCGACGGTTGGAAGCTCGTAGGCTTCGTGCTCGCCGGGGTTGAGGACGCGTCCAATGAGGAAGGGAACCTCTTCATCGAGGACAGCGTGATCACCGGTCGCGCCGACATAGTGCAGCACCGCGTAGGGCAGCCATAACCGGTCGTCGGAGAACCGCGTGCGCACGCCCTGGCCGCCGGGCTCGTGCCACCAGTGCTGGACGTCGCCTTCGACGAACTGGCGCGACGCAGCGTGAACAAGATGGTTGCGGACGATGGACGGCGCGGCGGCGAGAACGGCGAGCGTGTCCTGCAGCTGATCGCGGAAGCCGAAGGCGCCGCTCGACTGGTAGAACGCGGACCGGCCCCAGATGCGGCAGGACAGCGTCTGGTAGAGCAGCCAGCGATTCAGGATCAGGTCCATCCCGCGGTCCGGAGTGCGGACGGTGACGGTGCCGAGAACGCCGTCCCAGAAGCCGCGCACATCGGCGAGCGCGGAGTCCACCACGCCCGGATCCCTGAACCGCGCCACCAGCGGCGAGATCTTCGCCGCATCGTCGACGTCACCGAGCAGGCCGATGACGACGCGTTTTTCGGAGGGACCGAGGTCGATGTGGACCCGGATTGCACCGCAGGGATCGTGGCCCGGGCCGACGCGATTCGAGAGCTCGTCGCGCCCGAGCGCCGCCGGGTGGCGGAGAGAGCCGTTGCGACCGATGAACTCGGTGCGATCGCCAGTGAAGCTTCGCCTGTGACCTCCGCACGACAAATCGAGAAAGGCAGCGCGAGCGGCGAACTCCTGGCGGAAACGATTGGTCGCGACGACGGCGGCCGTGTCCGGATCGGTCGCCGTCACGATGTGGACGGCGTTGCGCGAGCGATTCTCTCCAAGCACCCAGTCGACATAGAGGGTAACCGACAGCCGGCGCCGAGATGCGCCGGTGTTCCTCAGCTCGAGCCGAAACACCTTCACCGGATCCGCGCGCGGCACGAACAGCGTCAGCTCCGAGGCGACGGCGTCGCGGGTGTGCTCGTAGACGCTATACCCCTGGCCGTGCCTGGTCTGATACGGATGCCCGCCGCCGGCCGGCAGCGGCGTCGCCGACCAGAACGCGCCGGTTTCATCGTTGCGAATGAACAGCGCCTCGCCCGAAGGATCGCCTACCGGATCGTTGCGCCACGGCGTCAACCGATTGTCATGACTGTTCTCCGACCACGTGTAGCCGGCGCCGGACTCGGTGCAGGCGAACCCGAACGTCTCGTGCGCGACGACATTGCTCCACGGTACGGGCGGCATCGAGCCGCCGGTTCGCACGATGTACTCGCGCCCGTCTGCGGCGAATCCGCCGGATCCATTGAAGAACTCGAGACCTGCGCCGGATGGCAGTCGTGAAAACGACTCGGTCTGGGGTGGCGCGGCGGTCGCCGATCGTGGCTCCGATGTGTCCGACCGGCTGGGCCCGAGCACGAACTGTACACGGGGCAGGACCAGCTGATTGCGCAGGGGGCCCTCGTCTGCGTTCATGACAACGCGCGCGGCTGCGCGCAGCAGTATCTGATCGTCCGCCGACATGAGGTCGGTGCGGCGCATGAACACGCCACCGGGTTTATCCAGGAACGGATTCTCGGGGCTGCTCTCGATCATTCGCCCCAGGGCCTCATGAAGGCTCTGGCGATAGCTGGCCGCATGCTCGTTGAGAATGACCAGGTCGAACGAGAGTCCCTTGCGCCGCATGTATTCGTGCGCCTTCAACAACTCCGCAACGAGCGGTATCCCGGACTCATCGGCGACGCGCACGAGCAGGATCGGCAGGTCGCCGGAGATGCCGAACTTCCAAAGATCGCGCTGGCTGCACGTGTTCCGCTCGACTGCTTCGAGGTCGCGCAAGCGCGGATCACCAACCAGGAGCCGCCCACCGAGACGCTGATAGACGAAGGTGTCCTCCATCGTCAGACCGAGATGCCGCAGCTCGATCGGCACGTATGCGGCCGCGAGCGCAATCGCGCGCGCGATGGCGCGCCGGTCGGCGTATTTGTCGATCAGGGCGAGCGCGTCCGCTTCGCTGTTGGCGTAGCCGGTCGTGAACGTCAGCCGCGCAGTGGCGCCGGGCGCAAGGCGCACAGAGCGCCGCAGACTGACGATCGGATCGAGCACCGGTCCGATCGTGCTCGACAGCAGGCGCTGCGACATCGCCAGCGGGTTGTCCAGCGTGCCGCCGCGGCCGATGAACTTCGCGCGGTCGGTCTCGAACTGCGCGTCCGGCACGCCCGGTCCCCGGGCGTTGAGCAGATGGACCAGGAACCGGCGGTCGGTTCCGGAACGTGGCCGGCGGGCGGCGATCACGGCATCGCGCCCCTGGACGCGTTGTGTCTCGACGAACAGATTGCTGAATGCCGGGTGTGAGAGGTCTGCGTCCCCGGACGCGAGAACCACCTCCGCGTAGCTGGTCAGGTCGAGCCGCCGTGGTCTCGTCCCGAGATTGGTCACCGACACGCGACGCAGCTCCGCGTCGTCCTCCGGAGACACCACGATCTCGGTGCGGGTTTCGATGTCGCCGTCCACGCGGCGAAACACTGCGCGGTCGGGTGCCAAGGTGCACTCGTACTCGTCCGGCTCACACGCCGTCGGCAGGTAGGCAGTGGACCAGAACCCGTTCGCGTCGAGATCCCGGACGTAACAGAATTGCCCCCAGCTGTCGGTTGTGATGTCCTCGCGCCAGCGAGTCAATGCTGTCTGCTGGCGCTGGCTGTAGCCGCCGCCGGCGCTGCTCACCATCACCACGTACGATCCGTTCGAGATCATGTGGCATCTCGGGCTCAACGTGTGCGGCGTGGTGTAAAGGCGGGTGGCCGCAGCGGCCGCGTCGCGTGCGGACGGCACACGATCGACCAGCTCGATCGGGGGGTTTTTCAGCGGCACCTGGTGCGGGATCCGCTCCTGGAGCAGGAGATCGGCCGACTGCACGCGCGGATCGTCATGAAAGCGCCGCTGCATCGGGTAATCGTGCAGCGCGTTGTCGAGCGCCACCAGTGACATCCCCTGATGGTGCGCCATGAAGGTCCGCAGCACGACAGCAGACCCTTCCTTCTCCGGCACGCGTCCCGGGGTGAAGTCGATCGCTTCATAGAAGCCGTACTTGCCTGACATCCCGAGCTGCCGCAACCGTTCGAGATTCCGCAGGACGTCACCCGCCACGAGCGGCGCCGCCAGGATGCTCGCATAGGGAGCGATCACCAGGTCGTCCGCCAGCCCACGCTTGAGCCCGAGGCCCGGCACACCAAAGGCGCGGTACTGATAGTTCCGATCGAGATCCTGCGCGTAGTACGCGGATTCGGAGATTCCCCACGGAACCTTGCGCGTGGTGGCGTAATCCTTCTGTCGCAGGATGACGGCACGATAGGTCTCGTCCAGCAGCGTCCCCGGGTAGGCCCGCATCACGAGCAGCGGCATGAAGTACTCGAACATCGATGCGCTCCAGGAGAGCAGCGCGCGGTCGCTGCCGGTCGGCGTCAGCGACCGTCCAAGCTTGAACCAGTGTTCAGGAGGAACCTGCCCGGTAGCGATCGCAACAAAGCTCGTCAGTCGTGCCTCTGAAGCCAGCGCATCGTAGTAGGAGGGGTCAAGCCGTCCATCAATGACGTTGTAGCCGATCGAGAAGAGCCCGCGCTCGCTGTCGCAGAGGAAGCCGAATTCCATTTCTTCGACGAGGTCGTCGGCCAGGCCGGCGAGACGCTCGGCCCGTTCGGCGAGATCTTCGACGTCCGCGGCATCCATGTGCAGAGCCGCACGATGGTCGGCGAGCGTGGCCGCAACCTTCTCGAGCCAGGACGCGGCTTCCGGAACCGCACCGTCTTCACTACCCGCTCCAGGGAAATCCTCGAACTCGCGGAAGGTGATCCCGATGCTTTCCAGGTGGTCATCGATGGCCGCGAGCACCGTCTTCCAGTCTTCGTCGCTGGACGGCCGCTGCGCCAGCGTCTCGTCGAGCGATGCCAGTTCACGAGCGAGTGCGCGCGCATCCGTCGAAGCAGACGTGCGGGTGGCCTTCGCCAGGCACTCTCTGCATAGTGCCAGGGCATCCCGCATGCCATCGAGTACCCGCACGTGCATGCGCGGTTCGCGCACGAGTTGCAGCAGCCCGATGCGGGTCGTCAGCAGGTAACCGGCCAGGTTGCCGCTG
Source organism: Vicinamibacterales bacterium (assembly GCA_035537955.1). Classification (GTDB taxonomy): domain Bacteria; phylum Acidobacteriota; class Vicinamibacteria; order Vicinamibacterales; family 2-12-FULL-66-21; genus JACDCA01. The sequence goes on along the minus strand of DATLLF010000155.1, from coordinate 20,448 downwards.
TCGACGGTGGACACGTACTCGGGCACCAGGGGCGCCAGCGTGTGCGTGTCGTACCAGTTATAGAAATGACCGCGATAGCGCTGAAGCTTGAGCAGCGTCCCGAAGGTTGGCTCCAGCCGTGCGACGACGCTGGCGGCACTCAGGTAACCGAAATCGAAGGCGGCGAGCGTGGAGATCAACTGCAAACCGATGTTGGTCGGTGACGTGCGGTGGGCGACCAGGTCGGCGCGATTCTCTTGATAGTTGTCTGGAATCAACCAGTGATCGGCCGGTGCGAACAGCTCTTCGAAGAACAGCCACGTACGGCGCGCGATCTTTCGCAGTGCCAGACGCTGCCCAGCGTCGATCGCCTCGCGTGTGTCCGGGGTTGGCCGTCCGGACAGGAAGACGAGTGATGGTGAGAGCAACCAGAGAAAAATGAAGGGCAAGGCAACCGGCAGGCGGCCAGGCGCAACAGTGGCGACGATCAGCAGGATCGCCGACGCAATCACGGGCGTGAACCACATCGACCGCAGCACCGTTGGGAGGGTGGGGTTCACCCCGGCCAGGCGATCGGCCGTCACCCACTCCAGCAGTCGACGCCTGGTCACCATGAGACGCCAGAGCGTGCGAGCGATCGCGTCGAGCATCAGTCCGGCCTGATGGAGCTGAAGTGCGATCCACAGCACTGTCTGTTGGGTAGTGAGAACGATGCCGGGACGTTCGGCAGCGATGTGCATGCGCAACGACACACCGCGGACGCGGGTAGATGCCGCGCGCCCGATCTGCGCGACCACCGGGAAGATCAGGATCAGCAGTACCAGCCCGCTCCACAACTGCGGGCCACCCGGCAAGACGGTCCACGCGGCGGCGAGCAGGGCCACCAGCGAGGGCGCGAGCAGGCTGCGGCGCAGGTTGTCGAAAATCTTCCACCTGGCGGTGACCGGCAGCACGTTGCGAACCTGCCGTCCGTTTTCCGCCGGGACCGTTCCCAGCACCCAGCGCGCGATCTGCCAGTCGCCGCGCACCCAGCGGTGCTGTCGTTTCGCGAATGCCAGGTAGTGCGCCGGATAGTCGTCCACCAGCTGGATGTCGGTGCAGAGCGCGGTGCGCGCGTACGAACCCTCGAACAGGTCGTGGCTGAGGAGCCGATTCTCGGGGACGCGACCCTCGAGCGCCGCCTCGAAGGCATCGACGTCGTAGATGCCCTTGCCGACATAGCTCCCCTCATGAAAGAGGTCCTGGTATACGTCGGACACGGCGGTGGTGTAGGGATCGATACCAACGTGGCCTGAGAAGATCTTCGCGAAGCGGCTCCGGTTGGCGCTGACGATATCGACGCCGACGGCCGGCTGAAGCACGCCGTAGCCCTGGGTCACGCGTCCGACGGCAGGATCGAACCGCGGCTTGTTCAGCGGGTGGGCGAGCGTGCCGATCAAACGCGCCGCCGCATCCATCGGCAGCTGGGTGTCCGAATCGAGTGTGATGACGTATCGCAGTGTCGGCAGGACGCTGAGCTCGCCGTGCGTCACGATGAAGCTGGTGTCGCGGGCGCCGCGCAGGACGCGATTGAACTCGACCAGCTTGCCGCGCTTCCGCTCCCATCCCATCCAGCGGCCTTCCGGGGCGTTCCATCGTCGCTCGCGATGAAAGAGAAAGAACCGTCCGCTGCCGTAGCGGGCGTTCAACTGCTCGACACCCTCCCGCGCTCGCGACACCAGCAGCTCGTCTCCGGGGAGTGACTGCGCGTCGGCATCCGCGAAGTCGGTCAGGAGAGCGAAGTGCAGGTTGTCGTGACGGTTGCCGAGAAAGCGGACCTCGAGATCATCCACGAGCTCCGCCACACGTCTCGCCGACGTGATCATCGCCGGCACGACGATGATCGTGCGCAACTCTGACGGGATGCTGTCCAGGCGCAGTTTCGGCAGTGGCCGCGGCGGAATCTGTCTCGTGAGCAGCAGGTGCAGGACGCTGATGGCCAGCTCGCTGACGGGGATCAGCAGCAGCAGCGCGATCCAGGCCAGGTCGCCCGCATCGGCACCTTGGCGGTCAGCGTAACGCAGGAGGCTGACAATGCCGGCCGTGGTCAGGCTGGCGATCGTCCCGAGGTAGCCCAGCGCCGGATGCGCGAAGAAGAAACGACTGAAGCGTTCAGTGCGCGTCGGTGGATAATTGATGACCTTCTCGAGTTCGAAGCGTCCGCGCGAGATCAGGTAGTAACCGACGTGATGACGGCGGTCGTGACCTGGATCCTGCTGTCGTGCCTGTGTCGCCTCGACAACAACCGCCCGCGCGACTGCCAGCTCGGATATGCGCGCCCGCTTGCCGAGGCCCTCGACCGCATGCCGGTACCGATCGCGCGTCGGAAAATCCATCTGCGGATACGCGCCGGCCGGGTCCTCGCGCAGGATCTTTTCGACCAGGCTGGTCCGCTCGAAAAAGACCGTCCAGTCGATCGAGGACAGCAGCCGCATGCTGGTGATCACGTTCCCGATCGCAAGCTGGTCGGCGGCCTCGCGCTGATGCTCGAGCCGCAGCATCTCCTCGGCGCTGTCGTCCTGCGCCGCGAGCGCGAGATGCAGCGCCTCTGAGAACACTGCCGCGGTGGCCGGCTGGTCCCGCAGCCATTCCAACAGTTCGACGACGAACGCTGGCGGCAGGCGTCCGTCCTTGTCGCGACCACTCTCGAGAACCGGCGCGATCGTGTCCTTGTTCCAGCGCTCCGTCGAGGACAACCGCGGGTACCAACGTCGCGCTTCACCGCGGCTTCGACGCGCGCGGAACACGCCCTCGGCGAGACGATGCAGTTCCTCGACCAGGCCGAGCCGCAGCATGATCGGCACTGCCCATACCTCTCCCATCGTCAACGGCGCGGTCCGTTGATACGCCGACGTGAAATCGACGAGCGTCTCGAGATCGATGCGTCCCGCCGTATGCGCGATCAGTTCGCGCGCGAGCAGGTAGGCGCGGGGAAATCCTTCAAAGGGTCCACCAGCGAGCTTCGGCAGTTCGAGGTAGTACTTTCGCGGGAGGTGCTGGCGGACGTCACGAACCTGGTCCTGGACGACGTGATGGTTGTCGCGCAACCATTCTTCCGAGCCGAGTGGCTGCTCGTCCGGGCGCGTGGCCGACGAGAGAAAGTAGTAGACCTCGTCCAGGCGAGCGCCGCTCTCATCCAGCTTCGGAAGCAACGGATGGGCACGTCGCGGATCGTCCGACACGACGTGGGTAGCTGCGATCTGCGCCGCATGTGTCTCGAGCTGACTGGCGGTGAAGATCTCTGGCGGGTGCAGCTCAGTCGGCCGGTCTAGGGTCGTCACCTGCAGCCATTATGACAGCGCGGGAACGGCCAATCGGAGCTCCACACCGCCAAGTGGATGCCGGGCCGGATCGGCCAGGCGCAGAGAACGGCCAGATCATCAGGCCGACATCGATTCTCGTTCGATCATTGTTGCCTGGACCCTCGTGCGGCGAACACCTCCGCGATCTTCAACGCGATTGCCTTCGTATCCGCGAACGAGATGTTCGTCATCGCCGCGATGACGATTCCGTGCTCCGGAAACGTCATGAGGTACGCCGTGCCGCCAATGAAATCGTTTTTGGTGCCATGGCCCGCCATCCGCGCGGGTTCGCCTGCGAGCGAAACGGACTCGAGATTCCAGCCAAGGCCGTAGCCGGTCTCCTCGCCGGAGGTCAGTCGCTGCGATGTCTGGAGCAGTTTCACCGTATCCGGCTGCAGCAGCTTGTCCTGGGCGCCGAAGCCTTGGCGGAGGTGGCCGCCGCTGACGGCCATGCCGAATTGAACGAGGTCCGACGGCGTGGAAAGGAACGCACCGCCGCCCGCGTAGCAGGAATGGTCTCCCTCGCGCGCCGACTCGGGCCCGTAGCGGGTATCCCCGGAGAACCGCGGGAAGTAGAAGGTCGCGCGATCGGCGATCTGCTCCTTCACGAAGTCAGGCCTCGTGGCCGCCATATGCAGCGGTTCGAAGATCGCCGCGCGCATGTAGTCGAAGAACGGCTCGCGCGCGGCGGCTTCGACCGCGGCGCTCACCAGGATCCAGCTGTAGCTCGAAGGTTTGTACTTGGTGCCCGGCTCGAACAGCAGCGAATCATCGGCGAAGAGCTGCAGCCCGTCCCGTGTCTTCGCGCACGGCTCCATGTGCGCCTCATCTCCCGCATCGTCTCTGAACCCCGCCACTTGCGCCATCAGTTGGCGCACCGTCACGGGCCACTGTTTCTCCGGGAAATCAGGCACGTACGTCTGGATATCGGCATCGAGGTTCAGCCTGTCTTTCTCCAGCAGCAGTCCTGCGGCGGCCGAGGTAAGTGCCTTGGACACTTCTCCGGTTCTGAACTGCGTCTGTGGCGTGACGCGCACCTGCTTCTCGAGATCCGCCCAGCCGAACCCTTCGGCCCACACGATGTCGCCACCGACACCGACGGCGACCGAGAGGCCCGGCAGATTCTGCTCGCTGACGCTGGCGCGGGCGATCTGCCGCCCCTGTGCCGCCGCATCGGCCCACATCCGCGATGGGGCCGAATCGCTCACTGTTGGGACGGCGTTGGGATCCGGGTGCAGAGGCTCCGTCGTGGCAGCGATGTACACGTAGAGTCCAACGAATGCCGCGATCATCAGGCCGACGACAACGCTGATCCCGGTGAGCGATTTTTGCTTCCAACTCTTCGCCAAGACTTATCTCCATGTGCAATCGGGGTTGCCGCCCGCGGCGCTGAGCAGGAACGCGGCCATGTCGTTGGCGCCTACGGAATAGAGATTTCCGGCGATGCGGAACGGGTCGGCGTACTGCTGACCGCCGCGCCGCGACGCCTCCCGCCAGTTGCCGTAAGCGCCACTGAAGCGCAGGCCGAAGACCAACAGCGCGAAGGCCGCCACAACTCCGAGGAGGACCATCAGCCAGGATCTTTTCGTTGTCTGCAACGGCATCGTTATTCAGGAGGACGTCTCGACGCCGCGCGTGTTCTCACGCGGGATAAGTCTTACGTGAGATTCGGGTGAAGGTGAGTTGTGCGGGGGTTTGCGTGAAGATGGCCAATGCCGGACACAGGCCGGCATGACGCGGTGCAGAAACTTCAAAGCTCTCGTCCAGCGCACGAGCGCGCGCGCTTCACGCTCGTTCCACTCGAACCCGTACGCCTGCCGGATGGCTTCCGGCAGCAGTCCGATGGTGATCAACTGCACCGGGCGGAACGCCGGCCAGAGGAGGCGCCATCGCGGCGGGAAGAGAACGGCTTGCGCCAGCCTCCGGCTGCTCCGCGTGATCGCAATTGTGCCACTGCCAGGAATGTGACGCATGTATGCATCGAGCTCCGTCGTGTTTCGCGGCAGCAGGCCTGCGGGTATGTCGAGCAGGGGCTCCATGATGGCGGCTTCGGCGCAGTACCGCTCTCGTTCCGCGGGCGTCAGCGGCCCAACCAGCAGCTCGTACGTGAGCGGAATCGAGTCGATCAGCGTCGCATGTACCCAGCGAAGGAGGTCCGCGTCGTGGGCCGAATACGTCGCGCCGGCGGGGCAGACGCCCGCGGGAGCATCGAGCCGCCCGGAGACCCGATCGTGAATCAGGTTGATCCGGGCGGCGACTGCTATCGCCTCCTCGTCCTCACCGAACGTCAGCGACAGCATCGCACCAATGGTCGACCAGAGGCGCCGGATACTCGCCACCAGACTGCCGCGAAAGCTGCTGTGCGCGTCGATTCCGGCGGCAACGAGCGGGTGCGCGAGCTGAAGCAGGATGGCGCGCCCCCAGGCCGCGATGACGATGATCTCGCGGTTGATCTTCCAGCTGACGCTGCCCGGGCCGGATCGCGTGACCCCCGCGGCGCGCAACCGCTCACGAGTCTGGCCACGGTGCCGTTCGAAGGCGTTCACAACTCGCCCTGGGGGACTTGTGGCGCCGAAGCGTCTGCACAAAGGCGAACTCGCGCCTCGACGCGGTTGATGACATCGTCGGGGGTCGAGGTTCCGGCGGTCAGGCCCACGACTTCGGCGCCGTCGAACCACTCAGGGCGGACGTCTGCCTCGGTCTGCACGTGATGCACGCGCGCGCAGTAGCGAGCGCAGGTCCTTACCAGCTCGCGCGTGTTGTTGCTCGAGCGGCCGCCGACGACGACCACGACGTCCGACTGTTGTGCCATCTCGACCGCGGCGGACTGCCGTTGCTTCGTAGGCTTGCACACCGTGTCGATGAAGCGCACTTCCGATTGTGGGAATCGCTTTCGGATGAGCGCAACCATGTGCCGCACTTTCTCGACAGACTGCGTCGTCTGAGCCGCAACGCCGATGCGTGGATGCTCCGCGAGCGCGCGGACGTCATCGGCTTCCAGCACGACGTCGAAGCGATCGAGATCGCCGGTGAGACCGCGCACCTCCACGTGGTCTCGTTGCCCGACAATGATCACGTGGTAGCCCTCGCGCACGAGTGCCGCAACCGCGCGGTGCGCGACATCTACGAGCGGACACGTGGCTTCGACCACCTTCAATCCAAGGGCGCGGGTTCGGGCGAGGCTCCGCTCGGACGTGCCGTGCGCCGTCACCATAAGCGTCTGCGTCTTGACGTCAGCGACGTCCTTCGCGACCGCGACACCCCTCGCCTCGAGGGCGCTCAGGACGGTCGGGTTGTGCACGAGATCGCCGAGGATCGTGAGGGGACCGGCGTCAGCGTGCTCGAGCGCAAGCGCGATGGCGTCACGAACGCCGAAGCACATACCGAGGTGGGCCGCTCGGAGGATACGCATCATTTATCCGAGGGGCTTCGCCCCTCGGACTCCCCTACACGCGCCCGCGCTCGCGATATGCACTGATTCATTACGGCACCCGAGTGAACTTCACGTCGCGACTTAGCGGGTTGCTGAAGTCCGAACTCGACAACTTCCGTACTTTCAAGCGGGTTCATTGCGGAAGGATACGCAGCGGGGCCCGCTGCGTGGTCACGGGAGGGTGAGCGTTACCTGAGATTCCGGTGAGCGGGGCTTAATACCGCAGTAATCGGGCAAATTGGGCTGCTGCCCCAACCACGAACATGCGGGGTCAGATCTTGTTTCTTGCGTCGCTGTCCTGTCGAGAGGACTTTTCGTGCATGAAACAAGATCTGACCCCGGTAGGTAGTTGCTTCGCCCGCGGGTCAGGAGACCAGCGTGTCACTTCGTCAGCCAGTACCCCCCCAAACCGCCGAGCACTGCACCGATGGGCGCACCGATCATCACGCCTCGCAGGACGCTGATGTCGTCGTCCGGATTGTCACGGTTCTCCGCAGCGTAAGCCCCGATCGTACCGCCGGCCACGAACCCGACACATACCCCGGCAACCACCGCGATGATCCTGTCGGTCTTCGAATGACGCTTCCCCGTGGTGGTCTGTTTTGAGGGGGATGCCAACGGCCGGTGGAACGCATCGCGGGACGGGCCCGTAGGAGCCGGGAGATCGAAGGTGAAGACGGAGGGCGCGACCGCGGCTCTCGAAGATTCCACGGTCGGAGCTGCTGCGGTTGAAGAAACGAGGATCGCTACTCCGAGAACCAGTCCATTCATCATCTGCGTCCACCTCACTTCTAGAGGCGCAAAGCGCGAATGCATGGGCTCACCGACGAGATCTCGTCCCGATAACGGCGGGTATGATGTAAGCCCATGCATCACCCCCGGTCACTACCGCTGCCTCACTGATCACCCGCAGCGACCGAGAGCAAGAGCGCTTCGACGAACAACTGTCCGACGATGCGGAATCGGCTGGCGCCGAGCGCGCCGCGAATCGCGATCTCGCCCTGGCCTGTCGCTGTGCGCCCGTAGATAAGGATGCCGACGTTCACCGCGACGATGACGAGCAGCATGCTGATCATGCCCTGCATGACCGCAACCTGCCACATGGTGACGTCGTGGATGTCGAGCAGCGTGTATGTGTATGGCAACTATCCTGCGAATGCGCGGCGGCGAGCCGGCGGCATTGGGCGATCGGCTGCGGCAGATCGCGACCGACAGCGAGCCGGACGTACGCGTGGGGGCCCGGTCGATGACGCTCGTCTATCAACAGGACAAGCTCGCGCTACGGCTGGTGACCGGCGTGCTGACGATCGTGGTGCTCGATACGCTATCGGATGGGACCCTCCTTGGCGGCAAGGGCAAGATCCTGCTTCCGGCGGTCTCTCTGATGATGGTGACCGCCGGAGTACTGGCTGTTGTCGGCCCCGCCAGGCGGGCGCTGCGAATCCAGCCGATCGAGGCGTTACGAGAGGAGTAGTGGACCAACCGATGGAGTCACGAACCTGGGCGTGACGACAACCAGAGAATGAAGTCCGTCATCGGCGGGGCGCCGCCCTGTTGCCGCAGCATCTTCGCGACCTGCGCACGATGCCCGTGCGAGTGCATGCAGACCTGCATGATGCCTTGTGCAACCGTGCAGCGTCCGCCGGGAATCAATGGATTCTCGAGGACGCGCTCCAGGTCGGCGGCGGTGGCGCGCGCAATCCACGCTTCTTCGTCTCGCTGAGCGGCGGCATACAAACCGATGAGCGCGTCCAGCGAGTCGGGAGCGGCCGTCTCACGCTCGAGAACGAACGGCGTTCCGCTGATCGTCAGAAACCAGAATCGGCTGGCGACGAGAATGTGCTGCAGCAGTCCGACGATCTCGGCGTCCGCGGCGGCTGCCGGGTGTTTGCGGATCGCCTCCAGAAGCAACGTATTCGCGGCGCCCTTGTGAGCGACCAGGTCCCGGGTCATCTGAAGCATGCGAGATGATTTCACCCTTCAGCATTTCACGCTGAACTCCGCCGCCTCGTACGCCAGCGACGACGCCAGCCAGCGCTCGGTCACCTCCACGGCCTCACCCTTCCGTTTCGCGTAATCCTGCAGCTGATCGCGGTCGATCCGGCCCACGTTGAAGTACTTCGCCTCCGCGTGTGAGAAGTAGAGGCCCGACACGGAAGCCGCGGGTGTCATCGCGGCGTGCTCGGTGAGATGGATCCCGAGCTTGCGCGCATCAAGCAGGTCAAAGAGCTTGAACTTCTCGCTGTGGTCGGGACACGCGGGATACCCGTAAGCGGGACGGATGCCGCGGTACTTCTCGGCGACGAGCTCCTCGTTGGAGGGCGTTTCCTTTTCGTACCCCCAGTCCTTGCGCGCCTGCGCGTGCAGGTACTCGGCGAAGGCCTCGGCGAGGCGGTCGGCGAGTGCCTTGACCATGATCGCGTTGTAGTCGTCGTGGTCCGCCTCGAACTGCTTCGCGAGCGCCTCGGCGCCGAGGCCGGCGGTCACCGCGAACATGCCGATGTAGTCAGGCACGAGCGACTCTTTCGGCGCGATGAAATCGGCGAGCGATCGGTTGGGGCGGCCGTCCGCGATCACCTCCTGCTGGCGCAGCATCGGCAGACGCGCGAGCTCTTCGCGCAGCGAATCGTCCTTGAAAACCATGATGTCGTCGCCGACCGTGTTCGCCGGCCAGAAGGCGTAAACGCCCTTCGCCGCGAGCAGCCTCTCCTCGATGATCCGCTTCAGCAGCGCCTGCGCATTGTCGTAGAGCTCGCGCGCGGCCTTGCCCACCTTGGGATCGTCAAGGATCGTGGGGAATCGTCCCTTCAGCTCCCAGGCGGTGAAGAAGAACTGCCAGTCGATGAACTTCGCGATCTCGGCGAGGTCGACATCCTCGAGGTAACGCCGGCCGACGAACCACGGGGATGCGATCTCGTGGTTGTCCCAGTCATACTGGAACCGGTTCGCGCGCGCCTGCTGAATCGAGAGGAGCGGCTTCTCCTTCCGCCCCGCATACTTCTGCCGGGTCGTCTCCTGCTGCACGCGGTTGGCGCGGTCGAACTCGTCGCGCCTGTCGCCGAGCAGGCTCGACACGACGTCAACCGCTCGCGATGCGTCGAGCACGTGGACGACCGGCTGACTGTATTCGTGCGAAATCTTCACCGCGGTATGCTGCGGACTCGTCGTCGCGCCACCGATGAGCAGCGGGATCGTGAAGCTGCGGCGCTCCATCTCGCGCGCGACGAACACCATCTCGTCGAGCGAGGGCGTGATCAGACCCGAGAGGCCGATGATGTCCGCCTTCTGCGCCATCGCTTCGTCGAGGATCTTCGCCGCCGGCACCATCACGCCAAGGTCGACGACCTCGTAGTTGTTGCACTGCAGCACGACGCCGACGATGTTCTTGCCGATGTCGTGGACGTCCCCCTTGACTGTCGCCATGAGGATCTTGCTCCGCGCCGGCTGTAGGCGGCCCCTACCTTCAGATTCCGCCAGACGTTTCTCTTCTTCCATGTAAGGCAACAGGACAGCCACGGCCTTCTTCATGGCACGGGCGGACTTCACGACCTGGGGGAGGAACATCTTGCCGGCGCCGAACAGGTCGCCGACGATCTTCATCCCGTCCATGAGCGGACCTTCGATGATGTCGAGCGGCTTCGCGTACTGCTGTCGCGCCTCCTCGACGTCCGCATCGATGTAGTCGACGACACCGTGCACGAGCGCATAGGCGAGCCGCTTCTGGACCGGCTGGTCGCGCCAGGCGAGATCCGCCTCTTTTTTTGTTCCTGTTCCCTTCACCGATTCGGCGAACGTGACCATCCGTTCCGTCGCGTCAGGACGACGATTGAAGATGATGTCTTCGACGTGCTCGAGCAGGCCCTTCGGGATGTCTTCGTAGACGACGAGCTGGCCGGCGTTGACGATCCCCATGTCCATGCCGGCCGCGATCGCATGATAGAGGAACGCGGAGTGGATCGCTTCGCGCACGACGTCGTTGCCGCGGAACGAGAAGGAAAGATTGCTCACGCCTCCGCTGATCTTCACGCCGGGACAGGTCTCTTTGATGATCCGCGTCGCCTCGATGAAGTTTTTCGCGTAGTCGTTGTGCTCCTCGAGCCCCGTCGCGATGGCGAGGATGTTCGGGTCGAAGATGATGTCGGTCGGATCGAAGCCGACCTCCTCCACCAGCAGCCTGTAGGCGCGCTGGCAGATCTCGACCTTGCGCTGGACCGTGTCGGCCTGCCCCGTCTCGTCGAACGCCATCACGACGACGCCGGCACCGAAGCGCTGAACGGTGCTCGCCTTCTGCAGGAAGTCCTCTTCACCCTCCTTGAGGCTGATCGAATTGACGACCGACTTCCCCTGGACGCACTTCAGGCCCGCCTGCAGCACGGTCCACTTGGAGCTGTCGATCACCACCGGTACGCGCGCGATCTCAGGCTCGGTAGCGATGTAGTTGAGGAACGTGGTCATGGCCTGCTCGGAGTCGAGCATGCCCTCGTCCATGTTCACGTCGATCAGGTTCGCGCCGTTGCGAACCTGTTCCGCAGCGACGCGTACAGCCTCCGCATAGTTCTCGGACTTGATGAGGCGCGCGAATCGAGCGCTTCCTGTTACGTTTGTGCGCTCGCCGATCATCTGGAAGTTCGAATCCGGGCGGATCACCAGCGCTTCCAGACCGGAGAAGCGCGTGAAGGTGTCTCGGCTTCCCGCTTCCGGCTTCCGGCTTCCGGCATTGTCACGACTTCGGGCTTCAGTCTGCAGCCAGCTTGTTTGCGGCAAGGCTCTCGGTGCGAGACCGCTCACCGCTCTACCGATTGCGGCGATATGGTCTGGGGTGGTTCCGCAGCAGCCGCCGACGATGTTGACGAAGCCGCTGGCGGCGAAGTCTCGGAGCAGTTCTCCGGTCTCAGGAGCTTTCTCGTCGTACTCGCCGAACGCGTTCGGGAGGCCGGCGTTCGGGTAGCTGCTCACGTAGCATTCGGCCAGACGCGAAAGCTCCTCGATGTACGGACGCATGTCGCGCGCGCCGAGCGCGCAGTTGATGCCGACGCTGAACGGTTTCGCGTGCCGGATCGAGAGGTAGAAGGCCTCGAGCGTCTGCCCCGACAACGTGCGGCCGCTGCGGTCGGTGACAGTGACCGAGATCATCAGCGGCAGGCGCTGGCCTCTCGCCTCGAACACGTTCTCGATCGCCACGATCGCCGCCTTCGCGTTGAGGGTGTCGAAGATGGTCTCGAGCAGCAGAATGTCGCTGCCGCCATCGATCAGGCCGCGGACCTGTTCCTCGTACGCCTCGCGCATCTGGTCGAACGTCACGGCGCGATACGCCGGATTGTTGACGTCGGGCGAGATCGAGAGCGTGCGATTCGTCGGGCCCATTGAACCGGCGACGAAGCGCGGGTTTTCCGGCGTCTTCGCGGTCCATTCATCGGCGGCTTCACGTGCGAGGCGCGCACCAGCCCTGTTCAGGTCGTAGACAAAAGACTCGAGGCCGTAATCCGCCTGCGCAATGGCATTGCTGGTGAACGTGTTGGTCTCGATGATGTCCGCACCCGCGGCGAGGTACTCGCGGTGGATGGCGCCGATCACATCGGGCCGCGTCATGACGAGCAGATCGCTGTTCCCCTTCTGCTCGTTCGGGTGGTCCCGGAACTGATCGCCGCGGAAGTCCGCGTCGGTCAGCTTGTATCGCTGGATCATCGTGCCCATCGCGCCGTCGAGCACGAGCAGGCGCTTCGCCAGCTGCTCGTGGAGGGTCGTCTCCGACGTGCGACGTGCGACGTGCGACGTGCGATTTGCGGGATTCGGGGTTCGGGGCTCGGGGTTCGAGGTGTTGCTGGTCGAAGACATCGTTATCGTTGCTTTCTTTTCGCGTGGTTGCCCGCATCGATCGGCTTCACACCGCTCGCTATCAACACCGTGAAAGGATCACCGGTGCGGCGCGCGCCAACGTTGAGCCTGATCTCGTCGAGACCGGCAACGGCGAGAAGCTCCTTCAGCTTGTCGTCCGAGAAGCCGGCCCATCGATCGCCAAGTCGCTCGTGCACCCACTTCTCTTCGTGCTCGCGCAGATCGAGGAGCAGCAGGCGGCCACCGGGCACGAGGATGCGTACGGCTTCGTTCAATGCCGCCGCGGGATCGTCTGCGTGGTGCAGCGCCTGCGACAGCAACGCGACATCCACGCTCGCATCCTCGAGTGGAAGTTTCTCGAGGTCCCCTTTCTTCCAGACGACGTTGGAGACCTTGCGCCGTGCAGCCAGCGCGCGTGCGCGATCGAGGACGGATTTCGAGCGATCGACCGCGATCACTGTGGATGCCCATCGACTTGCTTCCAGGGTCAGGTACCCCTCGCCGCAGCCAAGATCCGCAACACGCACGCGCGGGAGCAGATGACCGAGCGCCCGTGACCACGCGGCCCAGCTGCGGCCCGGCACGAGCTGGCGCTCGTTCGTGTCGGGGCCCCCGTGCGCGTCGAAGTTCTCTTGGCGAAGGCGGCGCACCTCGGCGAGGCGCGCGTTGTCGGCGCGGCCGACCGTCGTATGCGCCGCGGACTCGAACTGCGCATGCAGCAGCGGCCACAGCGGACCGAACCCGTTCTGCCCTTCGCGAACCGAGGGTGCGATCCGGTAATAAGAGAAGCCGCCCTCGCGGTCCTCGACGAGCAGTCCCGCCTCCTTCAGTAACCCGAGATGCCTCGAGACGCCGGACTGCGCGATACCGAGGATCCCGGTGAGCTCGGAAACGTTCAGCCGCTCGGCGTCGAGGAGCCGCAACATCCGCAGACGGGCCTCATCACCGAGCAGCCTGAACAGGGAGGGTACATCCACATCCATGAATCTACATTAATAGATTCGATATCGCAACACGCGTTCGTACGATCCGCCCGGATCGCGCGTTATTGACAGGTGAACGAGGCTGAAGACGCATGCCATTCCCCGGATCGGGACTCGTCGCGACCAGCACGATCGGCTTCCCCGCCGCCGCGCTACCGGTCTCAGGCGGCAGTCGCCACAGGGATTGGGTCTATGATGACGGCTCGGTTGTGACGACCGTGCCACCTGACCCCCTCTCGGTTGCCGTCACGCGCTCCGGACCGGCCAGCTCGAGCGCACAGCTCGAGCTCGAGACGACCGCCGACCTGCTGGAGCGCGCAAGGCGAGGAGACTCCCTGGCGATCGACGAATTGTTCTCCCGCTCCATGCCGGCGTTGCGGCGATGGGCGCGCGGAAGGCTCCCCGCGGGTGCGCGCGATCTGCTCCAGACCGAAGACCTCGTTCAAGACGCGGTTCATGGCGTCTTGCGACATCTGAACACCTTCGAACCCCGGCATCCCGGCGCGCTCCAGGCGTATCTGCGCGAGGCGGTGATGAACCGGATCCGCAGCGAAGCGCGCCGGCTGGCCACACGCCCGGCGGTAGTCGAGCTCGAAGATCGCCACGCCGACGACGGACGCTCGCCGCTCGAGCAGGCAATGGACCGCGACGATCTCGCGCGCTACGAAGCGGCACTGGCTCGCCTGCGTCCGCTGGACCGGGAAGCCGTCATCGCACGGCTCGAGATGCAGAGCAGTTACGACGAGATCGCACGGTCGCTCGGAAAGCCGAACGCAAATGCCGCACGTTCACTGGTCGTGCGCGCCCTGTACAAGCTGTACGAAGAGATGGGACATGACGCGTAGCCGACGCGCCGTACTCGACCTCCTGGCATCGGTTGCCGATGGACATCCTCCTGACTGGGACGGTCTGGAGACAGGATCCGTGGCTGCAGACCCTCGCGCGCTACGGGTGCTGCGCACTATCGCCGGGGTCGCCGAGGTCCACCGGACGCTCGATGACGTCGACCATCGTCGGTCAGCGCACGGCGCCTCTCCGTCGGCAGAGGCTCCCGAGCGGCAGCAACCTGCGGAGCCTTCGTCTTCTCGATCCTGGGGACCCTTGCTCCTGAACGAGAAGCTTGGATCCGGGTCGTCGTCCGATGTCTACCGGGCGCGTGACACGCACCTCGATTGCGACGTCGCACTGAAGCTGTTCAAGCCACAGGCCGACGGCGGACATCAGCGGACCCGGCGCAGGCTTCGCGAGGCACGCATGCTCGCGCGCGTGCGGCACGACAACGTCGTCCAGGTCTTCGGTGCAGACGAGCACGATGGCCGCCTGGGCATGTGGATGGAGCTGATCGACGGCCGCACCCTCGAGCAGGAACTGAATGAACGCGGGCGCTGGAGCGATCGTGAGGCCGCAGCCGCGGGGCAGGAACTGTGCAGGGCACTTGCGGCAGTTCATGCGGCCGGCTTCACGCATGGCGACATCAAAGCGCACAACGTGGTGCGCGAAGAGGGCGGCCGACTGGTGCTGATGGACTTCGGCGCGGGGCGCGCCCGGGTATCGGACGAACGGCCGCACTCCGGAACGCCGCTCTACCTGGCTCCTGAGGTTCTCAATGGCGCGCCGCCAGAGGTCGAGAGTGATCTCTACAGCCTCGGCGTCCTGTTGTTTCACCTGGTCACGAATACCTATCCGATCACGGCCACGACGGTCGAAGAGCTCAAGGCGAAGCACGCACGCGGAGAAACGTTATCCCTCGCTAATCTCCGTCCCGACCTCGACCTGCCCTTCGTCCGCGTCGTCGAGCGTGCCCTCGCGCCGAAGCGTGAGGAGCGATATCGCAGCGCTGGTGAGATGGAGGCTGCACTGGCGCAGGCTCTCGGGAGCAGCACGCCTGAAGCGGCGAGGTGGTGGAGCAAACGGCGCCAGGCGTACGCGGCAATGATCGCGATCCTGGTGACCGCCGTGGGAGCGGCCATTCCGTTGCTGAGAGGCGCACCAACAAAGGATTCGGTCGCGGTCCTTCCGTTTCGGACGTTGGGCAGCGAGCCGCACACCACGCAGATCAGCGAAGGGGTGTCGGCGGACCTGACTTCACTTCTCGCCAGGGTTCCCGGCTTTCACGTCGTGTCCGGCGTTTCGGTGGAACAGTTCCGGGATACGAGCAAGCCGGCGCGCGAGATCGGGCGCACCCTCGGGGTTGAAGTGCTGGTCGCAGGCATGGTGCAGGTTTCCGGTGGGCGGGTGAGCGTCAATGTCGAACTCGTCGACTGCCGCACGTCGCGCCAGATATGGTCCCAGCGCTACGACCGGGCCGCCGACGACCTGTTCGGCACGCAGTCGGAGATCGCGCAAACCATCGTCGCCGAACTGAAAGGCCGTCTGTCCGCGAGTGACGCAAAGCTCCTGGAACGAAAGCCTATGCAGTATCGCGCCTTCGAGCAGTACTCGCTCGGGCGCTATCACTGGAACAAGAGAACGCCCGACGGATTGCGCCTGAGCATTCGCTATTTCGAAGAGGCGGCCAGGGCAGATCCGACTGCGGCATTACCGTACGCCGGCCTGGCGGATGCCTACGTACTCGCGGGGGTCTACGGGGTTCTCCCTCCGATCAACGCGCAGGCGAGTGCGGAGGCAGCCGCAGTGAAAGGAGTCGAGCTCGATCCGACACTGGCGGAAGCGTATGCGGCTCTCGGCTCGATCCGGCAGGAGCAGTTGCGCTGGCCTGAGGCCGAAGCAGCACTGACCAGGGCGATCGCGCTGAGACCAGGGTACTCACCAGCGCGTCACTGGTATGCCCTGTATCTGATGAGCCATGCGCGTTTCGACGCGGCGATCGAGGAGATGAAGCTCGCGCTCGCACAGGATCCGCTCTCGGTGTCTGCGCGCGGCGCCCTGGGGTTCATTCACTACATGAAGGGGGACGTTCCGGGAGCAATCGAGAACTATCGCGCCGCTATTGAACTCGAGGACCGCGGCTGGCTGGAACGGGCCCTGGCGATCGCTCAGATCGCTGCCGGCGAGCCGGACAAGGCGCTGGCGGCGCTCGATCGCATCCAGCCCGGATCGGAGCCCGCCAGCGACTTGAGCGCCATTCGGGCCAGCGTGTATGCTCTCACCGGCCGCGACCAGCAGGCGCGCGATCTTCTCCTCGACAACCCGGCCGAAGCGGCGGCAGGGGTTAGTGGAATCGAGCAGGCCGCCGCACGCTTCGCATTACGCGACGAGGACCTCGCGTTCCGGTGGCTGGAAGCGGCGCTCGCGAACCGTCAGAACGAGATCCAGTATCTGGCCGTCGAACCGCGCTTCCAGGGCGTGCGCGGTCAACCCCGTTTTCGCGCCCTCCTCGCACAGGCCGGGCTCCTCAAGGAGCCATGACAGGAGTCGTGACATGAACGAACGTCTCGCAGAGTTCCTGATGTGGCTGGTCCAAAACCCCGAGAGGCTGGAGGCGTTCAACGGCGATGACGACACCGCGAGAGCCAGCATCGTCGAGGCCGCCGACCTGTCGCCTTCGGAGAAGGAGGCGCTGCTCTCCGACGACTCGGCCGCCATTCTCACGCTGCTTCAGGCCAGCGAGGAAAACGGCCTGACATGGGTCGGAATCCCCCGAATCAAAATCGGGGATGACGAGCCCCGGATCAAATTCACCCTCGGCTTCGCGGTGTTCGCCGCGGGTGGGAGCGGGTCCATGGGGGCGACATCGAGAGCGCGCAGCAGTCAGCGCGGCAAGAAGACCAGTACTTCGAAGGGTGCGGCAGGTCGAGCGGTGAAACGCAGCAGCCGCAGCTCCGCCAAAGCATCCACGTCACGGACGAAGTCTGCAGGCACAGCATCGAAGTCGCGGCCCAAGGCAAAGCGCAGACGCTGACGTGCGCGATCGCGGCAGCGCCACCGGAGCCGGCAGCGTCACCTTTGTCGGCACCGGGTTTTCCCTGATCACACAGACGACGGGGGAAGCGATTCGCGAGATCGAGCGAGCGCAGAGGGTCCTGTACCTGGTCGCGGATCCCGCGGCCGCGCGCTGGCTGCATTCGCTCAACCCGACGGCCGAGTCGCTCTCGAATCACTACGCCCAGGGGAAGCCAAGATCCGACTCCTATCGCGAAATGGCGGACCGCATCCTGGCGCATGCCAGGCGTGGCGAGCGCGTATGTGTCGCTCTTTACGGTCATCCGGGCATCGGTTGCGATCCTACGCACATCGTCATGGCTCGGGCGAGAGAAGAAGG
Organism: Vicinamibacterales bacterium; assembly: GCA_035537955.1. Taxonomy (GTDB): domain Bacteria; phylum Acidobacteriota; class Vicinamibacteria; order Vicinamibacterales; family 2-12-FULL-66-21; genus JACDCA01. Next base: position 2,655 of record DATLLF010000155.1, on the reverse strand, counting down.
GATCCCGGCACGGATCCAGCCGGGCATCTCCTCCGACGCCTGTCTCTTTGCCGACCTCGATATCGATCCGATGGATGCCGGTGTTCAAGCCTACGAAGCCAGTCTGTTCGTATTCAGGCGCCCCCGCATCGACACGCGCGCCGGGCTGTTGCTCTGGCAGGCGGGTTTCGTTGGCGAAACGAGTATCGGCCTTTCGGATAGCACGGGTGCGGCCGGCGCCAGAGCGCTGGTGACGACGCTGAAGAAGTACTACGCGCCGAGCCACCGGGCTGCCGTGTACCACGCATCGTGGTATCCCATCTGCCCTCCCTCGATCGAGTGGATGCCGATCCGGTCGCTCATCGGAGGGATGAAGTCCACCGGCTGCACTCTTTACATTCCCCCGGAGAAAGATGGCGGGAAGTAAGCTGACGGTATGGACTTGACCCTGTATCGATCGAGCTCACCAGCCGCAGCGATCGTGCTCGCGCACGGCGCCGGTGCCGGACAGAAGAGCGCGTGGATGGTCAAGGCGGCGACGGCGCTGACCGAACGCGGCATCAGTTGCGCAACGTTCGACTTCCCTTACATCTCGGCAGGACGCAAGGTGCCCGACAAGGCGCCGGTGCTCGAGAACCACTGGCGCGCGATGCTCACCGAGGCGCGGCGCGAGTTCAAGAAGCTGCCGCTGTTCATCGGCGGCAAGTCGATGGGCGGTCGCATCGCCTCGCATATCGCGTCGCAGGGCGCCGAAGGCATTTCCGGGGTTGTCTTCTTCGGGTATCCACTTCACCCGCCGGGACGCGCCGACCAGCGGCGCGACGCGCACCTTCCGCAGATCGCGCAGCCGATGCTCTTCGTACAGGGCTCGCGGGATACGTTCGGCACGGAAGGCGAGATCACGGCGCTGCTCCCGCGACTGCCGAAAGCGACGCTGCACGTGATCCCCGGAGGCGATCACTCGTTCAAAGTGCCGGGCGGCGCGAAGGCGCAACAACCGGCGTTCGATGACGCGATCAATGCGGCAGCGGCGTGGATGAAGGCGCAGGCGGCATGACGACAGAGGCAATCCACGTCGCGACGCGGATGCACGGACGCGTCCTCGTGCGCGAAGCCAGGCAACCATCGTTGATGCTCGTCGGCTTCCATGGCTATATGGAGAACGCCGCGATCCAGATGGAACGCCTCTCGGGGATCGAGGGGTCGGAACGGTGGACGCTCGTCTCCGTCCAGGGTCTGCACCGCTTCTATCGAGGACGCTCCGACGAGGTCATCGCGAGCTGGATGACGCGGCAGGACCGCGAACTGATGATCGAGGACAACATCGAGTATGCGCGCCAGGTCCTCGAGCGCGTGTCCACTTCGGACACTCCCGTCATCACCGTCGGCTTTTCGCAGGGGGTCGCGATGGCGTTCCGCACCGCCGTCCGCGCGCCGCAGGCCATTGCTGCCGTGGTCGCTGTCGGAGGAGACGTGCCGCCGGAGCTGTTTGCTGACGCGGCCGCCGCGTTCCCGCCGTCGCTGATCGTGCGCGGCGAACGCGATGAGTGGTACACGGCGGAGATAGCGAAGAAGGATCTCGCCGCCCTGCGCGCGCGGAGCGCCGACGCCGAGTACTTCGTCCATAGCGGCGGTCATGAGTGGACGATGGAAGTCAGCGCTGCCGTCGCGGCCTTCATTGCAAAATTCGCCGGCTGAACTCCGCAGGATCGCATCCGCGATCACGTGCGCATAAGATGGACGTATGTCTGTCGCCGTACCCGCGCGCTCGCGCGATCGCAAGGAAATAGCCGAACAATACAAATGGAACCTCGCTGACATCTTCCCTTCGTGGGACGGGTGGAGTGACGCGTTCAAGACGCTCGAGGCCGGAATCGAAAAATACGCGGCGCTGAAGGGCACGCTCGACAGAGGGCCCGACCAGTTGTTGAAGGCCTATCAGCTCTCCGACGAGCTCGGACAGCTCGCCTATCGCGTCTGGTACTACCCATCACTGCAGTACGACGAGGACCAGCGCGACAACGCCGTCAACGCGAAGCGGCAGGAAGTGCAGATCCTCTTCGCACGCCTGCAGCAGGCGCAGTCGTGGTTCAACCCCGAGCTGCTGAAGATCCCGCTCGACACGATCCGGGAGTGGCTGGGGAAATCCGAACCGCTGCGGCTGTATCGCTTCGCAATCGAGGACCTCTATCGGCAGCAGGAACACGTCCTCGATGAGGAGGGCGAGCGGCTGATGTCGCTCTCCAGCCGCCTTGCGTCGGCGCCGAACGAAGCGTACTGGTCACTGTCGACGGCAGACGCGAAGTTTCCGAAGATCACGCTCTCTACCGGCGAAGAGGTCACGGTCTCGTACGGGCAGTACCGCGCCATCCTCGCCACCCGTCGCGAGCAGGCGGACCGGGAGAAGGCATTCCGCGCGCTCTACGAGACGTACAACAGCAGCGTCAATACCTACGCGACGCTCTACAACGGCGTCTGCCAGCGCGACTGGTTCCACGCGCGGGCGCGCGGCTACAAGACAACGCTCGATGCCGCGCTGCACGGCGACAACATCCCCACGTCGGTGGTCGAGAACCTCATCGAGACGACGCGCGCCGGCGTCGCACCGCTCCAGCGATATCACCGGCTGCGGCGCCAGACGCTCGGTGTGCCGTCATATCACGTCTACGACTATTC
>DATLLF010000154.1:0-9417 GCA_035537955.1 Vicinamibacterales bacterium | reverse complement strand
GACAGTCCGGAAGCAGTTCGAGTACCTCATCGAGCTGGAGCCGCCGCCGCTTCACCTCGATCTGCTCGGTGGTCCCGTCGAACAGCCGCCGATCCCCACTGCCGGCCAGACGGTTACGTAGGACTGGAATTCACTCGAGTCGGGTGTGAATTCCATTAAGCTGTCAGCTCTCAGCCATCAGCATCAGTAAGCTGAACGCCGAGAGCTGATAGCTGGTAGCTGATAGCTGATAGCTGATAGCTCTAAGCTATTTGAACCGTGCGTTGACCGCGTCCCAGTTGACGACGTTCCACCACGCGCCGATGTAATCAGGACGGCGGTTCTGGTACTTCAGGTAGTAGGCGTGCTCCCAGACGTCGAGGCCGAGCAGCGGCTTCTTGCCTTCCATCAGCGGGCTGTCCTGGTTCGCCGTGCTTTCGATCACGAGCTTGCCACCGACGTCGATCAGCCACGCCCAGCCACTGCCGAAGCGGCCGACGCCGGCCTTGGCGAACTGTTCCTTGAAGCTGTCGAAGCTGCCGAACGACGACTTGATCGCATCGCCGACCGCGCCGCCGGGCTGGCCGCCCGTACCGGGCCCCATGATCTCCCAGAACATCGTGTGGTTCACGTGACCGCCGCCATTGTTGCGCACGGCCGTCCTGATGTCCTCGGGGACGGTGTTGATCCCCTTGATCAGGTCCTCGACGCCCTTCTGTTGAAGATCGGGATGCTTCTCGAGCGCGGTATTTAGATTGTTCACGTACGCCGCATGATGCTTATCGTGATGGATCCGCATCGTCTGCTCGTCGATGTGCGGTTCCAGCGCGTTGTAGGCATAGGGAAGCGGCGGAACTTCATGGGCCATCTCTGCAGTCTCCTTCCGTCCTGATAGCACCTCCCAGTCTATCGCTTCGCGGCGCAGACGCTGCGCGCCTGCCCGCGGAGCGCCGCAAGCAGCACGAGGACTCTACGCCTGCGAACGCAGGGGCGGGCTCATGCCGCCGGATGACAGAGGAGCGGCGAGGAGTGCCGGTTTCTAGAAAACCCCGAACAGGGTCAGGATGCGAAACCTCCAGGGATGCCGGAGGCGAAAGACGATTCGGTGGAACTCGAACTCAGGGTGCATCAACTGCCCTCCCGCAGTCATGCTTGCAACCGCTTTCGCACCAGGAACCTGGATGTTGTGAGGCCCCAGTCATCCCTTTAAGGCTGAGCTGCGCTGAGGAAGGCACAAATTAGTCCGGGTGCCAGAGGTTTGTCAAATGACGCCCGGAAACAAGTCAGCTACAAACTTCAAACTTGGAACTTTAAGAATGCCGGAAGTTTCGTCCTTTTGGAGTTTGGACTTTGGAAGTGACCCCTTCACAGGATGTGGAGCATGCGATCGAGAGCAAGACGGGCGTCGCGCTTCTGGTCTTCGGGCACGGTGATCTGATTGTGGACCTCTCCGCCGACCAGGCCTTCGAGAATCCAGAGCAGGTGGTTCGGCGAGACGCGGAACATCGTGGAGCACAGGCAGCCGAACGGATCCAGCGTGACGATCTTCTTGCCTGGAGCGTATTCGTGCATCAGGCGGTTGACGAGATGCACCTCGGTCGCAACCGCCCAGGTCGTGCCCTCGGGGCTGTTCCTCACCGCATTGATGATGTGCTCCGTGGATCCGCTCTCGTCGGCGGCCTGAACGACGTCCCACGTGCATTCGGGATGCGCGATCACGCGCCCCTGCGGGTACTGCTTGCGGAACGCGGCGATCTGCTGCGTCGTGAACCGCGTGTGAACGGAGCAGTGCCCCTTCCAGAGAACGAGTTTTGACTTCTTCAGCTGTTCGCGGTCGACGCCGCCCCACATCTCGTTCGGATCCCACACCACCATCTCGTCGAGCGGCACGCCCATCTTGTAAGCGGTGTTCCGTCCGAGATGCTGATCGGGGAGCATCAGCAGCTTCTCACCGCGCTCCCACGCCCACTTCATCACCGCCGCAGCGTTGGTCGATGTACAGACCACCCCGCCGTGCGCGCCGACGAACGCTTTGATGGCGGCCGACGAATTGATGTAGGTGACCGGAATGAGTCCCTGCTTTCCGTTCTCGACTGCATCAGCGCGGATGCCCATCTGCTCGAGTTCGCGCCACGCCATCTGGAGCTGGTCGGGGGCGGCCATATCGGCCATCGAGCAGCCTGCGGCAAGATCCGGCAGGAGGACCTTCTGATGCGACGCACGCAGGATGTCGGCGCTTTCAGCCATGAAGTGAACACCGCAGAAGACGATGAATTCTGCCTCGTGTCTTGTCGCGGCGGCGCGCGCGAGCTTCAGAGAATCACCTGTGAAGTCCGCGAACTTGATCACCTCGTCGCGCTGGTAGTGATGGCCGAGGATGACGACGCGGGTCCCGAGCGTGCGCCTGGCGGCAGCGATCCGCTCGTCCATTTCGTCGTCGGACAGGCGCAGGTATTTCTCCGGAAGCGGCTGACGATCGCCGATGCTCTCTTTTTCGACCTGGGTAAGGAGTTTGATGTCCATTCTTGAATCGCCGTCGGGCGGTGCGGGCCGAAGGCCCGCGCTACAACGTCGATGTGCGGGCGGTGCGGGCTTGAAAGGCCGGCGCGATAACGTCCCGGGCCTCGTCCGGCGCGTCTGATCCCGTAACCACGTTATACAGCGTATCGCGTTCCACGGGCTCTCGCCCGGCGGCGCGGATCAGCCTGCGGATCGCCGACGTGCTCATCGTCTCGGGCGTGCGCGCTCCGGCCATGTGGTAGATCTTCTCCTCCTGCACGGTGCCGTCGAGGTCGTCGGCGCCAAACCACAGCGCCTGCTGCGCTACCTCAACCCCGGTGGCAATCCAGAACGCCTTCACATGCGCGAAGTTGTCGAGCATCAGGCGCGACACAGCATGGACGCGCAGGGTGTCGGTGGCCGTTGGTGGCGGCAGCTTGCGCATCTGGTTGTTGTCTGGATGGAACGCGAGGGGGATGAAGGCCTGAAAGCCGCCGGTTTCGTCCTGCAGCGCGCGGGAGCGCAGCATGTGGTCCACTCGCTCGGCGTACGTCTCGATGTGACCGTAAAGCATCGTGACGTTCGTGCGAATGCCCATCTCGTGCGCGATCCTGTGGATCGACAGATAGCGATCGGCGTCTGCCTTGTCGTGCGCGATCTTCTTGCGCACGCGCGGCGCGAAGATCTCGGCGCCGCCGCCCGGCAACGAATCGAGGCCAGCCTGGCGCAGCCGCTCGAGCACCTCGCCATCCGTCATTTTGTAGATGTCCGCGAAGAACGCGATCTCGACCGCCGTGAAGCATTTGAGGTGAATGCCGGGACGAACCTTCTTCAGGCCGCGCAGCATGTCCGTGTAGTACTCGAACGGCAGATCAGGATGGAGACCGTTCACGACGTGAACTTCCGTGAGCGGCTGGTGAGCGCGCTGCCGCAGCTTGTCGAACACCTGCTCGAGAGACAGCGTATACGCGGCCGGCGACTCCGGAGTCAGCCGCGCGAACGAGCAGAACAGGCAGCTCGCGACGCAGACGTTGGTGGCCTCTAGCCGAATGTTGAAGTTGTAGTACGTGCGCTTGCCGTGACGCCGCTCCCGCTCGCGGTTCGCCAGGTACCCGACGGCGAGAAGATCGGGGCATTCGAACAGCCGAACGCCGTCCTCGAACGAAAGACGCTCCCCTCGCTCGATCTTCGCAGCGATATCAGCGATCCCGGCGGATTCGATTCGTCTATCGATCATCGCCCAGGGCATGTTCCTTGGAAGCTTGTGAGTTGGGGTTTGGGAGTTGGGAATTGACGCCCAGAGCCTGCAGGCGGAGCGAGCGAGTGCGGGGGCCGTCAAGCTCCGCAGCGAGCACGCGCTGCCATTGCCCCAGCACCAGCTCTCCGCCACTGATCTGCAGCGTCAGGCCGTGGCCAAGCAGCATCGCGCGCAAATGCGAGTCGGCGTTCGAACGCTCGCAGTCGGAGTGCTTCGGGTCGTTGTGCATCCAGTCGGTCTCGCGCGCGATCATCTGCTCCAGGGCGCGCTTGATGTCCGCATGCAGGGCACGCTGCGCTTCGTTGATGAACACGGCACAGGTAGTGTGCATCGACCAGACACTGAGAAGCCCATCGCTGACCCCGGCGCGACTCAAGAACGTTCGGAGTCGGTCCGTGATGTCGACGAGCTCGAACCGTTCGGCGGTCTCAATGGCGATGATCTCGGCGCGAACGGTCATGAACCATCTATTTTAAGTGATATCCTCGGAGGACAATTGACGACGAGCTGGCGGGTATCGCCGGCTCGGCCCGGCGGTCATGCGAAGTGGGTGCGAAGCCCACGCGGTGCCGCCACTGTAAGCAGGGAGAGCGTTTCCGTTCCGCCGAACGCGGGGCCACTGTGCGGAGAATGCACGGGAAGGCAGGAAACGCCGCACCAACCTGCGAGTCAGGATACCTGGCTGCCGGGCGTGTCCTTTCCCTTTTCATCGGCGCGTTACACGCCGGGAAGGAGCTCCCGTGATTCGCACGTCTCGCCTTTTCGTTTGCCTTCTCCTCGTTTTCATCCTCTCGATTTCGGCCGCTGCCGCAGATCCAGGTGATCGGCTCAGCGGACGCGTCGTCGATCCCGACGGGCGCGCCGTCGCTGGCGCGCATGTGCTGCTGGTAGCGGACGGTCAGGCGCTGCGATCGGCCGTCACGAACAGCCGCGGCGAGTTCGACGTCGACGCGCCGGATTCCGGGCCGTTCGACGTGCGCGTGTCGATCAGCGGTTTCCGGGGCGAACTTCGCCGCGTCGATCCGGCAGGCGCGCACGATCTCGGCGAGATCCGCCTTACCCTCAGTGCCATGTCGGAATCGGTCGTGGTCTCGGCCGCGCAAGTCGAAGTGCCACTATCGCAGGTCACATCGACGGTGACCGTGATCACGGGAACGGAGCTCGAAGCGCGGCAGATCCACTCGGTCGCCGACGCCCTGCGGATGGTGCCGGGGATCACCGTTGCCGCGACCGGCGGGCCGGGGGCGGTTACAGGCGTGTTTCCACGCGGAGGTGAATCCAACTTCACTCTCGTGTTCGTGGACGACGTGCCGGTGACGGCGTTCGGCGGAGAGTTCGACTTCGCGCATCTTTCAGCGGCGAACGTCGAACGCATCGAGATCGTGCGTGGCCCGCAGAGCGCGCTCTATGGATCCAATGCAATCGGCGCCGTCATCCGCGTGATCACGCGACGTGGCGGAGCCCCTGCGGTGTCGGGGCTCGTCGAGGCGGGCGGATATGGGTCGGACCGGATCACCGGAGCCACCTCGGGGTCCGCCGGCCGCTTCGAATGGGGTGCCTCAGCGGATCACCTGACGAGCGATGGCTACAACGACCATCGCACGGCGGCCGGTCTCACCGTTCAGAACGACGATTATTCGCGCACGGCCGGCGCGGTTTCGGCTGGCTGGCGTGAGGGCGGATTGAACGTACGCGCACAGGTGCAGCATGCGACGGACGAACGCGGTTCGCCGGGTCCATTCGGCACCAACCCCGTCGGCGCGTACACCGAGATCGACACGGTGGGGCGCGGCGAGAACGCGCAGACGCTCGCGTCCGTCGCCGCCACGGTGCCGCTCGGCGCACGCGTGCGATCATTCTTTCAGACTGGTTATCACCGGCTGGAGAGCGACTTCGCGAGCGCATTCGGTCCCTCGGAATCCAGCTCGCGGCGCTGGTCGGGGCGCGCGCAGATCGACTTCCCGGCATTCAGCGCGCTGGACGTCTCCTCGGGCGTGGAACTGCAACGCGAGCAGGCGGGCAGCACGTTCGTCACCAATGAATTCTTCGAGCCCACACCGATCAAGCGCACGATCGCCGGGTACTTCGCCGAAGCACGATGGTCCGCGGCGTCACGTCTCTTCGTAACGGCAGGCCTGCGCGTCGAGGACATTCACCGCGATGCGTTCGCGCTGATGCCGGCCGACGATGTGGTATCGGTCAACCCGAAGGCAGGCGTGGCGTGGATCGTCAATCCCGGCGAGCGGAGCGTGACCAAGCTTCGCGCGTCGGCAGGAACCGGCATCCGTCCTCCCGGCGCATTCGACATTGCGTTCACCGACAATCCGTCGCTGAAACCCGAGCGCAGCCGGAGCGCCGAGGCGGGGATCGAGCAGACGTTCGCGGGCGGACTCGTCGCCGCCGAAGCGGTTGGATTCTGGAACGAGTACGACGACCTGATCGTGGCCGTCGGGTCGTTCCGCGAATCGAGTCGCTACATGACAGACAACATCTCGAACGCGCGCGCAGCCGGTCTGGAGCTCGGATTGTCCACGAGCCATCGACTTGTCGCGCGCACTGCGATCCTGCTCCGCGGACGGGTCGGGTATACGTTCCTCGATTCCGAGATCCTCGCCGTGGATCGCGATCGCCAGGCGCCGCCGCCCTTCGCGGTTGGCGATCCGCTCCTTCGACGTCCGCGCCATCAGGTCTCGATCGATGCGGCGGCTACGGCCGGTCCGCTCTCGCTGTTCCTCACGGGGGGGGCGCGCAGCCGCGTGCTCGACGTGGAGCCGTCGCTGGGGACGTTCGGCGGTCTCCACTACGCGAGCGGCTTCAACGTGTGGAACGTCGGCGGTGCCTGGCGGCTCCGCGGGATTGGCGAGGTCTACGCACGCGTCGAGAACCTGTTCGACGAACTTTACGAGGAGGCGCTCGGGTTCCCGGCACTCGGACGCCGTGCCACCATCGGACTGCGCGTTGCTGCGGGCCGCTGACGTCACGTTCGGCTACGGCGACAGGATCGTTCTTCACGACGTCTCCGTCGACGTGCCGGCGGGCGGCTTCATCGGGATCATCGGACCGAACGGATCCGGCAAGACGACGCTGCTGCGGCTGCTGGCGGGAACGCGACGGCCGCAGCGCGGCAGCGTCGTGCTCGACGGGATCCCGCTCGCGGCGATGCCGCGAGCGGAAATCGCCAGGCGCATGGCGGTCGTGCCGCAGGAGACGCATCTCGCGTTCGATTACACCGTCCTCGAGGTGGTGCTGATGGGAAGGTATCCGCACCTCGGAGCCTTCGCAATCGAGGGGCCTCGCGACATCGAGCTTGCTCGCGAGGCGCTCACGTCGACAGGCACGCTGTCGCTCCAGGATCGCATGTTCAACACGCTCAGCGGTGGTGAGAAGCAAAGGGTCGTCATCGCCGCAGCGCTCGCCCAGCTTGCGCCCTCTGTATCCTCTGTGTCCTCGGCCTCCTCTGCGCCCTCGGCCTCCTCTGCGCCCTCTGCGCTTCTGCTCGATGAACCGACGGCGGCGCTGGATCTCAAGTATCAGCTCGAGACCGCGGCGCTCGTGCGCGACCTGCACGCGCGGCACGGGTTGACGGTAGTGATGTCAACGCACGATCTGAATCTCGCGGCCTCGCTGTGCAACGCGCTCGTGCTGCTCAAAAACGGGCGCGTCGTTCAGCGCGGGCCGGTCGACGACGTGTTGACGCCCGACTCCGTGCGCGAACTGTACGAAGTGGACGCCGAAGTCATGCGGCATCCGGCCACGGGACGTCTCACCGTCACTCCGCTCGGAAGAGCGGGCGGACATGGATAGAACCGGCGCGCGCGTCAGGCAACGGCTCGCGCTCACGATGCTCGTGTTCGGCGGGGTGGCCGTCGCCGCCGTCGTCCTGGGTCCGCTGGTCGGATCCACACGAATCAGTCTCGCGCGAGTCTTCGACAGGTCCATCCCCTTCGCGGAGAACACCGACGCGCAGATCTTCTTCGTCGCGCGACTGCCGCGGACGCTGGCCGGCGCGCTGGTCGGATCGATGCTCGCAACGGCAGGCGTCGTGTTCCAGGGCCTGCTGCGCAATCCGCTCGCGACGCCGTTCACGCTTGGCGTGTCGGCCGGGGCCGCGCTCGGAGCGATGCTCGCGATCACGTTCGGCTGGTCGCTCTCCTGGCTCGGCGTCCCCGCCGCACCGCTCGCCAGCTTCGCCGGATCGTTGATGGCGGTGGCGATCGTCTACTTTCTCGCAACCGCACGTCACCGCGGATTGTCCACCAACGTACTGCTCCTGGCCGGCGTGACGATGAACGCGTTCTTCTCGGCGTTGATCCTGTTCGTTCAGTACTTCGCGGACTTCTCGGAGACGTTCAGGATTCTGCGCTGGCTCATGGGAGACCTCGATATCAGCAGCTACCAGCCGCTCGTCACCGCACTGCCGCTGGTGATCGTCTCGTTCGCCGTGTTCGCGTGGCTCACGCGTCCCCTGAATCTGCTGAACCTCGGCGAGGATGCCGCGGAAACACGTGGACTCGACGTGCTGCGCGCACAGCGCGCGGCATTCGTCAGCGCCTCACTTGCCACCGGCGCCGCGGTTTCCGTCGGCGGCCCCGTCGGTTTCGTCGGGATCATCGTGCCCCACCTCGTTCGGCTGCTCGTCGGAGCGGATCATCGCATCGTGCTGCCCGCGTCTGCGTTTTTCGGTGCCGCGTTCCTGATCGCGTGCGATGCGCTCGCTCGAACCATCATGTCGCCGCTGGAACTCCCCGTCGGCGTGATCACGGCGCTGATTGGAGGGCCATTCTTCCTCTGGCTGCTGGTGAGGCGAACATGAGGTTATCGGCGGTCCGCCTTCCGCTCGCCTTGCGGCTGGCAGCCTGTCTGTGGATCGTCGCTACGGCGACTGGGCACACGTCGGTGCAGCAGCAGCCCCGACGGATCATCTCGCTCATTCCCGCCGTCACCGAGATGCTCTTTGCGCTCGGTGCCGGGGACACCGTCGTCGCCGTGAGCAGCTTTGACAAATACCCGCCGGAGGTCGAAAAGCTCCCACGTGTGGGAGCGCTGCTCGATCCGGATCTCGAGCGCGTCCTGTCGTTGCGTCCGGATCTCGTGGCCGTATATGGGAGTCAGCAGGACCTGCGCCAGCAGCTCGAACGCGCCCGGATTCCGCTGTTCGTCTACAGCCATGCGGGGCTGGCGGATGTGACCACGACGATTCGTTCGCTCGGCGCACGGATCGGCCGTGACGAGCGTGCCGCGGAGCTGACCGCGACCATCGAGCGCCAGCTCGCAGCGGTGCGCACGCGAGTGGCGGCACAACCGCGTCCGCGCACGCTCATCGTGTTCGGGCGTGAGAGCCTTGCGCTGCGCGGGATCTACGCGAGCGGCGGCTACGGGTTCATCCACGACATGGTGACCGCCGCCGGCGGTGCGAACGTGTTCGCGGACATGAAACAGCAGGCGGTGCAGGCAACGACCGAATTGATCATCGCGCGAAAGCCGGACGTCATCCTGGAGCTTCGGGCCGATCCACTGACAAAAGTGAACGAACAGAAGGAGCTCGCCACCTGGAACCAGCTCGCATCGGTGCCGGCGGTGCGCAACAAACGCGTGCTCATGCTCTTCGACCCGCGCACGGTCGTGCCGGGGCCTCGTATCGGGGAGGGGGTCGAGCTGATTGCTGACGTGCTACATGGGGG
>DATLLF010000153.1:0-21921 GCA_035537955.1 Vicinamibacterales bacterium | reverse complement strand
ATCGCGCGAGCGGCGGCCATCCCCTCCGACTTTGGAGTGCTCGGCTTTTACCGGGCGGGGGCGCTCGACGATAACCGCGCGCTGCCGATCGTCCACGCGGGCCGCACCGCCTGCCTGGAGTGCCATGACGGCACCTACGATCCTCCTGAACCAGGAAGCGAGGCTTCAGCCAAGGCGCTCGCTACCGTGGTGCCCCTCGATCCCGTCAAGGACAACAAGCACTTCCGGCTGAATTGCGAGGCCTGTCACGGACCTCTCCAGAAACACGTCGCAGACGACGACAAGGAACTGCCGGTGCCGAAGGTTGCCTCCGCGAGCCTGTGCCTCAACTGCCACGGCAAGGTGTCCGGCCGGCCGAAGTCCCAGCCGCAAGTCGTGCCGGCGGCGCACGCGAACGACGTCGGTCAGATGAAAGACGGGTGCGTCGGCTGCCACAAGCCGCACTGGCCGAAGACCGCTAAGAAGGCAGCCAAGACCGAGTAGAGACGACTGAGAGGAGCCAGGCCATGGATCAGGATCGCCGCGCATTCCTGCACGACACGGGAAGGTTCATCTTCCTGACGGGCGCGGCCACCCTTGCCTGGGACTTCGTCGTGGCGGGCGCTCCGGAGCAGGCACCGAACTACGTCGCCACCGATCACTGGTGGGGGATGATCATCGACGTCGACAAGTGCATCGGTTCGGGCAACTGCGTCCGAGCGTGCAAGGCCGAGAACGACGTGCCACGCGAGGAAGGCTGCTTCCGCACGTGGGTCGAACGGTACCAGGTCGATCCGTACGATCTCGAACATCCCGTCGTGGACTCGCCCGTCGGCGGGTACGACGGTTTTCCGGAGATCGACAGACCAGGAGACGGCCTGAAGGTGTTCTTCGTGCCCAAGATGTGCAACCAGTGCGCGGATTCACCCTGCACGCAGGTGTGCCCGGTCGGCGCGACGTTCAAGAGCCCGGACGGCGTCGTGCTCGTCGACAAGACGCGCTGCCTCGGCTGCCGGTACTGCGTGCAGGCGTGCCCGTACGGCTGCCGCTACATCGACCCGCGGACCCACACGGTCGACAAGTGCACGCTCTGCTATCACCGCATCACGAAGGGTCTCACCACTGCCTGCGCGGAGGTGTGCCCGACCGGTGCACGGCAACTCGCCGACTTGAAGAACCCGAAGGATCCCGTGCACGAGTTCATCCGTGAGCACAAGATTCACGTGCTCAAGCCAGACCTGGCGACCGGTTCGAAGGTCTACTACAACGGCCTGGACGGCACCGTCCGCTAGAGGTGATCATGGCTGGCGTCGAAGGCTTCATCTATCCCAACGAGGTCGAGCTCCAGTGGAGCATCCTCATCGTGCTGTACCCGTTCATCACGGGACTCGTGGCGGGGGCGTTCATCCTCGCGTCGCTCGAGCGCGTCTTCAACGTGTCGACCGTGAAACCCACCTACCGGCTCGCGCTTCTGACGGCCCTGGCGTTCCTCATCGTCGCACCGCTGCCGCTCCAGATGCACCTCGGCCATCCGGAGCGCTCGTTCGAGATGTACATCACGCCGCACACGGAATCCGCAATGGCGATGTTCGGCTTCATTTATCTCTGGTACTTGATGGGCGTTCTCGTCCTCGAGATCTGGTTCGATTACCGCAAGGACCTGGTGCTCACATGGAAGTCCAGCACCGGGCTGAAGCGCCAGTGCTACGGCGCGCTGACGCTATGGTCGGACGACATCAGCCCCGAGGCGCTGCGAATCGACGACAAGATCGGGCGCTTCATCACCATCGTCGGCATCCCGTCGGCGTTCCTGCTCCACGGCTATGTCGGTTTCATTTTTGGATCGGTCAAGGCCAATCCCTGGTGGTCCACGCCGCTGATGCCGGTGGTGTTCCTGTTTTCGGCCATCGTCTCCGGCGTGGCTGCGGTGATGCTGCTCTACATGGCGCTCTGCCGGGTTCGACGGGTGCCCATCGACATGCCGTGTCTCGATACGATCGCGAAGTATCTGTTCTTTGCGTTCGTCATCGACTTCTCGCTCGAGCTGCTCGATCTGACTCACCGCATCTACGAGGCCGCCGACTCTTTCGGTGCGCTCGATTTCATGGTCAAGACACGGCTTTTCGTGTCGCACATCGTCATACAGATCTTGATTGGAACGCTGCTGCCGATCCTGCTCCTCGCGGTCACTCAGGTGACCCGCTTGTCCGACGTCACGCGTCGGAGGATTTACGGTGTGGCAGGGGTCCTGACCCTCGTCGGCATCTTCGCGATGCGCTGGAACGTCGTCATCGGCGGGCAGCTCTTCTCGAAGAGTCTGCTCGGCTACACGACGTACAAGATGGGCTTTGCCACGCGGGAGGGGCTGCTCCCGGCCCTCCTCATCATGGTGCTGCCGTTCGTGATTCTCGCCGTGCTGCTGCGCGTGTTGCCGCCCTGGGAAGAAGAAGCGCAACTGGCCAAGAACAAGGCATAGTCAACGCCTGCTGTGAGTCGCACCTATGTCGGATCGCCTATCCGGCCTCGAGGCGAGGCTTGGCGGCATCGATCAAGCTCTCGCCGACATCACGCGGCGCATCGACGCGCTCGAAGGCCGCGAGCTGCGCCAGCCCGCGGTCCTTCGCGCCGGGCCCGCGCCGGCGGACGGTGAGACCCCAGAGCCGCTGCCGAGCCTCGTCGGACGTCCGGATCCGACCAGCCTCGTATCGCTCGTCGGCCGGACGTTCGTCGTGCTGGGCGGAGCGTACCTGCTCCGAGCGCTCACCGAATCCGGCCGGCTTCCGGGGCGCGGCGGGGTTTTCCTTGGGCTCGCGTATGCCGTCGCCTGGATCGCCGCTGCCGATCGCGCTGGCGCTACGCGTCCGCTCAGCGCGCTCTTCCACGGTCTCGCGGCGGTCGTCATCAGCCTGCCGCTCATCTGGGAGGCGTCGGCGCACTTCGGTCTCCTCTCGCCACCTGCCAGCGCGGCGATGCTGATGGTGATCACCGGCCTCGCCCTCGGCGTCGCCTGGCATCGACATCTGGAAAGCCTGGCTGGCGTCGCCGTCATCGGATCGATCGTGACGACCGTGGGACTCGTGGTGGCGACAGGCCGCCCGCTGCCGTTTGCTGGTGGGCTGGTGGTGCTCGGCGCGTCCACGTTGTGGTTGGGCGAGCGGCGCGGGTGGTCGTGGTTACGGTGGATGCCAGCTCTCGCGGTGAACCTCATGGCCGTCGTGCTGATCGGAAGAGCCGAGCTCGTTCCGCCGCAGGAGCCGCACGGAGTGGTGATCGCGCTGCTGCTCGCGCTGATGGCGGTGTATGTGTGCGCCGTCATCTGGCGTACGTTCATCGTCAATCAAGACATCCGCGCGTTCGAGATGCTCCAAACGCCGTGGGCGGTGGGCCTTGGGCTGATCGGCGCGCTGATTGTCGCCCGCCGGGACCCAGGCGTTGCGTCGCTGGCAATCGGCAGTCTCGCCCTGCTCGGTGCCGCCGGCAGCTACGTGGCCGCGTTCTGGATTCTCCGGCCGCGGCCCGCCGGGCGCGCGAACATTCTGTTCTACAGCTCGCTGGCCGTCGCGCTCCTGCTCGTCGGCGGTGGTTCGATGCTGAGCGGCACCGCGCTCGTGGCGTGGTGCGGGGGGCTCGCGCTGACGGCCGCGATGCTGAACGGGCGCGACAGAGAGCCGCAGTTGCTGCTGCATGCCGCTGTCCTCGGATGCGCAATGGCTGGCGTATCGGGCATGCTGGTGTGGGCGGCCGCCGTCTGGTTTACGCGTGGTCCGTGGCTCCCCCTCTCTGCCGCGCATGTCGCGACCGTCGTGGTCGCCGCGGCGTGCCTGTCGATTTCCCAGAGAACGCCGGAGCGTACTCCCGCTGCCGGACCGTCGCTCGTCGTGGGCGCCTCGCGATTCATGCTGGCCCTGGTGCTCGTCGCGGGCATCGGCGGGGCGGTGGTGTGGTGGCTTGGCCCCCTGGTCGCAGGCGAACCGATCGATGCCGGTGTCCTTGCGAGCGTGACCACTGTCGTGCTGGCCGCATTGGCGGTCGCCGTGGCCGCGTTGTCCCGACTCATGCGGTATGTGGAGTTCCGCTGGCTGGTCTACGCGGTCCTCGTCGCGGGAGCCCTCAAGCTCGTCGTCGACGACTTCAGACACTCCTCGCCGGCGACGCTGTTTGCGGCGTTGGCCCTCTACGGTGTCGCGCTCATCCTTGCGCCGCAAATTCTTCGGCGCGCGGTCGTTCCAGATCACGTCGGCTGATGCACCGGACGGAACCATAGCCACCTGCCCGCCGACGGCAATCGTGCAGTCCGTGCCGGCCCTCACGGCGAGACCCGTACGACCGGCGGCGTCGGATAACTGACGATTACTCCCGTGTAGTCGCCCGGAATTTCCTCGCTCTGGTTACAATGGACAGTTTGGTCAACCAGAGTTCATCCGATGCTGAGAGCTGGAATCGTAGGTTTGCCCAACGTGGGCAAGAGCACGCTGTTCAACGCCGTGACCCGCACGCGCAAGGCGGAAGCGGCCAATTACCCGTTCTGCACGATCGATCCGAACGTGGGCATGGTCACGGTGCCCGACTCACGTCTGCAGATTCTTCAGAAGATCGCGAAGACGAACGTTGTCATACCGGCGGCGATGGAATTCGTCGACATCGCTGGACTGGTGAAGGGCGCCAGCCAGGGTGAAGGGCTGGGCAACAAGTTCCTGACCCATGTTCGCGAGGTCGATGCCATCGTTCAGGTGGTGCGCTGCTTCGAGGACGAAGACGTTCATCACGTGTCCGGCTCCGTGGATCCCGTGCGTGACATCGAGGTCATCAACACCGAGTTGCTGCTCGCGGACCTCGAGTCGGTGAAGAAGCGCCGCGAGCGCCTGGTGAAGGACATCAAGCGCGGCGACAAGACGGCGGCCGTCGAAGAGGCCGTCCTCGAGAAGCTCGAGACCGCACTCGACGCGGGCAAGCCGGCTCTCATCGTCGACCTGTCAGCCGAGGAGCGGGCGCTCGCGCGGCCCCTGTTCCTGCTGTCGGACAAGCCCACGATCTTCGCCTGCAACGTGAAGGAGTCAGACCTGGCGACGGCTGACGCGAACCCGTACGTGCAGAAGGTCCGCGAGTACGTCGGTACCCACCTCGCCTGTGAAGCAATCGTCGTCAGCGCGCAGATCGAGAGCGACCTCGTCGACCTCGAGCCCGGGGAAGCTGCAGCGTATCTGAAGGAGCTTGGTGTCGAAGAGAGCGGCGTTGGCGCGCTGATCCGCGCGACGTTTCGCCTGCTCGGCCTGCACACGTATTTCACCGCCGGTGAGAAGGAAGTGCGAGCGTGGACGATTCACGTCGGGGACACGGCCCCGAAAGCAGCCGGAGTGATCCACACGGACTTCGAGCGCGGATTCATCAAGGCCGAAACTGTGGCCTACGAGGATCTCGTCGCCTGCGGCTCCGTCGCCGCGGCCCGTGACAAAGGCCTCTATCGCATGGAAGGGAAGGAATACGTAGTCAAGGAGGGCGATGTCATGCTCTTCAAATTCAATGTCTGACATTACTCCTCTGTTTTCCAGTGGATCGCCTCGAACCGGATCCGCTCGGTGTGCTCGCCGGCGATGTGTTTCGCGATCTGCTGCGCGTGGAAGCGGCCGTTCTCGATGAACCAGCGGTTCGTCCGATAGCCGCCGCAGACGGTTCCAGCGATGTACACGCCTTTCCGCTGCGTCTCGAACGTCGTCTCGTCGAACACCGGTGTGCGGTACGGATCGTCCGCGAAGGTGATGCCCAGGGATTCGAGAAACGAAAAGTCCGGCTGGTATCCCGTCATCGCAAGGACCCAGTCGTTCTCCACTTCGAACCGATTCGCGCCCGTTCGGAGCAGGAGGGAGGCGGGGCGGATCTCTTCGACCACGGTGTTGAACAGGGCGCGGATGCTGCCTTCCTTGATCCGGTTCTCCAGGTCCGGACGGATCCAGTACTTGATGCTGTCCGATAGCGCCGGCGTGCGGACGATGAGCGTGACCGAGGTGCCGTGGCGGTAGCAGTCGAGGGCGGCTTTGGCGGCGGAGTTCTTCGCGCCGATCACAGCCACCTTCTGCCGGACGTACTGGTACGGCTCGCGATAGTAGTGGGTGACCTTCGGCAAGTCCTCACCTGGGACCTTCAGGAAGTTGGGCCTGTCGAAAAACCCCGTCACGACGATCACTTTGCGGCCGGAATGCTGGCCCCGGTCGGTGAGGACGGTGAATTCGCCACTGGATCCTTCAACGGCGAGGACGCGCTCGTAGAGACAAAGATCCAGGGCTTCGCGCGCGGCGACGCCGCGGTAGTACTCGATGGCTTCCTCACGAGTGGGTTTGTAACCTTGAACGGGGAATGGATAGCGGCCGATCTCGATCAGCTCGGGTGTGGAGAAGAACTCCATGTTCACCGGATAGCCGACGATCGAGTTGACCAGCGCCCCTTTTTCGATGAGGCGCGCGGAGAGACCGTGGCGCTGGGCTTCGATGGCGCAGGCGAGGCCGACGGGGCCGGCGCCGATGACGAGGACGTCGTGCACTCGAACAGTATGTCCCGTTCGAGCAGGCGGCCGCACGCATGCCGTCCCAACCGGCCACTGCGCGCGGGCGTCTACACGTCAGTCCTTCGGCCGTCCGTTTGCGAGCGTGAGCCACCGCGCCAGCAGGTTCGCGGCTTCGTCGGGCGTCTTCCCATAGAAAGGCATCAAGGCACCGGAGCCTCCAGTACTGCGCTGGATTTGCGCGCGCCATTGGTTGCGGCCGACGCTCGACACCTCGATGTGATAGTCGCGGCCATTGATGGTTTCTTCGAAACGGTGGACGTTCACGGCGTCTTCCGGCCTTGAATTTGGGTGATTCGGAGCGGTCATTCTAGCGGCCGCAGCGTCGCGTTCAAGCGAAAGGACCGTCGAAGGCGCATCAACACGGTGCAGCCTCTCGGCTTTCCGCCCGACTTCGTTGAAAATAGTGTGCGATCATCAGCCCGTCCACAGGACATGCACCGATCTTCAACAGCTTTTCCACAACGGCTCATTTGCGCCGTCCTGCTCGCCGTTCTCACGGTGGCCGTCGACGTTCATGCGGCCGCCCCCGCGCTGCTTTTTCGCATCTTTCTCAACGACGGCGGCACGCTTGTGAGCTACGGCGAGTTCGCGCGAGTGGGCGACAAGGTCGTCTTCTCCGTACCGGTCGGTGATATTGCGACCGAGCCGAAGCTGCAGATGCTCACGATCGCCGAATCGCTCGTCGATTGGGAGCGTACCGACAGCTATGCCCTCGCCGTCCGCGCAAAACACTATGCCGACACGCGCGGAGCGCAGGATTATGCCCTGCTGACCGGGCAGGTGACCGCGGCGTTGAACGACATCGCGCTCACCCCCGATCCCAAGCGGCGGCTCGTGATGGCGCAGGAAGCGCGGCGCAATCTCGCGAAGTGGCCGGCAGCCAATCACGGGTACAAGGCAGCGGACGTCGCGCAGCTCGTCTCCATCTTTGACGACGTGATCGCGGAGTTGCAGGTCGAGGCGGGAGGCCAGTTCGATCTGAACCTGGTGGCCACCACGTTGCCGCCGCCGCCGGTTCAACTGCTGGCTGCACCGGACGTAAGGGGATCCTTCGAGCTCGCGTATCGCTCCGCGCTGCTTGCCGCCGAGCCGGCCGAGCGCACCGCGCTCCTGCGCACGCTCTCCGAATCGATTGCATTTGCGCCGCGGTCCGCCGCGTGGGCGGCGCCGCTTCGGCGCCAGATCGACGCAGCCCTGGCGGTGGAGCTCAAGACCGATAACGATTACCGCTCGTTGTCGCGGTCCACGCTGAAGTCGGCATCGTCGCTCGCGGGCCGCGGCGACGTCGAAGGGCTGCAGGCGCTCATCGCGCGTGCGCTGGGAGGCGACCGCGTGCTCGGCGGCAAGCGTCCCGGTGAAATGGCCGCACTGCTGGCGGCGCTCGACATGCGCCTCGACGAAGCGAGAAAGCTGAAGCTTGCCCGCGACGCGTGGGCGATGAGGCTGGATTCGATCAAGGAATACCGAAATCGGATCGCCAGTCCGGTGGAGCGGCTCGCCGGTTTCCGCAAATGGCTGGAAAGTATTCGTAACCTTTCGGGTCCGGAGCCCAGGTTCCTGCGGCCGCTCGCCGAGCGCGCGCGGCTCGCGCATCTCGAGCTGATGGCGGTGACGGCGCCTGCGGAAGCGCAACCGGTCCACGGGCTCCTCTCGGCGGCCTGACGGGTCATGTGGAGTGCCGCCGAGCTGCGGATGAACGCGGTATCATCGAACGACATCAAGCTCGCCTGGGACGCGTCTGCCGCCGCAGCCGGCGCCATCAATCTCGGTGAGCGCGCGATCGACGAGCTCCAGCGGCTGCTCTCATCAGAACCGATTCGGTGATCACCCCACGCGTCACCCGCCTTGTGCGGGTGCCGGACTTCAAAGCGATGCGCGAAGCGATCGCGCATCTGGCCTGTACTCCTGGCCTCTCGGCACGGCGGACGGCCGTCCTCGTGCCGACACGCGGCGCGGCCGAGGAACTCCGCGTCTCGCTCGAGAACCGCCTCGCGCCGCATGCCCCTGCGCTCCTGCTGCCGGATCTCCTCACCCGCAGCGAGCTCTACCAACGGTTCCATGCGGCGATGCCGGGCGCGCCGCGACTGCTGACCGACGCGGAGCGCGAGGTGATCCTCCGCAGCGCCGCTCGCGATTCCGCCGCGGCAGGGAGCGAACCGCCGTTCAACGTGCGGCCGGGCCTGATCGTGCAGATGCTCGATTTCTACGACGAGCTTCGCCGCCGCGAACAGACCCTGGGAGACTTCGAACGGCTGGCCACCGATCCGCTCGAAGCGAGCGCCGCGATCGATCGCGGCGCCGAGCGCCTGTTGCGGCAAACGGTGTTTCTTCACGCGACGTTCTCAGCCTTCGAAGGCAGGATTCTGGCGAGCGGCGGCATCGACGAGCACCGCCTTCGCGAGATTCTGCTCGACGGAACTCTCACACAACGCGCCTACGACCACGTCGTCATCACGATGGCGGACGAGGCCGCCGGTCCGCGTGGCCTCTATGGGTGCGACTTCGATCTGCTCACGCGGATCGGAGGTCTCGGCCGCATCGACATCATTGCTACCGAGACGCTGCTCGCGACTGGCTTCCACGAACGGATCCATGCGCTGCTTCCTGGTGCGGAAGAAGAACGGTTCGGTGAAGCGGGCACGCTGCCCACGCTGATTGCACCGCAGGCAGACGTTGCGGACCGGAGGTGGTTCACCTGCCGCGATCGCGAGGACGAGCTCGCGGAACTTGTCAGGTGGCTGCGCCATCGCACCACGTCGGAGGCCGCTCGTCCTCCACGCCTGGACCGCCTCGGCGTCGTTTTCCAGCGCCCCCTGCCATACCTGTACCTCGCCCGCCGGGTCTTTACCGACGGACGCGTGCCGTATCAGGCGCTCGACTCGCTGCCGTTGTCGGCCGAGCCGTTCGCGGCCACGCTCGACATCGTTCTGTCGTTTGTTGCGGCGGAGGGCAACCGCGCCTCCATCGTGGAGCTCCTGGGATCTCCACACCTCTCGTTCAGCGCCATGGTGAGGCGTCACGAGATCGCGGCACTGGACGAGCAGCTCCGCGAGGACGCGTACACGGGGGGATGGGACAAGCTCGCTGAGCGCGCGGGTTCGTCACCCGCGCTGGACCGCGTCATCGAAGCGACCGAATCGCTGCGGACTGTCGCCACCGCGCCGTCCGCCTCCGCGCAGCTGAACGCGCTTCTGGATTTTTTCCGCGACTTCGATCGGCCCGCTCCGGGCGACGCGGCCTGGAGCGCCGGCCATGCACGCGCGCGCGCGGCGGTCCTCGCCGCCATCGAGATGCTGCGCGATGCACACGCGCGCCATGACGATCGCCCCCTGGATCTCGTCGAGCTGTCGGGCAGCATCCGTCGATGGATCGAGGCGCAGACGTTCTCGCCGCGAACCGGTAGCCAAGGGATCCGTCTCCTTGAAGCCGCGTCGGCACCGTACTCGGATCTCGAGGAACTGCGGATCGTAGGGCTCGTCGAAGGAGACTGGCCGGAGCCGGCGCGACGGAGCATCTTCTATCCCTCGTCGATCCTGTCGAGCATGGGATGGCCCGCGGAGGCGCCGCGGCTGGCGGCAGCGCGCGCCGCATTCCAGGATTTGCTGATCGCCCCCCGCCTGCGGGTGTCGGCTTCCACGTTCACCCTCGAAGAGGATGCGATCGTACCCGGGTCCTCAATGCTCGAGGAAATCGAGTCGGCAGGGCTGCCTGTCGAGCGATGGCCCGCCGCTCCCGCCGTTCCCGTGTTCGAGCACGAGTTCGTCGCGGCCGGCGTGGCCATCGACGATGGTGAGGCATCGGAATGGCTTCGACTTCGCACGACGCGAACGGCAGCCGCCGACCAGCGGTTCAAGGGATTCACCGGTGCGCACGCGCAGCGGACCTACGCAATCAGCTATCTCGAGCGGTATCTCGAGTGTCCGTTCAAGTACTTTGCGAACCGGGTGCTCAGGCTGCCGGAGGAGCGGGACGAAGAGTCGGGCCTGTCGCCGATCGAGCGTGGTCATTTCGTTCACGAGGTGTTCGAGACATTCTTCAGGGAGTGGCAGTCGTCGGGTCAGGGGACGATCACCACGTCGAATGTCGCCGGCGCGCTGGAGCTGTTCGAAGCCGTCGCCGGGCGGCGGCTCGAACGTCTCCCTGAATCCGATCGCGCGCTCGAGCGAAACCATCTGCTCGGATCCGCCGCTGCATCAGGTCTCGCCGAGCGCGCCTTTGCGTTCGAGATCGAGCAGGGAGGCGACGTGGTCGAACGCCTCCTCGAGCACGTGCTCGAGGGTGAGTACACATTTGCGGCCGCTGGCGAAATGCGCCGGCTCCGGATCAAGGCGAAAGCGGATCGCATCGACCTGATGGCGGACGGCACGCTGAGGATCATCGACTACAAGCTCGGGCGCGCACCGAAGCCGTCGCGCGCGCTGCAGTTGCCGATCTACGGCGTGATGGCGGAGCAGGAGCTCGAAGGGCACCGCGGACGTTCGTGGAAGGTTGCGGCTGCCGGCTACGTGGCGTTCAAGGAGAAGGAAGCGTTCGTTCCGCTCGGCCGCACGGCACCGCTCGAGACCGCGATTGCCGAAGGGCAGGAGCGTCTCCTCGCCGCGGTGAACGGAATCGAACGCGGCGAGTTCCCGGTGCGGCCCGACGAGCCGTTTCGCTGCCAGTGGTGTGGGTACGCGGGCGTCTGCCGGAAAGATTACGTCGGCGATGAGTAGCCTTCCACTCTTCGACCTGCCCGAGCCGGCTCTCGACGCCGACAGCGCCGCGCGCGCGTTCGCGGTCGATCCGCGCAATAACGTAGTTCTCGAGGCGTCCGCAGGCACGGGCAAGACGACCGTGCTCGTGCAGCGTTACGTGAACCTGCTGAAGGCAGGGGTCGAGCCGTCCAACATCCTCGCAATCACCTTCACGCGCAAGGCGGCAACCGAAATGCGCGAGCGCATCATCGGCGAGCTGCGCAAGGCGGCCGCGCTCTCGGAACTGGATCGCAAACGCTGGCACGCGATCCGCGACCGCATCGGAGAGATCTCGATCAGCACGATCGACGCGTTCTGCCTCTCGCTGCTCCGCGAGTTCCCGCTCGAGGCGGACCTCGATCCCGGCTTCGACATGGCCGACGAGACGGAGGTTCCGCGGCTGGTCGAGGAAGCGCTCGATCGCTCGATGCGCATCTTCAACGCGCGCGCGAAAGAGGATCCCGACATCGCGCTGGTGCTCGCCCAGCTGGGTGCCTCGCGCACGCGCGCCGGCCTCGCATCGCTTCTCGATCGGCGGCTGGTCGCCTGGAGCGCGCTCGACCGCTTCCTCGCGCGCGGCTCGAAGCAACTGCACGCCAGCGAGGTCTGCGAGCGAGCGGCATCGCAGCTCCTCGACGTGCTGCAGCACGTGAGCGGAGGCCTGACCGCATTTCTCCGGGACGGGCCATCCAGCCATCCGAGGTATCAGCTCTTCCTCCGCCAGGTGGATCGGCTGCAGGCCGTCGGCGACTCGACGAACGCGCAGGTGCGGACGATGCTGGACCGCATTGCGCTGCACTTTCTGAAGCAGGACGGGGCTGCGCGTACGGGCGGCGCGATCGCGCCTTACAAAGGATCCGATTATCCCAGCGAAGGCGCAGCCAGACGCCATCGAGCGGCCGTCTTCGATCTTGCGCCGCAGGTGGAGCGGGTGCTCCGGCAGTTCGCCCGCGAGCTCAACGTCGTGCTGGCGCGGGGAATCCGCCGGATGTTCGCGATTGCACTGTCGCAGTACCGGGCGACGCTCGAAGCGCGCGCGGCACTCGACTTCTCCGACGTGCTCGATCGAGCGCTGGCGCTGCTGCGACGGATGGACGAGTTCTCGCAGAGCCGCTATCGGCTCGAATCACGCTACCACCATGTGCTCGTGGACGAGTTCCAGGACACCAGCCGCGCGCAGTGGGAGCTCGTCTCGCTTCTCATCCAGTCGTGGGGTGAGGGTATGGGGCTCGCCTCCAATCCGTCCATCTTCATCGTCGGCGACCGGAAGCAGTCGATCTACCGCTTTCGCGACGCGGAAGTCGCCGTGCTGCAGGAAGCCGGCAGATACATCGACGGTCTGCGGCCGGCATCGCGCGCGCGGCGCGCGATCTCGAGAAGCTTCCGCGCGGTGCCCGAGCTGCTCGAATTCGTCAACGACGTCTGCGGTGAGATGGCGGCCGGCGCGCCGCCCGCGCACGGGTTCACGTACGGCGAGCCGGATCGCTTTCCGCCGGTGCCGCCGCAGGATCAGCTGCGTGGTCCCGTGCTCGGTGTCTCGGTTGCGGAAACCCCTGAAGCCTGCGCTGCTGCCGTCGCGCTCGAGATCGAGCGGTTGATCCGCGAGGAAGTGGTGCGGGACAAGAAGACCGGCATGTCGCGCGCCGCAAAGCCAGGTGACGTTGCGATCCTGTTCCGGTCGCGCACCAGCCATCGGGAGTTCGAACGCGAGCTCGAGAAGCGCGGGATCCCCACCTACGTCTACAAAGGTCTCGGTTTCTTCGACGCGGACGAGATCAAGGACGCGTGTGCCCTGATCCGGTATCTCGCGGATCCAACGTCGAATCTGCGCGCGGCCGCGTTCCTGCGGTCCGGTTTTGCGAGAGTGTCGGATGCGGCGCTGGCGCTGCTCGCGCCCGATGTCGCGCGCGCCATTTTCGACGATTCCCGAGCGGATATGTCGCTGGATCCGGAGGACGCGCGGGTGCTTGCGCTCGTGCGCGAGCGGATCCCGCGCTGGCTCGAGCTCGTCGATCGCATTCCGCCGGCCGACCTGTTCGAGAGCATCCTGCCGGCGCTCGCGTACGCCTACGAGATTCGAGGCCCCCGCCAGCAACAGGCGTGGGAGAACCTCAAGAAGATGCGGGCGCTGATTCGCCGCATCCAGAATCGCGGTTATGCGACGCTGGCGAGGATCGCCGACCACGTCGATGCGTTGTCAGCGGGCGACGAGTCGAATGCCGTGCTCGAGGCGATCGACGCGGTCAACCTCATGACCGTGCATGCGTCGAAGGGTCTCGAGTTCCCGATCGTGTTCGTCGTCAACCTGGCGCGCGGCGCGAGCGGCCTTCCACGTCCCGTTCGCGTGATCGTGGACGGCGACGGGCAGGATCCGTCCGTATCGGTATCACCGTTCGTGTCAGACATGGACGCCGTCCAGCGCGAGCGCGAGCAGCACGAGACGCGACGGCTGCTTTATGTGGCGATGACTCGCGCACGCGACCGGCTGTATCTCTCGAGCGCGCTGAAAGAAGGGCAGTTGAGAACCGGCCCGGGCAGCCTCGCTGAAGTACTCCCGGCGTCTCTCAAGCCGATCTTCCCGGCAGCTGTACTGACAGAAGGCGATACGCTGCCGTGGACTGGTCCGTCGGGGCGGACGTTCATCTGGCGCATCTGCCGTCCGCCCGAGGAGGCGCCGGCTTCGACGATCGCGGATCCGGTCGACGGTTCTCAAGCGGCGCTGCAGTGCGTCTCACCTGTTCACGCCGACGAAGGCGGTACTGGTGAACTTCGCCTGTCGGTCACCGAATGGCTCGCGCGAGATTCGTCTGCTCCTTCGCCGCATGCGCCCCGCGGCGCTGACCACGCACTCGTCGGGATCCTGGTGCATCGGCTCTTCCAGGCGGCGAGCCGTACGGGGGTTACCGAGGTAAACCGTTGGATCGTCGAGTCATTACTGCGGCCGCAGGAACGTGCAGTGGCGGTCGACATCGACTCGGCGATCGGCTCTGCCATCGACCTGTGGACGCGATTGCATTCCCGCAGCGAGGTGGCCGACGCCATGGCTTCCGCCGAGGTGTTTACCGAGGTGCCGTTTTCCTTGCGCCTCGAGGACTCGGGGCAGACGATCGTTCTCCGCGGCACCATCGATTGCCTGGCGATCTCGGGTGACGGCGCAGTGACCGTGATCGAGTTCAAGACCGGCGCGCATCGAGACGAACACGAGCGTCAGCTCGAGCTCTACGTTGATGCCGCGCGGGCGCTCTTTCCGGATCGAACCGTCTCGGGGCTGCTGGTCCATGCGTGACACGATCTTTACCATCGGGCATTCGACGCACTCGGCGGAGGTCTTCGGAAAGCTGCTGAAACAGCACGCGGTGGTGCAGATTGCCGACGTCCGCCTGATCCCGAAGTCGTCGCGCCACCCTCACTTCGCGCGCGAGCGGCTCGCGCCGTTTCTTCGCGATCGGGGGATCGCATACCGCCATTTTCCGGACCTCGGTGGGCATCGGCGTCCGCGCGCGGATTCGATCAATACAGCGTGGCGCGTCGAGGCGTTCCAGGGATATGCCGATCACATGCGGACCGATGGATTCCGAACGGGGATCGAGCAGCTCCTGACGTTTTCCGTAACCGGGCGCACGGCCGTGATGTGTGCCGAAGCGGTCTGGTGGCAGTGTCACCGCCGGTTGCTCGCCGATGCCCTGCTGGTTCGCGGCGTACCCGTCCTGCACATCTTCCCCAGCGCCGGTCCCAAACCCCATGAACTCAGCGAGTTCGCCCGGGAAATCGCCGGAGAGGTTATCTATCCGGGTCTCCTCTGACCGGCACGATTGTCCAATTTTGGCGTCAGCGGGCGCGTGCAGCGAAGCGCACATCGCGGCAACAATTCCTCCTCTTTCAACCATTTCCCAGCGCAAAGGAACCAAACCCGGGGAAGCCCTGTCTAAAGGAATAACTGGCGTTCCGATTGCATGACACGCCAGCGTCGGGAGGTGCGTTATGCCGGTCCCAGCGGGTGCACAAACGTATGTAAGGCCCACGCCGACGGTGTTCGAGCTCGAAGCGCTCGAAGGCCTGCCGTGCGGATGTGTGGCCGCCGCCTATCGCGCGAAACCGTGGGATGTCGCGGTCGTGTCGCTCGAAGCGAAGGGTCCGCACTGCATCCTCGCGGGTCACACGAGCGGCCAGGTGCTGCGGCTCGGCGACCCTGCCGAATTCGACGAAGACGGGGAGAGCGACGAATAAGCCATTCGCCAATCTCCTCCTCACTCTCGGCCTGCCTGATCAACCATTCCTCGTAATTCCCGCTGTTCTCTAAGATCTTGATTGCGTATGGGAAAGCCGTTCTCGTACAATTTCCGGATTGGCATGGCCGATTCGGCCGCCAGGGAGATCAATCGAATGGCATTGACCTGTCCGAACTGCGGGAACGACCAGAACTTCCTGGTCAAAACCCTGCAGATGCACGTCGTTCAGCTCCGCGACGCGCGGGTGGACGCCAGTGAAGAAGGGCGCCCCGCAGTCATCGAGGTGCTGTGCGACGAGTGCGAAACGGCGCTCAATTTCGGGGATTTCGAAGAAGAAGTCCGGAACGAGATGCTCCTGACGCTCGGCGCCCGCTAACCCGCTATTCCTCTCCCGCCTCGGCCTCTTCGAAGTAATCGCACTCCGGGCAGATCCACTCGCGTGTGACGCGAACGGCCGTCTGGTTGACGCCTGGCGCGCGATCCTTGATCTCGCGGACGCTGAGGCGCATCGTCTCTCCGCAGAGCGGACATTCCTTCATGTCTTGTCATGCTAAATGCATTTGCCCTTCGGGGTTCGGCATTCAGCCGTGCCTGAGGAGTGTTATCGTACTCACACCTGTTCGCCATGCGTGACTATTACGACGTGCTCGGCGTTGCGCCCGACGCGAGGGCCGCGGAGATCAAGCGGGCGTATCGCCAGCTGGCCCGGCGCTACCATCCTGACATTTCAGGCGATGAGCGCGGTGTCTCGTTCCGCGAGGTGGCGCGCGCGTACGAAGTGCTCGGCGACCCGGACCGCCGCCGGACCTACGATGCCGCGATTCGGGAATCAGTATCAGGATCTCGGGCTGACTGGATGTCTGACGAGGTTCACGTGGACTTCCCTTCGGTGGCGAGCGTGCTCGACCGCATGCGGACTTCGTTCTTCGGCTCAGCCTCGTCGGCCGGCCTATCCGCGGAGGTCGAGTTGACGCCGGAAGAAGCGTTCTGGGGAACGTCGGTGCCCCTCGAGATCCCGCTGCGGCGGACCTGCCCGACGTGCGGCGGACGCGGCGAGGTGTGGGAGCAATGGTGCCTGGACTGCCAGGGAGATGGTGAGGTCGCCGCGCAACATCCGATGCGGCTGCGAGTGCCGGCCGGCGTGCGTCCCGGCGCGCGGTTCCGCTTCAGCGTCATGCCGCCCGGCGCGATCCGGACGCTCGTCGAGGTTCGCATCAGCGTCCGCTGAACCATGCGACCGCATCTGAGGCTGCTTGGCGTGCTGCAGGTGACGTGGGGCGCCATCGGCATGCTCCTCGGCGCGGCGCTGCTGCTGCTGGCCGTCGGCGCACTCGCGATCGGTCTGATGGGCACGGGCGACCGCGTGTCGGCCGGCGTGACGGCGTTCGCGTTCGGCGTGTTTGCCGCGGCGCTGTTGATCGGCGGGGCGGCGAACTCGTGGGCGGGGCGCGCACTGCGCAGGCGCGAGCCGGCGGGCCGTTCCGCCGTGCTCTGGCTGAGCGTGCCGAACCTCTTCGTGCTGCCGTTCGGCACGGCCCTTGGTGTTTACGGGCTCTGGGTGCTCCTGCACAACGAAGCACGGTCGCTCTTCCTGCACCCACGACTGGATACCGCCGGCTGATGCAGAAGACGGCGGGGGGCCTCGACGAGAATCTCGCGGCCGCGCTCGCCTACGGCCTGGGCTGGATCACGGGTGCCGCCTTCCTCCTCGTCGAACCGACCAACAAATTCGTTCGATTCCACGCGCTCCAGTCCCTTCTCACGTTCGGCGGCCTGTCGGTCGCGTGGATCGTGGTGATGGCCACCATTCCGTTTCTCGGCTGGCTGATCGGCCTGGTGGTGATTCCGTGGGTCTCGGTGGGGCTCTGGCTGTTTCTCATGTACAAGGCCTACCGCGGCGAACGCTACAAGCTCCCCTGGGTCGGCGACATAGCCGATCAGCGCGAACAGTAATTCCGGCTTGCGGCTGGCGGCTTGCGGCTTGCGGCTGGCGGCTGGCGGCTGGCGGCTGGCGGCTGGCGGCTGGCGCTCGGCTTCCGGCTTTCGGCTCCCGGCTTCCGGCTTTCGGCTTCCGGGCGGATTAGAATCAAGGGAATGACTAGCGTTACGGAAGCGGCGGTACTGCAGGCGCTCGGCGCCGTTCGCGATCCTGATTTCAACCGCGACATCGTGTCGCTCAAGTTCGTCAAGAACCTGCGCATCGAGGGCGGACGCGTCTCGTTCACCATCGAGCTCGCCACGCCCGCGTCCTCGGCAAAGGACGCCATGCGCAGCCTCGCGCACGACCTCGTCGCGCGCATTCCGGGTGTGACATCCGTCGACGTGACGATGACCGCGAACGTGCGTCCGGCGATTTCCACCGAGATGAACAAGCCTCCCGTCGAGGGCGTGAAGAACGTCATTGCCGTGGGCGCAGGCAAGGGAGGCGTCGGCAAGACCACCGTTGCGGTCAACCTCGCTATTGCGTTGAGTCAGGCGGGCGCGCGCGTCGCGATGATCGACGGGGATGTTTACGGACCGAACCTGCCGATCATGCTCGGCATCAGCACCCAGCTGCAGACCGACGGCAAGAAGATCGTGCCCGCGGAGCAGTACGGCATCCAGCTCGTGTCGATGGGCTTTCTCACCGAAGACGACTCGCCCGTGATCTGGCGCGGGCCGATGCTGCACGGCGTCATTCAGCAGTTCTTCCGCGAAGTGAAGTGGACCGGCGTCGACTATCTCATCGTCGACATGCCGCCCGGGACCGGTGACATCGCCCTGAGCCTGAGCCAGAGCATTCACGTGTCGGGGAGCGTGGTCGTGACGACGCCGCAGACGGTTTCCGTGGCCGACACGCGGCGCGCGCTGCGGATGTATCAGAAGCTGAATATCCCCACGCTCGGCCTCGTGGAGAACATGAGCCATTTCGTCTGCTCGACGTGCGGTCACGAGAGCGACATCTTCGGCAAGGGCGGAGGCGAGGCGCTCGCGTCGGAGCTCAACGTGCCGTTCCTCGGTCGCGTGCCGATCTACGAGCCGATCCGCATCGGCGGCGACACCGGTGTTCCGGTACTGATCGGAGATCCGAAGTCCGCCGCCGCGCAGGCTTTCCGCGCCGCCGCACAGCAGCTCGCCGCGCAGATCGCCGTCACTACGCACAACGCGGGTTCGGTGAAGCGGCCGATTCCCCTTACGCAGGTGAGGTGAGACGCAGCCTCTGCATCGCCCACGCTCCCAGCACCGGGCCCGGCACCAGCAGCAGAAACACCCATTGCCATCCGTAACGAGCGGCTGCGAGCGGCAGCAACTGCATGCTCACCATCGTCAGGAGAAAGCCCGCCGATGTCTGCAGCGTGAGCGCCGTGCCGACGTGCGTGCGCGGGCTGTGCTCCGTCACGAGGGCCGAGAACTGCGCTGAGTCGGCAACGACGGAGAAGCCCCAGATAATCGAGAGCAACAGCAGCGCCCACACGGGCGCGCCGAAGAGAAAGCCTGCGAGCGCAGAGCACGCACTGCTGACCGCCAGCGCACCGCCCGCGATCCGCGCCTTGCCCCAGCGATCCGCCCACACGCCCGCGGCGACACAGCCAAGGGCGCCGCTTGCGATCGCGACGAACGCGATCAACGAGCCCGTTCGTTGCGGCGGCACGCCCGCATCGAGCAGCGAAGCGGTTGCGAACGCGGAGATCCACGCCCACATCGCATACAGCTCCCACATGTGCCCGAGATAACCGAACGTCGCCAGCCGCGCGCCCCGATTGCGCACGACCGCGCCGATCGCATGTGGATCGAAGGGCGCGGACGCGGTCACGTGAGGGCCGTCGTCGACGGCGAGCCAGACGATCGCGCCGCCGACGAGGGCGAGCGCCGACGACGTGAGCATCAGCGAGTGCCACGAGACGGCTGACGCGGTGAACGAGAGCAGGTGCGGAAATGCGGACCCGAGGCTCAAGGCACCGACGAGAACGCCCAGTGCGGTGCCGCGGCGTTCCTTGAACCACCCGGCGGCGATCTTCATCCCCGGCGGATAAACACACGCGAGCGCGACGCCGGTCACGAAACGCAGCGCGAAGATCACGAATGGATCGGTGGTCCAGATGACCGACGCATTCGCGACGGCACCAACTGCGCAGCCGAACGCAAACAGACGGCGCGCGTTGAACACGTCGGCGAGGTTGAGAATAGCGCTGACCAGCGTTCCGCCGACGAAACCTCCCTGCACGGCAATCGTGAGCCACGCCACTTGAATGCTGCCAAGTCCGAGATCGGCAGCAATCCGTGGCGCTGCGGCGGTGGCCGAAAACCACAGCGTCATCCCGAGAAACTGCGAGAGCGCGACCAGCGCGAGCATGCGCACCGCGGGTTCTGTTTTACGATCGGGGAGATTGCCGGTAGGATGCAGCAAGATGCAGCGAAGTTTATCAATCAGGCTGATGGTGGCTCTCGCGGCCGCGGCCTGCGTGCAGATCCCGGCAGCCGCCCGGCAAGCGGGCTTTCAGCCGCTGCGGTCGGAAGTGCGCGTAGGCAATGGCGTCGTGGCTGCGGGGAGGACGTTTTCCGCTGATGCAGGCGCACGCATCCTCACGGCCGGTGGCAACGCCATCGATGCAGGCGTCGCGACGATCTTCGCGGCTGCGGTCGTCGAGATCTCGCACTTCGGCCTCGGCGGCGAAGTGCCGATCATCATCTACTCCGCCAAAGACAATCGCGTGATCGTGATCAACGGACAGGGACCGGCGCCCAGGGCCGCGTCACCCGCGATGTTTGCCGGCGAGAAGGCGATCCCGGGCAACGGTCCGAACGGCGCGACGATCCCCGCCGTCGTCGATGCCGCTGCGCTCGCGCTCGAGAAATACGGCACGAAGTCGCTCGCTGAAGTGCTCTCCCCGGCGATCGAGCTCGCTGACGGGTTCCCGATGTACCAGTTCCTCGAGAACTACCTCGCCTCCGAGCGCAAGGGATCCGAGCCGTACGAGTGGTCGATCAAGACCTACTATCCCGACGGCAAGGTGACGCAGGCGGGGCAGGTCTTCAGGCAGCCGAACCTTGCGGCCACACTTCGCGCGCTCGCGTCGGCTGAAGCTGCGGCGAAGGCAAACGGCGCCACTCGCGAGCAGGCGATTCAGGCGGGCCGCGACGCGTTCTACAAAGGATCGATCGCGCAGCGGATCACCGCCGCGGTGCGCGCCGCCGGCGGCGTGATGACCGACGACGACCTTGGCTCCTACCGCGGCAGGATCGAGGAACCCGCGAGTGCGCCCTATCGCGGCTATACGGTGTACAAGGCAGGGTTCTGGAACCAGGGACCAGTGCTGCTGCAGACGCTCAGAATCCTCGAAGGATTTGACCTCGGGAAAATGGGGATCGGCTCGGCGGATGCCGTGCACACGGTCGTCGAAGCGATCAAGCTCGCGTACGCGGACCGCGATCAGTATTACGCCGACCCTGATTTCGCGAAGGTGCCCGGCGCAGCGCTACTCTCGCCCGAGTACGCGGCGGTGCGTCGGACGCTGATCGATCCCCGTCGCGCCAGCATGG
This sequence comes from Vicinamibacterales bacterium, assembly GCA_035537955.1. Classification (GTDB taxonomy): domain Bacteria; phylum Acidobacteriota; class Vicinamibacteria; order Vicinamibacterales; family 2-12-FULL-66-21; genus JACDCA01. Next base: position 901 of record DATLLF010000153.1, on the reverse strand, counting down.
AACAGCGCCCGGGTGATCCAGAGCGGGGCGCGGGGACCCTGGCAGACATCCCGCCTCAACTCACAGGGGAAGCGAAACACGAGACGGGCGACACGACGTCGCTGCAGGTCGTCGACAAAGAGGGCAACCTCTTTTCGGCAACGCCGAGCTCGGGTTGGCTCCTCGGCGGCGCGTTCGTGGCCGGCGACACCGGCGTGCCGATGAGCAATCGCATGCAGGCCTTTCGTCTCGAGCCCTCGAGCCCGAACGTGCTCGCCGGCGGCAAGCGTCCGCGGACGACGCTGACGCCGACGGTGGTGCTCAAGGACGGCAAACCGTTTCTCGCCATCGGCACACCGGGCGGCGACAGTCAGGACCAGCAGATCCTGCAGGTGCTGCTGAACGTCATCGACTTCGGCCTCGACGTGCAGGCGGCCATCGAAGCGCCGCGCGTCAATTCACTTCATCCCCAGAGCTCGTTCGACGATCACCGCGCGCAACCCGGTGTGCTCGAAGTGGAGCGCACGCTTGCGCCGGCCGTGATCGACGAGCTTCGCGCGCGCGGCCACATTCTGCGCATGCGTCCCGCGTACGGCATCTCCACCGGCGTCGTCGCCGCTGGCATCGATCCGGCAACCGGCCGGCTGCGCGGCGGCGCGGATCCGCGCCGCGAGCGTGCCCTGATCGCCTACTGAGGACCTTGTGAATCATTTGCACTGCGAGGGAGCGCAGCGAACGAGCCACGCGAGCGGAGCGGATCCGCGCCACCGCGCAGCCGGCCGGTTGCCGGATCAATGCCAGCGGCGACGACGCCGGTGGAGATGCCGTACGCGGGACGCATGCGCAGAATGTGGCCGCGCGCGCGAAGCTCGTCGATCACGGCCGGCGCAAGCGTGCGCTCCACTTCGAGCACGCCGGGTTG
>DATLLF010000152.1:0-5075 GCA_035537955.1 Vicinamibacterales bacterium | reverse complement strand
TCGTCGGCGCCGACACGTCGATGCTGCTTGCGGCCGTGGTGGTGGGCACGATCGGCTGCGAACTCGTGGCAGTCCTGTTGCCTCCCCGGAGCGTGGGCGAGTGAGACAGCTGTTGGCGCTGGCGTTGGCGGTCGGCGCCATGGTCTCAGTGCGTGGGACGACGACTGGTTCAGCCGCCACCGCGCTGGCACTCGGGTTCGCGCTGATGGGTGCTTCGGTCACGGGTGACGCCCTGCGACGCTTCAATCTCCCGCGCGTGACGGGGTACCTTCTCTTCGGACTAGTCGTCGGACCATCTCTTGGCAATCTGATCACCGAATCGATGAGTGCTCAACTTCAGGTGGTCACGGGCCTCGCCACGACGCTCATTGCACTGATCGCAGGCCTGACGCTGAGCGTGGAGCGTCTCGGGTCAAGATTTGCCCCGATCGTACGTGTAACGGCCGCGACCCTGGCTGTGGCCATCATCGGTCTGTCGACGGTGGCATGGATGGTATGGCCGTGGCTGCCGATTGCGCCCGATGCCGTCGGATTCCAGCGTCTCGCCATGCTGGCGTTGCTGGTCGTGATTGTCGTCTCCTTCTCCCCGACGATGACCGCGGCCGTGGTCGCCGATTCGGGAGCACGTGGGCGACTCAGCGACACGGTACTCGCGGTCGTCGTGCTCGCCGACCTCGCGATCCTGGTCCTGTTCTCCGTGTCGATGCTGATGGCGCGAGTCGTCTTCGGCACTGGAGAAGGCGAAGGCACGGAGATTCTGGCCCGACTGGCGTGGGAAATCGGTGGGGCCGTCGCCTTCGGTGTGCTCATCGGCGTGTTGTTCGCTCTGTACCTGCGCTACATCGGCCGTGAGATCACACTCGTCCTGCTGGCGGTGTGCGCCGTGCTCAGTCAGGTGGGCACGACGCAACAACTTCAACCGCTGCTGGCCGCTCTCGCCGCTGGCGTGGTCATTGAGAACCTGGCCGTCGCGCAGGGCGACAGGCTGCGGGCGGCCGTACGCCGTGGCGCGCCGCCCGTGCTGGTGGTCTTCTTCGTGGCCGTCGGTGCGTCCCTTCGGCTCGACGCCGTCGCGGCGATCGGAATCAGTGCGGTCGCGTTGTCCGCGTTCCGACTCGGCTTCATCAGGCTGGGCGTCGCTGCGGGAGTCAAGTCGTCTGGGCTTCCGGAGCCGATCGCAAAGTATGCGTGGACCGGGTTGGTGTCTCAGGCCGGGATTACCCTCGGGTTTGCCTCGGTAGTCGCCACCGAATTTCCGGGATGGGGCAACCAGGTGCAGTTGTTGCTGGTCGCGTCGATTGCGATTCACGAGCTCGTGGGACCGATTGTGTTTCGCCGCGGGTTGGCTCGGGCTGGCGAACTCGATGCGCACCCAGTTCGCCCCCTCATGGTTGTATCCAACCGCGAGCCGTACCTCCACAGCCGCGAGGAGGATGGCCGCATTTCGGTGAAAGCCGCAACAGGTGGTGTCGCGGTGGCGTTGGACGCGCTCATGCGCGAACGAGGCGGTGTGTGGATCGCGCATGGCGCTGGTCCGGCGGACCGGCTCGTCGTCGATGCGGCGGACAAGGTGTCGGTCCCCCCCGAGAGTCCGTCGTACGCGCTTCGGCGTCTGTGGCTCGAAGAGCCCACCTTCTCCGCTTACTACGGAGGATTTGCGAACGAGGGCCTGTGGCCACTGTGTCATGTGGTAGACGTCCGTCCGCGGTTCCGAAGCGACGATTGGGCGGCCTACCAGGACATCAACGCGCGGTTCGCGGCGGCGATTCACGCGGAGATCGGCGGGTCGGATGCGCCGGTCTTCATCCAGGACTATCACCTGGCCCTCGTGGCGCCGGCCTTGCGGGCACTGCGGCCCAACAGCCGCACCGCCCTCTTCTGGCACATTCCCTGGCCCTACCCGGATCGACTTCGCATCTGTCCGTGGCGCCGCGAGCTGGTCGCGGGGCTGCTCGCCAACGATCTGATCGCCTTTCAGCTGGAGCGCGACCGTCGAAACTTTCTGATGGCGGCTGAAGAAGAGTTACACGCCGAAGTGGAGCTCGAGTCGTCGCGCGTTCGATTCCGCGGCCGTTCGACCACGGTGGTCTCGGTGCCGATTGGTGTCGACTACGACCGAATCCAGCAATTCGCCGCTGACCCGGCGCTCCGGCAGGAACAGGAGCGCCTGCGAGGCCTGTTCGACCTGCGCGCGGACATCATCGGACTGGGCGTCGATCGTCTGGACTATACCAAGGGCATTCCCGAGCGCCTCGAGGCGCTCGACGCGCTCATGGCCCGGAGACCGGATCTGCGGGGAAGGCTGACATTCGTGCAGATTGGCGTCCCCTCTCGGTCTGATCTCGAGAGCTATGCGGCGATCGAAGCGGAGATCGGCGAGCGGATCGCCGCGGTCAATACGCGCTACGCAGTTCCGGGCGGCTCACCCGTCGTGTCGTACTACACCACACCGTTGAGCGCCTTCAGCCTCGTCGCCCTCTATCGTCTGGCCCACTTCTGCATCGTCAGTTCCCTGCATGACGGAATGAACCTCGTGGCGAAGGAGTTCGTCGCGGCTCGTGACGATGAGCACGGCGTGCTCGTGCTCAGCGCTCTGGCAGGGGCCGCACAGGAGCTCGAGGACGCGGTGATCATCAATCCCTACGACATCGACGCGTTCGCGACGGCCCTCGCAAACGCCATACACATGACGAGCGAAGAACAGATGACGCGCATGCGGGCCATGCGGAAGGTGGTCGCAGGACGGAACGTCTTCAACTGGGCCTCCGATATCCTCGAGGGTCTCGAGAGTCTCTGGACCAAGCCGCTGCTGTATTCGGTTCGGGGATGGGAAGAGACGTCGGTCTGATGGCAGCCAGCGCACACTGTTCCCATGTCTTGTTGGCACCGCCGACACGAACCGCGAACATGGAGCAATATGGCCGTCCCTGTTGGTCTTCCGTCCGACGTTGTGCAGTTCGTGAGCAAGCAGATCCGGGGGAGCAACGTTGAAGAGCGGTAGTTCGAGCGCCCGGCCCTACGCGTATACTGAACGCAGCTGAGAGATCGAAGGGTGCAGCGGGCGTCCGCTGCAGGCAACTGGATGGTCGGGCCGCCATCCTCATGGTCGTTGCGAGACCAGGAGGATTCGTCGAGTTGGCAGGCTCGGTTCGTGGATTGTCCGACACGTTGGCCCTTCACCTGTCTCGGCAGAATCCCACCTGTAGTCGTCACTGGGCACCCGGAACACGTCTCGAGGGGTCGCGCGAATCTCGTCGCGCTCGGCGCTTGCCCTCGCTCCCATCTTGCTCGGCAATGGGAATTGCCGGGCATCTCGCCAGGCCATTCATTCCGCAACTGACCGGATGGTCTCTCGGGAGCTGGCTGTTCCGAAGCTCGATGCTGTTGAAGATGGCGTTCTGCTTATCGCGTGGCTGCTCGGCGTCCTCGGGCTGTACAGAATCGGCGATCTCGTGCACGTACTCCTTCTGGTCGGCCTGATGCTCTTGCTACTGGGGGCGCTCAAGGCTCGCGACGCTGCCGCAGCCCGTGGAAGGGATGTCGGCTCAGGCCAATCATGACCACTCAGTCCACCTCCGTCAGCCTCCGCAGGTCCGTGCTCCGATGAGCGACGACACGGCCGCGATCACGGCGATTCCGAGGGCCCTGGAGAGTTATCCATCCGGCGCCGACCAGACGCTCGCCGCCGATCTGGCCATGCGTGTGCAGATCGAGCCGTTCAACGCGATCGCCACGGGCGTGTTTTTCCTGGCGATTCTCCACACGTTTGCGGCGGCCCGCTTCGCGCGTCTCGCGCACCGGGTGCAGCACCGCCACGATGAAGAGGCACAGGCGCACGGCGGATCGGCGTCGCCGAGTCTGCGTGCTGAAGCGCTGCACTTCCTCGGGGAAGTCGAAGTGGTCTTTGGCCTGTGGGCGGTGGTGCTCGTCGTCGCGACCACGGCGTACGCCGGGTGGGAGGCGGCCCGGCACTACGTCAGCGAAACGGTCAACTACACGGAGCCCCTGTTCGTCGTCGTCATCATGGCGCTCGCGTCGACACGGCCGATCATTGGCTTCGCTGAGTCAACCCTGCGGCGAGTGGCGGCGTTTGGTGGCGCGACACCTGCGGCCTGGTGGGCGGCGATTCTCACGATAGGCCCGGTGCTGGGTTCGCTCATCACCGAGCCGGCGGCGATGACGATTTGCGCGCTGTTGCTCGCGCGGCAGTTCTTTGACCTGCAACCCTCAACACGGCTGAAATACGCGACGCTGGGAGTGTTGTTCGTCAACGTCTCGATTGGCGGGACGCTGACGCAGTTCGCGGCACCGCCTGTGCTGATGGTGGCGCGCACGTGGGGGTGGGACATCCCGTTCATGGTCGCGAATTTCGGTTGGCGCGCCATCACGGCCAACGTGGTGTCGACAGCGGTTTACTTCGTCTTGTTCCGGAAGGAATTGGGAAGTCTCGCTGCTCGATCGCCGGTGCCCGAAGTGGAGCAACCCGACGACGACTCAGCTGGGGCCGCGCTGCTGCCCGTGCCGCCATCGGTGGTCGCGGTGCACCTCGCGTTCATGGTGTGGACTGTTTTCAACGCGCACGACCCGGCGCTGTTTCTTGGCGGGTTTCTGTTCTTCCTCGGATTTGCTCGCGCCACCGCGCCGTACCAGAGCCGCATCGAGCTGAAGACTCCGCTGCTCGTGGGGTTCTTTCTCGCAGGCTTGGTGATCCACGGCGGGCTGCAGGGATGGTGGATCGCGCCGCTACTCAGCAGGCTTCCCGAGAGTCCATTGTTCTTCGGGGCAACGGCGTTGACGGCCGTTAATGACAACGCGCTCATCACTTTTCTGGCCACGCTCGTGCCGAATCTGGGCGACGAGCTGAAGCTCGCGGTGGTTCAAGGCGCGGTGGTGGGCGGAGGGTTGACGGTGATCGCAAATGCGCCGAACCCGGCCGGGCAGGCGCTGCTGGGTCGCTTCTTCGATGGGGCGATTTTGCCGATCGGACTGCTGGCAGGAGCACTCCTGCCGACAGCCATTGCCGCGATCGTGTTTCGCCTGCTGTGACCAGCATGCGCGGATCGACGGCCATGCAT